>NZ_JACJRS010000009.1 GCF_014697375.1 Phormidium sp. FACHB-1136
CCTCCGCTGGCTCAAGGGTGCCGTCAACAAAGGGCGTCCGTTGCTCCAACCCATCCCCCTGCTCACCGTTGACCCTGAACCCTGCTTTGCCTCTAAAAACGCCGAAGACCAGTACTATGACCGCATCTGGTTCTCTAGGATCCAGTCCATACGATGTCAATTGCCCCCCTGGGAGGCGGCATAAAGATGTGTCAGGCAGTCAGCCCGCAAGCTTTACATGTCACCAAAGTATCACTTTTCACACTCATCTTTAAGTCTTCCGCAAGGTCTGATTTGCTTAAGAAGTCATCTTCCTCACTAGAGTCCTTTGTGAGGGAAGTACCGCAGTTCTCACAGTACTTTTTGTCTATCGATGTGAAGCCACATACTGTACAGTAATGGGTAGAGCCTTTAACTTCTTCTTCAAGCCAAGTAGAATATCGTTTGACTACTTCATTAATTGGGATGGCGAAATTTAGATGTTCTGAATTGACGTAACCCATCGTATTGATACCAGCCAATTCTCCATAAGCTGTGTAAAGGGCACCGCCGCTATTCCCAGGATTAATAGAAACATCTATTTGAATAAATTTAGCAGCATTGATTGTACGTTCTATAGAGCTAATGATACCCTGAGTCAGAGTATAGTCGAGTCCCATTGGATGGCCAATGGCAAACACAGACTCTCCAACCTTAAGGTTTCGCTGGCAACAGGGATTGAAGTCTTTTCCGGAGAAAATCAGAGAAGAACTGAGAAGTGAAGACTTAGCAAGATCAAATTTGATGAAGGCCAAGTCAATATCTGAATAAGAACGAATAACCCTACCTATAAACTTATCACCATTTCTCAATCCAACCAAAGCTTTAGAATTGGTTTCAACTACATGCCTATTTGTAACAGCGATGCCGCTCTTGTGAATGACAACGCCACTACCAGAACCATCCTTAGTTCTTATGCTAATAACGGTATCTGCTACGATTTCAAATAAGTCTTGGGGTTGATATCGCTTAGGCATGATTTTCATTACTTTGTCCAAAAAAATACTGGTGGAATGATTTACTCAAATCATCAAATCCAGGGGAAGGTCTAATTAACTAAAAATGTCAACTATTAGTGACTACCAAGAAACTTATTTACAAGCTTTGTCCAACTAGGCAGATCTCGAACGTCAGTTAATGCTAGCTCTTTCAAAGTATCTTTTGCCTGTTGATGATATGTTCTAAATTTTGAGCGCAAAAGTTCTTCTTGCTCTAACTCCTCTCCATTAGAAAGTAGATAATTAACTGTTGCAAGCAACGCTAACGTAATAACAACTGCTACTCCAGCAGCAGCTACATCGACAACTCCTGTTGGAGGCAAGAAAGATTTTACAAATAGAAAAAGATTAGAGCCTGCCGTCTCAGCGATGAACTTAGGTAAAATGCTAAGAGTTGATTCAGCGGATAGAATTTGGCCCGTATAAAGATAAGACAGAGATGCAATTGCGGCTCCTTGCGTAGCTGTAATATAAACAGCACTGCCAGGTATAAAGGCCTCTCCAGCTACCGCAGTTAAAGCTACCGCAATAATTTTGACAGCATGAGACTGTTTCTGGGCCATGTGTCTAGCTAATAATAAGTCTTTACCCTTTTTTTCAAGAAAGCTCCCAATGTCATTACGAAGTTGTGAGACACCTCTGATATCCATCGTGGGGAGACGGCTTTTAGGATCGTAACCCTTTGCACAAGTCGGATATATTCTATCTACTCCCAGATCAGTCTCCCACTGTCGAGTAATGTCTTCTAAGACCGATGGATCTAAGTCATCCCACTCATCAATTTTATTCAGGACAACAAAAATAGCATCACAATGTTGACGTAAGTCATCTAGATTTTTCTTCTGTGAGGAATCTGAGGAACCAGTTACTACAAAGATGCCAATATCTATGTGCTTCAAAAATTTTCTGGTAAGCTCACTATTCTCAGCACGAACATCATCCAATCCAGGGGAATCGATTAGATGAACTTTTTCATCTAACTTGAGTATCATTAAGTCAGTAGTTATGCCCGATGTTGCACCTACTTTGGCAATTTCTAACGCTTGCTTCCGACTTAACTTGAGCAAAGCATTGATTAGAGAACTTTTTCCAGCACTGACCTTACCAATAACCGCAATATTAAGGGTTTGAGATAAATCAGGAACTTTCTTGATGAACTGAGCTTCAACACGATCAAAAAAACTCTCTTCGCTAAACCCTTCATAAGCTGAACTACTCATTCTCTAGTTACCCCATTCCAACGATAACTGATTAACACATAAGTCTAAGATGCCCCAAACCGCTATGAGTGTCCACAAGTAGATGCTTGCTGTGGTCTAACGGTTCGGGGCGGTTGTCGCCCAACGAATCAGCATCCTGCTACCCCAGCCCTCCGACGTTACACTACACCTCTGAGCCCCCCAACTGCCCCAACCTTCGCTGACCCAAGGTAACACTCCGGACAGTTTTTGACGGCCAACGGTAGAATGCGGGTTCAAGACATCTTTTGCAGTAGTCTGGTCAACGAGAAATCAAGGATTTTAGCGCTTATCCAGAAAGTGTCTGGACTATTGCTAAAGGTTGCCCCTCATCAATAGTCTTTCAGGAAGGACGGCCTTGAACCAACGACAGACAGCTAACTCTTTATTAGAGGGAAATTTTCCGCCTAATACCCTTATACGGGATCTTAGGTGGAAATCTGTCCGCCTAAATACCCCTAGAGGGATCTTAGGTGGAAAAATTTCAGCCTAAATGCCGAATATGGGATCTTAGGTGGAAAGTTTCAGTATAAACACCCGACGCCCTGGGAGCCTGGTAACTTAAGATTTCCTTAGAAATAGTACGGGCTTACCTATGGATGCATCGACTCCTCCACCCAAACGCCTGCTTGACCAAGTGCGGGATGCCATTCGCCTGAAGCACTACTCTTACCGCACAGAGCAGACCTACGTGCAATGGATTCGGCGGTATATCCTGTTTCACAACAAGCGCCACCCGAATCAAATGGGGGTGCCGGAGATAGAGGTGTTTCTGACCCATCTGGCGGTTCAGGAGCATGTCGCGGCCTCTACGCAGAATCAGGCGTTAAGCGCGTTGTTATTTTTGTATCGAGAAGTTCTGTTTCTGCCCTTGGATGCTCGGATTGATGCGGTGCGGGCCAAGCCATCGCGGAAACTGCCAACGGTTTTGACCAAGGATGAGGTGCGCTCGGTGATTCTGCATATGACTGGGGTGCATCGGCTGATTGTGCAGACGCTCTATGGTAGTGGGCTGCGCCTGCGAGAGGCGATGCAGCTACGGGTGAAGGATTTGGATTTTCCCCAGTATCAAATTGTGGTGCGGGACGCTAAGGGACATGACAGCCGTGTAACCATGCTTCCGGTCAGTTTGGTGGAGCCTTTACAGGAGCACCTTCAGGGGGTGCAGCGACTCCATCAGCAAGATTTGGAGCAGGGCTATGGGGCAACCGTTTTACCCTTTGCCTTGGCCCGAAAGTATCCTAATGCGAACCGCCAATGGCACTGGCAGTTTGTGTTTCCGGCTTCGACACGCTGCCAAGATCCGCGCAGTGGAACGGTGGTGCGCTACCACTTGCATGAAAGCGGATTGCAAAAGGCCGTGAAGCAAGCGGTGCGCTGTGCAGGAATTCAAAAGCGAGTGGGTTGTCACACCTTCCGCCATAGCTTTGCCACCCATCTGCTGCAAAACGGCTACGACATTCGCACGGTGCAGGAGTTGTTGGGGCACAAGGATGTGAAGACCACGATGATTTACACCCATGTGCTGAATCGGGGTGGGCGGGGGGTGAAAAGTCCGCTGGATTAAATTGTCTGCGTTTCCCGGCCTTAGAAATCAGCGTATTGAGGGGGGCTGGCTCCAACGCGGTTGGTAATGCGTGGGTATTTGACCTTGGCCTTGGGTTGGGTAATCTCCAACACATCAACTTGGTGCCACCAATCATCGCCGAAATCAAACCAGTAGCCAAAGGACTCCTCTGCAACCAAGCTCAACGTCCCGATGGGGGTCTTGGCCACATCTCCCGTCAACTCATCGGACATCGCCACCGTCAGCCCATAGCGTTTGGCGTTCGGATCGTTGGGGCCAGCCCCTTTCAACTGAAACTCATAGAGGTGTTCTTCTTCGCGGTTAAAGGCTTTGAAGATCACTCGATGCAGATCGGCGAGGGTCTGATCGCCCCGAATCTCAATGGTGCGGATGATGGACGGGTTTTTCCGCGCAAACGCCTCAGTAATGGGGCCGTCTATTATCGCGACCTCTAAGACATACAGCGCTTGTAGGGCATCAGCATCGGGGGGCGGGGGGGTAGCTTTGGCGGCTTGGGGTGGGCGGTCTGGGTCTAGGTCGGCTGGTGCGGCTCCCCCTCCAAGCAACGCCACAATGGTATCGCTATCCTCCTTGTGCCCTGGGATATAGGGGATCAGTCCCTTGGCATAGGCTTCTATCTGCGCCCCCAGCGGTGCCCGTCGGATATCCATGAGCAGCCCATTTACCGACAACATCCAAATCAGCGGATTATCCTCCATCCGGCTGGGCAAGCACCACGCGGGGTCGAGCTGCCGCATCTTTAGGGCGTCGCGCACCGTCTTGGACTTCCCTTGCCCAGTGCTTTCCGCCACCCCAAACCAGCCATAGAGGCTTTTGGCGCTGATATGGGGCGTTTGAGAACTGTCGAACAGAAAATTGACCATCCCCACCGCGTGAGCGATGCCACAGGCCCAGGATTTCGCCTGTCCTTTGTCGAGGGGAGAAGGCCGCTTTCGACAGAGGGCCGCCGTGGCTTGGCGCATCAGTTGGGCATACTCGTCATTGAGATGCTGCTGGGCAAATTGGTCGGTCAGTTCCACAATGCTATCGAACTTCGCTGCCATGGCCTTGGGGACGGTTTCGGAGGGCTGAGATTTTGCCATGGTTGTTAGCGTGGTGGTGGGGCGGATAGCAGACTTTTTGGCCAATGGGTTCGGAGCTAAAGGGCAACGAGTTAGCGAATGACCAAGGCTTCTGGGGCGACCTCGGTATCGCTCTAAGGGTAGACGATCCGCCACCGCAGGGCACAGTACCGGGGTTGTGATTAGCTTATCAAGCTCTAGGGCTGCAAGCTAGATGCCACCTAGTTTGCCAGGGTAAGCGCAAGAAAATCATCGAGAAAATGTGCTCCGTTGCCAGACCTGCGGCAAGGACAGTGAGCATGTAGTCAGGACTCATCGAGGCCCGCTTTGCCTTCTGCTTGAGACTTCGTTTCTTTGAGGTTTCCTGGTTCAGGACACTGATGGCCAACCGTCGTAGGAGCGCCATATTCTCGCCCCCGTGGCCCCGTCGAATCCGAGACTTGTCCTCCCCCCAGGTGACATCAAGCACCCAGTGGAGTTGATTTTCGATGCCCCCAATGGGTGCGAATGGCCCGACCCATGACGGCGGCATCACAGGGTAACGACGTGAGATAAACCATCGTTTCCTGAGTGATCTTGTTCCAGAGGTGTCGCACCCGCTTCACCATGACGATGGTGTTGAGTCCCGCCCATGGCTCGATGTGGTGCAGGTCTCCCATGATCGCGACCGGTTACCCCAGCGTTAAGTTACTGTTCTCCGGTAATGGAGAGAGAATCGACCCAAAGGCGGGGGCAAAGACCACCGGGGGTGATCTCAACCAGGGGTTCGACGTGGATAACCGCCTTCAGCAGGTCGCGAAAATCTCCGGCCACGGTGGCGGATTCCACGCTGACCCGTTCGCCCAAACCTGACCCACGGTAACGCAACCCCGTCCTAGCAGGTCGAGATCTGACCCTGGGACTACAATTCCAGATAATCTAACCTAATCTCTAAAATTGCTTGGGTAAACCAGCCTGCTTCAACACGGCATTCGCAGTATGGTGTGACTTGATGGCGCTATCCACAACAAATCGTCTTTGGGTGATTGGGCTATACCAAATGTCATGATCACCCTTTCCAGGTCTCTCAAAGTAGCAGCCTGACTCCATCCGAATCTTTTTCAATTTGGGCGTTAAGGATTTGGCCATGCCCTAGGCAACCTCAACGGTTTCTTGGGTATGGGTCACTAATTCAAAGGAAATCGGGCCTTTGTAGTCCCCTGCAATCACCTGATTGAGCACCAACAACTCTGGAATCAGATGACGAAGTTTGTGCTGTAACTCGTCGAAGGATGTGGCTTCAGTCGCCAGTCCAGGGACAGTCTCGCTGGTGGCAACCCAGACCGCTGTCTCGCTATCCCAAAACGCATTCACTTGAAAAGCGGCTTCTGGCATCATGGAAACCTCGCTTGTGCTAAGGATATGTCTCAGTTTAGTGGATAGGAGATTCTGGACAGCCATCGGCCAACACGGTATCCACCTCTGCTAAGCAGCAATTCGAGATCAAAGAAGCAAGGTCAAGATCTAGGCTGGGCGATGAGTTGGAGGTGTTGGAAGGCTTGGGCATCATCGACATGAAATGGGTACTAAATCAGCGCAAATAGGCTGAGGATGGTGGGCAGTAAGGTCTTACAGGCTTCCGCTAGTTTTGAGGCATCTGTGAGGCTTTCGGCCAAACCTTTGAGGGTATCGGTGGCGCGTTTTACGATGCCTTTGGCTTTGGCATCGGGGTTGGGTTCGGCCCCTGCGGTGGCAATGCGCCCGACCGCTTGCAGGGCTTCGGCTTTTTCCTCGTCGCTGAGTTCACCATCGGTTTCTACGGCGGTTTGCAACTGGGTAAGGATGTCTTTTAGGCTGGGTTGATCGGCAACGATAGGGGCTGGAATTTGGTTGATTTGGTTGCTTACTTGGCCGCTGATGGTGCCTAAATTTAGGGTGCTGCCCGTGAGGTTTACGTCACCTCCAGCATAGAAACTACCGTCGCCAGTGTTGATAGGGTTGTTCATGTTGTTGATTTGAAAGCTGGATAAAAATCGACTGAAACCAAGGGAAACTTCTTTAATATCATCCCCTCGACGCTTTTCGGCTTCGAGTTGGGCGGCAGCGGTGGCAGCGGCAAGGCGAGCTTCATAGACCTCATCCCAGGTGCGTTCAACGTCGGCTTTGTTGGTTCCTTCAGGGACTTTGAGGGTGAGTAGAATATCATCCCCTTGCCGCTCAAAGCTTTGGATGGAGTCGGTGGTAATTCCGGGATGGGCTTGGATGATACTCTGAAAGGCGGCTTTGAACGAATCGGGATTGATGCCGTTGCGAATTAACAATTGCACGGTGTCGATCATTTCTTTGAAGAGTTTTTCAAAGTCGCCCGGTTGAAAGTCTTTGTTGGGGTTGTGGGGTCGCCGTTCTCGGTCGCCCCGTGCGTCGGGCTTTTCGCGCAGAAAGACGTGTTGGCAATCGATGTTTTGCAAAGTGGTGGTGCTGTCGATGTTCCAGGCTTCTAGGCAAGCGCCTGTGAGGTGGGCAGCGGTGAAGTCGGCGGCGATGCAGTTGGCCTCCGTGAGGTTGGCTTTATGTAGGTTGGCCTCTTTCAGTAAAGCCCCGTTGAGGTTGACCCCTCGCAAATTGGCCTGCCCTAACTCGGCCCCGGCCAGGTTGGCTCCGCGCAGGTCGGCATTGGAGAAGTCTTGATCAATGCCATCTAGGGTTGTCAGCAGTTTTAGTACACGGGGATCTTGCAGGTTGGCCATACCCAAACGGGCGCGATCTAGCTGTTGGGCACCGTGCCAGCGCACACGGGACAAAATAGTAGAGTGCTGCCTAGAATCGGCAAAATTACTATTTTTTAGGGTGGCCTGGGCAAAGGTGGCCCCAGACAGGTTTGTGCCGCTAAAACTGGTGCCGCCCAGGGCCGCAAAGGCAAGACCAATGATGCGAAGATTCTCGAAATTCGGGTCTTTTCTATAGATTCTTTTTTTAATATAGATAGAAAGCAATAAGCTTACGACAGCGAAAGCGAAAGCGCCAGCGCCAGCGCCAGCGAAAGCGAAAGCGCCAGCGCCAGCGAAAGCGAAAGCGAAAGCGAAAGCGACAGCGACAGCGACAGCGAAAGCGAAAGCGAAAGCGAAAGCGAAAGCGAAAGCGAAAGCGCCAGCGAAAGCGCCAGCGACAGCGAAAGCGAAAGCGCCAGCGACAGCGAAAGCGCCAGCGACAGCGAAAGCGAAAGCGAAAGCGAAAGCGAAAGCGAAAGCGAAAGCGACGCTCCCTAGTGTTCTAATCGTAAAGCCTTGACGGGCGATGGCAGTAAAGGTAACCGCCACCAACGCTAAGCCGATAATCCCAGTGACTAAATCAGTGGTATTACCAGTGGTGAAGTAATAGGCTATCCACCAGCCTGTATACCCCTGCAAAAACCCGGCTAACCCTGCGATCAAAATAATCAACAGGAACTGTACTAAAACCCACCGCCGCTGCAATCCAGCTTTGGCATGGCTAAAGTTGGTATTTTTCAGGGTGGCATCTACAAATCGGGCGCTGCAAATATCGGCCCCGCTGAAATCGGCCCCGGAGAGGTTGGCTTTGTGAAAGGTGTTGCCGCGCAAAATAGCGCCCCGAAAGTCTCGCTCTCCGGCATCGTAGAGGCGGGTGACTTCCGTGGCGCTGAGGGGTTTGCCGTGGTACTTGCCTTGGCTCAAGGGGAGTGTTCTGGCGTGGGTTGTCCTTAATTTAAGCGCAGCTTACCCGAAAAGGCACTATCAGCAAGCGCACTTTCATCATGTTTCTTCTCATTGGGCTAAGATCCCAGGGTTCTTTGGCGTTTTGGCGATAAATTATCGGTCACAGCAGGGTAGAACCCTGGGATCTAGGCTAAAAAGGAAATCACTAGGAGAATAGCCATGACCATTCTGGTTCCACCATCCTTACAAAGTCTTCCGGCGTCCCTCTCCATCGAGGGGGCTGTCAGCATTGTGGTTGAAGAGGGAATCCCCATCTTTAGGGCATCCCAAACGATTCAGAATCGCATTGAAACCTTGCTGCAAAAACAAGCCGAAGAAACCCTCACCCCAGAGGAAATCACCGAGTTTGATCGCTACGAAGAAATTGACGACTATCTCGGATTCGTCAACCGCACCATTCGCAACCTGTATCTTGCCTCCCCTAGCGCCAAGTCTGAATAATGCCTGGACGCAAGTTCTCCCCCGAATTACAAGATCAAGTTCGTCAGAGAGCCAACTATCTCTGTGAATATTGCCACACCAGTGAAAAGTGGCAGTACGTTCAGTTCACTATCGATCACGTCATACCGATCAAGCAGGGCGGTTCAGAGAGTTTAGAAAATCTTGCACTGGCTTGCTTTCACTGCAATCGGTATAAATCCAATCGCCAAGCGGCTATTGATCCAGAAACTCAACAGATGACGGATCTTTTTAATCCTAGAAGTCAAGCTTGGGCTGATCATTTCATCTGGTCGGCAGATAAACTCACCATTCTGGGTCAATCTGCTACGGGTAGAGCCACGATTGACGTTCTCAAACTCAACCGAGAGCGCATTCAACTCATTCGTGAAGCCGATCTAGCTGTAAACCGTCATCCACCCAAGGACGATCCAGTAATTGACCGCATATCCTAAGGTAGCCAATCTGTATTGATCATATTGCCCCCATCCGCCACGGGCTAAGATCCCAGGGTTCTACCCCGCTGTGACCAATAATTGATCGCCAAACCGCCAAAGAAACCTGGGATCTGGGGGAGCACACTTTTATCGTGTTTCTCCTCAAAGGGTTGGCTTACTCGGTGAAAAAGTTAATGTTCTCGTATAGGTCGGCAATCTGGAGTTGTAGATCAAAGGTATCTAGAGACAGGGTGATAGATGGGTCGTCATATTCTGAAAAAAGCCATTGGTGGGCGGCAGTTTTAACGTGATGTTCCACATGAATTTGAGCTTGGTCAATTAGCAAATATTCTCGAAAGGTAGGAATACTACGATAGGCGACAAACTTCTCGCCGCGATCATAATTTTGCGTGGATTTTGACAGTACTTCCGCCACAAAACAGGGATTAATCACCGTATCTTTGCGACCTTCCTGGAGGGTTAGGGGTTTCGGTAAAACCATCACATCAGGGTAGGTGTAGAGGTTTTTATCTGGTATCCAAAGGCGCTGATCGGCATAAAACACTTCGTAGGCTTGCCCCTTCAAGCCCAAGCTGAGGGCAATATACAGGTTGCCGCTGATGCGGTTGTGCCCCGGCGTTCCCCCAGTCATTGGGATAACCTCTCCATTGCGGTATTCATGGCGTTCCGCTGACGCTAGCTCAAGGGCGAGGTACTCGTCAGCGGTGCACAGTTTGGCCTGTGGTTGAGCAATCATGGGAGGTTACCCCAGCGTTAAGTTACTGTTCTCCGGTGATGGAGAGAGAATCGACCCAAATGCGGGGGCAAAGACCGCCGGGAGTGATCTCAACGTGGGGTTCGACGTGGATGATCGCCTTCAGCAGGTCGCGGAAGTCTCCGGCCACGGTGGCAGATTCCACGCTGACCCGTTCGCCCAAACTTGGCCCACGGTAACGCAACCCCGTCCTAGCAGGTCGAGACCTACTCCTGGGGATAATCTAACCTGAGTTCGGGTTAAACTCAGCCGACCTCATTCTACCTGGATAATTCTTGTCATGGCCTCATCTCGATGGGCAGCACAGCAAGAACGAAGTCACATAGGCTCTCGGCTAGGGCCAATGCTTGTTCAAATTCTTGCTGACTCGGCACTTGAAGCAGCCCAGGGTATCGGTATATCTGGGCATAGGGAGTTAGTTCTGACCCCGTATCCGTCCATGGGAAGAAATCGGGATTGTAGGCCGTTGCTGCTTGCAGCAATAGCTCAATATCGTGGGTGCGAGGAATGTCGTGGTCACAAAAGGCTAAATATCCTTTGACGGCTTTTTCTGCGGCTTGTTGACAGTGGTAAATTGCTGTGTCTAACAGTGGTGGATGGGCTGTAGAAAGTACCCGCGCCGATACCAAATCATGCTGTGCCTTGGTTAGCCAACTCTGCACTAGTTGGGTCTTGGCGTCGGTCATACAGCACGTTTCCTTGGTGAGCCACTTTGTACTCTAGGGAGGCTGGGGCTTCTTTCCAGAAATCAAATTCTGCACGGGTTCTCACGATAATATCCTTGGCAATACCCAGCCCACTCAGGCAACGATGCCCCAAGACAGCACGCTGGTAGGGAGAAAGGTCGCTGTCGGACACCAGCACCATTAAGTCAATATCGCTATCTGGGGTGGGGGTTCCCCAGGCATGGGAGCCAAACAAAATTACCTGCTCTGGCTGAAAGGTCGCCACCAGTCGCCGAATGATGTCTTGGATTAGGTCTTCGCTCATGCGTCCTATGGTATCTCGCTGGGGGGAATGCAGCGATACCCATGCCTCCATCCGTTCCGTAGAGCCGTAGGGTGCATAACGTCAAGGCGAGGCTACCGCCAACGCGAAGCAATGCGAAGCAATGCACCAAGGCCATATACCGAGACATTCGCGACGGGTAAGCGGTGCATTGCAGCCAAGGGGCTGATCCAACATCAGCCGAGCAGGTTGAAGCCGCGAATGCACCCTACGCTACGCACCCCCATTAACCCGTCCTACTGTTCTCCGGTGATGGAGAGCGAATCCACCCAAATGCGGGGGCAAAGACCGCCGGGGGTGATCTCAACGTGGGGTTCCACATGGATGATCGCCTTCAGCAGGTCGCGGAAATCTCCGGCCACGGTGGCGGATTCCACACTGACCCGTTCGCCCTGGTTAATCAGCCAGCCATCGAAGGGTAGAGAGAAGGAGCCTTGTAGGGAATTGACCCCGGCATGGAGGGCTTGCAGGTCATCGATGAGGATGACGTTGCTGGCGTTGTCTAGGGAAAACTCGCCCTTCGCTTCTGTCCCCGGTAGGACGTGGTAGTAGCTGGGGCCAACGGAGACCTTCGCGCCAATGCTGGCGTGGCCCGTGGGGGATGCGCCCATGCGTTTGGCGGTGCCTGCGCTGTGGAGGAAGTGGGTGAGCACGCCCTTTTCGATGATGGGGACGCGACGGGTGGGGGTGCCTTCGCCATCGAAGGTTTCGGCACTGATGTTTTCGGGGTGGAGGGCATCGTCGTAGACCGAGAGCAGGTCGGAGGCCACCACGCTACCGAGGGAGTCCGGCGTGGACAGGCTGCGGTGATCCAAAATGCTCTGGGCGTTGTACATGTTGGAGAAAGCCCCCAACAAGCTCAAAAAGGCTTCCCCGGAAAACACCACCCGGTACTTGCCCGTGGCGATTTTGTCGTAGTTCAGGTGGCTGATGGTCTTATCAGCGGCTTCCTTCAGGCAGCCCTCCAAATCCAGCAGCGGCAGACCTCGGTTTACTCGCACCGCTCCGGCAGAGCGGGGTTTGCGGCCTTCCTGTTCGGTTTTGCTGTAGAGGTAGACCGAGGCGTAGGAGCGAGCTTCTTGGCGCAAGGCTCCGGCGCTGTTGAGGTAAAAGCGGTCGATGCTGCGCTGGGCAAGGCCGTTGTAGGGCACGCTGGCAATGGCGGGATGGGCCTCTAAGAGCTGCTTTTCTAGGGCCACCAGTTGTTGGATCAACTCGCCCACGGGGGCAGGGTCTACGGGGGGTAGATCGACCTCGGCGGTGGGGGCCGTGGCTTCGGGGCTGAAGTCGGGGATGTGGTCGGCGACGCCAAAGGCGCTGGCATCACGGGCGCTTTCGAGGGCCAAATCCATGCCCATGGGGTCTACGTCGCTGGTGGAGGTAACGCCCACTTTGCCCTGGTCGTTCCACACCCGCACAATGACGCTGGAACGGTTGGAGGCTTTCACCTGTTTGGGGTCGCCCTTATCCACTTGGACGCTGGTTTCGTCTACGGAAGACCCGTAAACGTCGTACTTGGTGATGCCCAGCTTTTGGGCGCTGGCTTCGGCGTAGGCGGCAATGTCTTGGATGGTCGGCATAGTTTATGAGTGAAGGTTGAAGGGAGTAGTGTGGGCACTGCCCACCGTTGATCTGGATTAAGCGTTCAGTAGAAGGAAATTAGGTGCCGTAGGATGCGGTTAGGCGAAGCACTCGTAAGACCTCACCCCCAACCCCTCTCCTACGAGGAGAGGGGAGCCGGAAGCTTTATTTCCTCAAAGTCCCTCGCCCCAAGGGAGAGGGATTTAGGGTGAGGTTTAGATCGCGGCAAAAGAGGCCATTTGTGATCTGACATTGGTGATCGACTGATCCTACGAATCACCAATAACCAACAACCAATCGCGCTAGCGGCCTCCGACGGTGATGGAGTCTACTTTGAGGTGGGGTTGGCCGACGGTGACGTAGACGCTGCCGCTGATGGAGCCGCAGAAGCCTGCCGCGAGGCCGAGGTCGTTGGAGCACATGGAGATTTTGTTCATGATCTCGGTGGCTTCGCCGATCAGGGTGGCTCCTTTGAGGGGTTTGGTGATTTTGCCGTTTTCGATCAGGTAGGCTTCATCCACGCCGAAGTTGAATTGGCCCGTGGCCCCAACGCTGCCGCCGCCCATCTTTTTGCAGTAGATGCCTTTGTCCACGGAGGCGAATAGCTCATCCAAGGAGTAGTCCCCAGGGGCGATGTAGGTGTTCCGCATCCGGGAGGCGGCGGCGTAGGTGTAGCCCTGGCGGCGACCGCTGCCCGTGCGGGGGTGGCCCGTCCGCATGGAGCCAGCTCGGTCGGAGAGGAAGTTCCGCAGAATGCCGTTTTCGATCAGCAGGGTGCGCTGGGCGGGCATCCCTTCGTCGTCCATGTCGATGGTGCCAAAGGCGTCGGGGGAAAGTCCCTCATCCCAGGCCGTGAGGTTTTCGTGGGCGATTTTCTCGCCTTTTTTGTCGATGAAGGGGGTGGTGCCCCGCTCGATCTGGGTGGTTTCGAGCAGGTGGCCGCAGGCTTCGTGGAAGATCACGCCCCCGAACTGGTTGGCCATAATCACCGGATAGCTGCCGGACTCGACATAGTCGGCGTAGAGCATCTTTCCAGCGGATTCGCCCACGGATTGGGCCACGGTTTCGTAGTCCCACTCGCGCAAAAAGGCGGGGTTGCTGGTGTCGCCCGCCCGCTGGCCAATGGAGGAACGGTGTTCGCCATCGGCACAGAGCAGGTTGTAACCGACGGACTGGGTGAGGCGAATGTCGCGGGCAAAGGTGCCATCGCTGGCGGCCACCAGGACTTCCTGCCAGTCGCGGAAGTAGACGGCGCGGCGCGACTGCACATGGCTGGCGTTTTTGGCCAGGGCGTCATTGGCGGCCAGCAGCACGTCACCCATTTCCTGCATAGAGCTACAGTTGCTCAGCCACTCATCCTTGGAGCGGGCGCTGGCGTAGTCGCGCAGCAGTTCGAGGTTAATTTCGGAAATATTCGCCGCTGGCCCCGGCAGGATTAGGCCCATGATGCCCAGGGCCTTATCTAGGGCGGACTTCAACCCCTGAAAACTCAGGTCATTGGTGCTGACGTAGCAATCGGCCTTACCCAAAAACACCCGCACCCCAGCCCCGGTGATGATGCGCGGCGAAATACTGGTAATCGCGTCGTCTTCGGCCTGACAGCTAATGTAGTTGCTGCGCTCTAGGAAAAACTCCACAAAATCGGCCCCCGCCGACCGTCCCAGGCCCAGCAGTGCCGCTAGGGTGGGTTCCCAGGAGAGGTCGAAGCGGTTTCGGGTGGCCCCGTATTCCCTAGAAAGCAGGTCGTTGGTCTTCAGCAGCGGGGTGAGTGAGGGTGCAACCGTCATGCCAATTTATCCTTACAGGCTAAGAAAAACGCCGGATGAGCAGCGATTTACTTAGTGTAACAAACCGTTTCAGTTCAGGTTTTGACCTCTCAGATTTTGACCCGCCAAGGTTTTGCCTCGTCAGGTTTTAACCCGCCAAGGTTTGATCAGGGGTGCCCCACCGCAGGGGATCACCCTATCTCCACCCTAGGAGGCCGTTTGGGCCTGGGCGAGGGGAGTGATGGCGGAATCTGGCCCCAGGAGAACCAGGGTAGGATCGCGGAAAAAGGCTTGGGCGACGGCTTCAATGTCGAGGGCGGTGACGGCATTCACGAGGTCGGGGAACTGGTGATCGAACTCCAGACCAAGGCCGAGGATTTCGTACCAGCCCAACAGTTGAGCCAGTTGGGCGTTGGTTTGCTTGCCCAGGGCGTATTGGCCGAGGAGTTTATTCTTCGCGGCTTGCAGTTCGTCGTCGGTGAGTAGGGTATCGCGCAGGCGTTCCACCTCAAACCGCAGCCCCTCTAGGGCGATGGCGGCATTGTCGGGGGCGGTGCCGATATAGGCCACAAACTGCGACTGGCCCAGGCGGGTGGGGTAGAAGGCCGAAACATCGTAGGCGAGACCTCGCTTTTCCCGCAGTTCCACAAACAGGCGGCTAGAGAGACCGTTGCCCAGGTAAGTATTAATCAGTTTCAGGGCGGCATAGGCGGGATGCTGCACGGGGGCACCGCCATAACCCACCATCACAATGGCCTGATTGGTGTCTTGGCAGATGGGGAAACAGTCGCTGACTGGGTTGACAGTGGGAAACTGTAGGGAGGGAGGCGAACTGGGGGGCTGGGGCCAATCGCCTAGGGTGCGCTCCACCTGGGCCACGGCGGCTTCGGGGCTGATGCGGCCTACCACTGTGACCACCACATTGTCGGGCCGAGCGTGCTGGTGATGGAAGTCGAGCAGTTGCGCCTGGGTGAAGGCGGTGACGCTGGTCTCGGTGCCAATGCTGGAGAGGGCGTAGGGATGATCGCCATACATCGCCTGCCGCAGTTCGTTGAAGGCGACGGTGAAGGGCTGCTCCTGCATGGATCGAATCTGCTGGAGGGTGAGCCGTTGCTCTAGGTCAATTTCCGCCGGGGGAAAGCTGGGGCGGCGCAGCAGATCGGTGGCCAGGGTAAAGATGTCCTCAAAGTCGGCGGCGACGGTTTTGAGGCTAATGACGCTGTAGTCGGCGGCGGAATCGGTGCTGAGGCTGGCCCCCACGGATTCCACCGCCTCCGCAATGGCCATGGAAGACAAGCGGTCGGTACCTTTGGTGATCAGCCCCATCAAAAAACTGACCAGGCCAGCGGTGGCTGGGGTTTCCAAGGCACTCCCAGCCCGAAGGAAGATTCGGGCTGAGATGATGTCCGCGACGGGGTTTTCTAGGGCTAACACCGTCAGCCCATTGGCCAAAACAGTGCGGTGGAGACGGGGCGCGTGTAAAAGAGAAGCTGTCACAGGCAGAGTTGGGGGGTAGGGGTCGGGTTAATAAAAGGGTGCCCTCAGGGGGCTAGGCGGGGCACAGAATGGTGGACACATAGCGCAGGGGGGTGAGGTACTGGCCCACAATCTGGCGTAGGTTGGCTTCGGTGTAGTGTTGCACCGTGGGCACATAGGTGAGGCAGCGGTCGGCAGCAGCAATGGTGCTGTAGTAGCCGTAGAGGCCAGCAATTTGGCCGGGAGCTTCGGTGGAAAAGGCGTAATCGTTGCAAAGGAGGCGTTTGGCCCTAGCCAGTTCGGTCTCTGGGATGGGTTTAGCGGCCAGTTCACTGAGGCGATCACAAATGGTCGCCTCCACCCGATCCACCTGATCCGCCTCTAGCCAAGCCTGGATGGTAAACAGGCTGCAATCCCGCTGGAGGGAAAAGCTAGCCGCCACATCCTGCACCAGTTGGCGCTCCTCTCGCAACTCTCGCACCAGTCGCGAACTCCGCCCCTGGGCCAACAGGGCCGAGATCAAGTCAAGCCCAAAGGCGGTGGTCAGGTCTTCAATGCCGGGGCCAATCCAGGCCATCGACAAACGGGCTTGCTCTAGGCGGGGCAGGGTGAGCCTGTCGCGGTGGACGCCCTGCAACTGGGGCAGCGGGGCCGTGGTGGCCGCCGGACAAGGGGGCGGACTAGGGAAGGCCCGAAAGGCGTGACGCACCATGTCCACCGTGGACTCTAGGGGTAACCCGCCCGTAATCACCACGGCCATGTTGTGGGGTTGGTAGTGGGCCTGGTGGAAACAGCGCATTTCCTCTGGGGATCGCCGCTGTAAAATATCTGCCGTGCCCAGCACCGGACGACCGTAGGGATGGCCCTGGTAAACCTGCTCTGCCATAGCCTGATACCCCAGCCAGTCGGGATCATCCTGGGCTTGGCGAATTTCCTCCAACACCACCTGCCGCTCCCGCACAAACTCATCGGCGGGGATGGCCGCATGGAGCAGCAGTTCCGCCAGGTAGGGCAGCGTGGTGGGCAGCATCTCGGCGGCGATGGTGATGAAAAAATGGGCGTAGTCGTGGCTGGTGGCGGCGTTGGTCATGCCGCCCTGGGTTTCGATGGTGTAGTCAAAAACTCCGGGGGGCAGATGGTCGGTGCCCTTAAAAATCATGTGTTCGAGGAAGTGCGCCATGCCCGCCCATTCCGCTGGTTCTGCCAAGGCTCCGGCCTTCACCCACACATCCGCTACCACCACTGGCGTTGCCGCAATCTCTTGGTGAATGAGCGTTAGCCCGTTCTCTAAATGAACGATGCTGGCGGGAAAATCAACCAATTTCAACGGGCCAACCCTTTCCAAACCAATGCCTTCCGAACAGGTATCTGCAAACCAGAGGCCAACCGAGCCTTCAACGCCGCCCAAGCACCCGATTTCCCCGCTATGGATGGCGGTGTCGGTTGAACCGATCCTTGGTGGCGTGTATCTAGTCTGTGTCGCCTATTTTAGCGCCTATGTCCCGCAATCCACGGCTGAAGTCCGCTCCACCACGATGCTCCGACGCAATCTCCATAAAATCTTCACCATTGCCCATGGCAGGGCACGGTTGCCCAGGACGCCAGGGCCACTCTAGGGACGAGGAATCATTGGATAGATGGGGGCACGGGGCGCGGGTTTGCGCCTTTCCCGTAACAGTCCTTTACGTTAGGATTCAGGCATCACTTCGTTATCAATGGCATAGGTGAAATTAAAGCTATGGTGCAGAAAATTCAAAAAACCGACGCAGAATGGCAGCAGCAGCTTACCCCTGAGCAGTATCAAGTAACCCGCAAGCATGGCACCGAACGCGCCTTTACTGGGGCTTACCACGACAATAAAGCCCCCGGCACCTACACCTGTGTCTGTTGTGGTACCGAGCTGTTTTCCTCGGAAACCAAGTACGACTCTGGCACGGGTTGGCCCAGCTTTTGGGCTCCGGTGAAGGAGGACAATGTGGCGACCAAACGGGATGTCAGCCTGTTTATGGTGCGTACCGAAGTCCTCTGTGCCGCCTGCGATGCCCATCTAGGCCACGTCTTCAACGATGGGCCAGCCCCCACCGGGCAGCGCTACTGCATGAACTCCGCCGCCCTCCAGTTCCACCCCAAGGAAGGCTAGGCCAAGGGGCTCATACCAAATCCGAGTGGGGAAAACCCGATTCCTAACCCAACATACCGTAGGGGCGAGGTCTCCTCGCCCGCTTATCTAGGGGGAAACAAGCCGGATCCCGTATCACTCAAAGGAAATCTGTGGATCTCTACTGCAATATCCGGGGTAACGGCGAGCCGATTCTGTGCCTCCATGGCCATCCGGGATCGGCTCGTACCATGGCCGTCTTTTCTGAACGGCTGTCGCGCCAGTACCAAACCCTGGCCCCGGATCTGCGCGGCTATGGGGCTAGTCGGGTGCGTCAACCATTCCATCTAGAGGAAAGTCTGGGGGATTTAGTGGCTCTGCTGGATCGTCAGGGGATCAACCAATGCTGGGTATTGGGCTGGTCATTGGGAGGCATTTTATCCCTGGAACTCGCTCTACGCCATCCTAAGCGAGTGCGGGGGCTGATCCTGATTGCCACCGCCGCCCGCCCAGTGGGCAACCATCCCCGTCCTTCCTGGCAAGAGGTGACGAATACGGGGCTGGCTTCGTTGATTAACCTCGTGATCCCCGGTCATCCTTGGGTGATCCGCCACCTCGGCCAGAATTCCCTCTATCGCTACTTGCTGCAACAGCACACCCCAGCGGCCTACCATCGGCTGGCCAAGGAAGGCTTTTGGGCCTTTGTCAACACCTCCCGCCATGCCCACCAAGCGCTGAATCAGTCCATGGCTAAGGGCTACAACCGTTTGCCAGCGGTCAACCAAATCACCGTGCCCTGTCTAGTCCTATGCGGCGAACAGGATCGCCATATTACGGCCCAGGCCAGCCTGGAAACGGCCCGACACCTTCCCCTGTCCGAAAGCCGCTGCTACGCTAACACTGCCCACCTGCTGCCCTGGGAAATTCCTGATCTGCTCTTAAACGACATCGAGGCATGGCTATCAAACCACGCCTCGGCGATGACGGTAACCCCAGATCAATGAGAGCCACCCGCACAACTTGTCCCTACTCTCTAGGGTTGGCCGCTAAACGCGGGCGAAGTAAAGCCCCCAAAGGGACTGTCCCACTCCTCGGTGATGGTGAGTTGAGCCGGATCGCTGCATCGCTGGATAGAGGTGCGGATGTTGGTAGCCCCCTCCTGCTCTAGGTCTTCGATGTATCCGCCCTTCAGGGACTCGGCCTCGTCTTCGCTGTCGAAGGGGCCAAAGTAGTAGGTACAGGTGGGCTGGTTGGTTTTAATTTCCAGCCACCAAGCCTTTCTAAACCCCAAAAAACCTTCTAAAAAACGCCCGAAAGAAGTTTTCATAGTTTCTGCCTATCTAGTCTGCCTATCTAGCCTGCCGACCACGTTGCCGACTAAGCGACCGCCGATTCATCATGCTTCAGAAGTCTCAGGGGATAGTGCTATCCCTTGTTTGTTTATACTGGGTTGCTTTTGATTTTGCAAAGAGGAAATTTGAATTTGCGCCGCCCATCGATGACGATAGACCTCATAGAGCGCCATGCCTGTAGCCACGGATGCATTTAGGCTAGGAACCGCCCCCTGGAGGGGAATAGAAATTAGCACATCGCAGCTCTGCTGTACGCTGAGGCTGAGGCCGTCGCCCTCAGATCCCACCACAATCACCGTGGGTCGATCAAAGGTGGTGCGGTGAACGGGCTGGCTGGCCTCGGAGGAGAGACCGTAGATCCAGAAGCCCCGTTCCTTGAGGGTATCGAGGGCGCGTTTGAGGTTCACTTCTCGCGCCACGGGCAGGTGCTCTAGGGCTCCAGCGGCTACCTTAGCCACGGTGGAGGTGACCCCCACGGCCCGACGCTGGGGGATCACCATACCCTGAGCACCCAACGCTTCGGCGGTACGAATAATGGCTCCAAGGTTATGGGGATCCGTGATCCCATCGGCAGCAACGATAACGGGCAGTTTGGTCTTGGCCAGGGCTGTTTCGATCAACTCATCCAAATCTTTGTAGTCGTAGGGGGCGGCTTGGGCCACGATCCCCTGGTGGTTAGCCCCTTCGGTAATTTGATTCAGGCGGCGGGTGTCTACTTCGTCGATCACCGCACCGCTGGCCTTGGCCTCGTCAATCAGGGACAAAAAGCGGGGATCGTAGCGCAGTCGGCTATTCACCCACACCCGATTGAGGGGGCGCTGATTTTCTAGGGCGGCGGCGACGGCATGGCGTCCGTAGATCAAATCAGCGGGGCCATCGTCCTGGGCTGAATCCGCTTCCGGGGTGCTGGCGGCAGCGTAGCGATCCGTCTGGGGTGGGCGATCCCTGTCCCTGGGAAAACGCCCCTCACTTTTGCCACGATAGCCACCGTCAGATTTGCCACGATAGCCATCTTCACTTTTACCGCGATAACCACCGTCAGGCTTGCCCCGGTAACCGCCCTCCCGATCCCCGTTTTTGCCCCGATATCCACCGCCATCAGACTTGCCCCGATAGCCACTATCCCGATCCCCATCCTTACCGTGATAGCCACCGCTGTCAGACTTGCCCCGGTAGCCACCGCTGTCAGACTTGCCCCGATAGCCACCGCTGTCAGATTTGCCCCGGTAGCCGCTATCCCGATCCCCATCCTTACCACGATAGCCACCGCCGTCAGATTTGCCCCGGTAGCCACCGCCATCAGACTTGCCGCGATAGCCGCCGTCGCGGGGCTGGTCGCTATAGCCACCAGATCGGCCCCCTCCGTTGGGGGTTCCCCCTGCTGATTTGAGGACGGGCTTTTGACTTCCTCCTGTGCCATCTCGGCGGGCGGGCTTGTCTCGGTGGGAGCTACCGTCGTAGTGGGAGGAGGAACCCTTGGAGGGACGAGACTCGTGGGAAAAGTTGTCAGACGGCATGATAACACCGAGGTAAAAGACCAGCACCGGGGTCAAACGGGCGGATGACTAGGCTAGCACGTCCCGCCAGGTGATGGGGGCTAGGACAAAGGACGGGTGCCGCTAGTCTTAGGGATGGATTTTGCCATTATGGTGGCAGCGACCAGTCCTCGGTGGATTATTCACAAAGACTATAGAAAACCTGACCAGTGGGTAGCCCAATTCGTGATGCATCTAGTGGCCAATGTTGAGGTAACCCAGGAGTTGGGCAAGGCGGTCAGGATCGGTGAGGTAAAGGTATCCGATCAGGGTTTCTAGGCCCGTGGCCTGTTGATAAATCGCTCCGTCTAGCCGCTTTGGCCCCCGCGAGGAGGCATTGCGCCCCCAGCGTAAGACATCCTGTTCGATGACTGTGAGGTGGGGGGCCAGTTGTTCGGCCCAGTGGGCTTGCTGCTCGGCCTTGACCTGATCCACCACGGCATTGTGGTAATCCTGGATGCGTTTTGGGGGCAGCAAAAACTGACTACGGACGTACAGTTCGTAGACGGCATCGCCCATGTAGGCCAAGGCCACGGGTGACAACCCCCTCGCCTGGGCCGCAGGCAGTCGATTATCTGAATTCCCTGGCTTGGCCATGGAGTTGAGCACCATTGATTGCAGGGCGATGGGATCGGCCAGCAGGTCATCCGCCATGGCCAGAGTAGCTGTGGGGAGGCTGCTCGCTAGCACAACATTGCGAAAGCGAAAGAGCCAGTCTACGCCGTTAGTGCCCCACAGACAGGTTTCTAGCCACTGCCCTAGGGATGAGGTATCGGGCGGTTCGACACTAGCCAAGGCCAAGGCTCCAGAGGGTTGATCTATTCACCAGCGGCGGCATCGAGGTTGGCAATGGCTTCTTCCACCGAGGGCTGAAGCGACAGAAACTTCTCTAGGCGCACCAGCTTCACGGTTTGGGTAACGCGAGGGTTGGTCACCAACTGCACCGTCCCTCCTTCGCCCGTGGCTTTTTTCACCAGTTGCACGAGGGCTCCTAATCCAGAACTATCCACAAAGTCAATAGCTCCGAGGTCGAGGATGATGTTGGCAGGGCCAGCTTCGACATATTTGGTCAACACCTTCCGAAACGCTGGTTCCGAGAAGGCGTCTAGCTGTCCAATGAGGCGAAATAGTTGATAGGTTCCCCTGACATCGCGGGTGCCTCGTAAACTGACGGTCAGGGTTAGCGATTCAGCGATGGCAGACCTCCTAGGGTGCTCCGATTCGACAGTTAAATATAGGCCAGGATAGCTCGCTCTGCAAGGGGCGGATTCCCTCCCTCCAGGACAAATAGGGATAATGGGGATCCAACGAGCCTAGGCTGGGGGGCGGCGACGGAGCCATCATCCCCAGAGAGCCCTAGGCGGGTTGGCGCTGTTGGCGGTAGTCGCGCATGGTTTGCACAAACTTGGCAAAGAGGTAGTCGGCATCGTGGGGGCCAGGGCTGGCTTCGGGGTGGTATTGCACCGAGAAAATCGGCAGGGTTTTGTGGGCCAAACCCGCCACGGTTTGGTCGTTGAGGTTGAGGTGGGTAACGGCGATCTGATCCTCGGCAATGGAGGCAGCATCGATGGCAAAGCCATGGTTTTGGCTGGTGATCTCCACCTGACGATCTAACCCACAGGGTTGATTCAGCCCCCGGTGGCCAAACTTGAGCTTGAAGGTGGAGGCTCCGAGGGACAGGCCCAGAATTTGGTGCCCCATGCAAATGCCGAAGGTGGGGAGTTGGTAGTTTAACAACGCCTGCACCAGTTCCGGGGCGTAGGTGACTGCCGCCGGATCGCCAGGGCCATTAGAGAGGAAAATGCCGTCGGGCTGGTAGCCCATGATCTGTTCGGGAGTGCTGGTGGCTGGGACGACCACCACGCGGCACCCATAGCTGGCCAGCCGTCGCAGAATGTTGCGCTTCACGCCAAAGTCTACCGCCACCACGGTTAACGGGTCTTGGTCAGCGATGGATTCCCCTTTGCTATATTCCCAGGCGGTGGGGGTGCCCTCCGTCCATTCGTAGACTTCGTGGGTGGTCACCTGATCCACCAGGTTCAACCCCGCCATGGAGGGGGCATCCTGCAACTGCCGCAGCAGTTCCTCCGGGTCTAGGATTTCTGTGGAAATCGCTCCGTTCATCGCTCCGGTGGTGCGTAGGCGGCGGGTGAGGGCTCGGGTATCGATGCCGAAAATGCCGGGGATGTGGTGCCCCTTGAGGTAGTCCGGTAGCGATTGGGTGGATCGCCAGTTGCTCGGAATCTCGCAGATATTGCGGGCGATGGCTCCTTTAATGTAAGGACGGGCGGATTCTTCGTCCTCCGGGTTCACCCCGGTATTGCCCAGTTCGGGGTAGGTGAAGGTGACGATCTGGCCGCAATAGCTCGGATCGGTCATCACTTCCTGATACCCTGTCATCCCCGTGTTGAAAACCACCTCCCCCATCACCGTGCCGCTGGCCCCAAAAGACCAACCCCGAAACACGGAGCCATCGGCTAAAACTAAAAGAGCAGGGGGAGCGTCGAGGAGAACCATGGCCGTCGGGTGAAGGATCGCAAAGCGCTACTATCCTAAGGCCAAACCATCGGTTTTAGATCATGGGCGATTGAGGGAGTCTTGACAGAAGGGGTAAACCCCAAACCTATCCAGGCCATGACCGGGGTAAAGATTGTTTGAGGTAATGCCATGAAACGGCAGACAATAGTGAGTCTAGCCCTACTGGGAGGGCTATCTGGATTGATGGGCTGTAGTGAAGCATTCAAAGGGTTGGCCGATCCACCCCGCAGCGCTCCATCCCCTGAGCCTACACCCAGCCCTGGTTTAGTTGAGATTGCCCCCCCAGAAGCAACTGCTGCGCCCCAAACCGATTACTTCCGTGAAGCGACCAACCGGGCTACCAGTGCGGTGGTGATTGGTCAGTCGGCCCAATCCCAGGCGGATTGGCAGTTGGCGGTGGGGCGCTGGCAGCAGGCGATAGCGTTGATGCAGCGGGTGCCTGCCGATAGCCCTAACTATGCCCAGGCCCAAACCAAGGTGAAGGAATATCAGCAAAGCCTTGTCGCCGCCCAGCAACGGGCCGAAGGTCAACCCGCGATGGCCGCTACCGACCCTACCCCGGCGGCCCCTAACGGATTAGTGGCCCAAATTCCCATTCAAGAGCGCCGGGGGGGAATTCCCGTGGTTGAAGTCACCTTTCAGGGGCCGCGAGGCCGTCACCGCTTTCCCATGATGTTTGATACCGGGGCATCGGGGACATTGATTACCGCCGAAATGGCTGAACAGATTGGCGTAGTGGTGGTGGGCCGCACCCAGGCCAAAGTTGCCGACGGCAGCACGGTGGAACTCCCCATCGGCTATGTGGATGAGCTTGAGGTGGGGGGGCTACGCAAAACTGCCATGCTCGTGGCCATTGGCGGCAGTGTTGGCCTCCTCGGCCAAGATGTCTACGGCAAATTTGGTATCGCTGTGGGTTCTACGATGATCAACCTACACCAGTAAAGCGGGCTAGAATCAGGCTAAGCATTCTCCCAGGAGCAACCGTCCCATGTCTCCTCGGCCCCTCTCTCCCTCGCCTATCCCAATTCCCCACAATCCCTACATTGCCCCGGCCAACCTCTCGCTGCCGAAGGAACGCTGGCCGACAATGTATGATTTGCCCAGTGAAGACCCGGAGGAGCCTGGGTTGCCAGACGTTCGCGATAGCGCGTCGAAAGACGTATTTCACGATTTTCAGCCCCAGTTGCTCAGCGCCACCTTTCGGCTAGCGGACGTGGCGGCGGATCGTATTTTCACCGCCGCTGACCTGAATCTCTACTACGACATCACCCACCCAAATTGGTACAAACGCCCCGATTGGTTTGCCGTCGTTGGCGTATCCCGCTTCTATAACGACCGAGAACTACGGCTGAGCTACGTCACCTGGCAAGAGCAGGTCAATCCCTACATTGTGGTGGAATTGCTCTCTCCCGGCACCGCTGACGAAGATCTGGGTCTAACCCAACCCACCTCTCCCAATGCCCCGCCGCCCAAATGGCAGGTTTACGAGCAGATCCTTCGTATTCCCTACTATGGGGTGTTCGACCGTTACACAGGAAACCTGCAAGCCTTTCGCCTCACGGATGACGGGTATCGGCCCATTGAAATTGCCAATGATCGCTTTATGATTCCAGAATTAGGCATCGGCCTAGGGCTTTGGCGGGGTGAGTTCCAAGGGTTTGAGCGAGACTGGCTACGTTTTTTGGATGGGGCTGGACGGTGGATTTTGACCCCGATGGAAATGGCGCAACAACGGGCCGAACGGTTAGCGGAACTCCTGAGAAGCCAGGGAATTGATCCCGACCAGGTTTAGGTTTAAGAGAGATTAGGAACTCAAAAGAACTCAAAAGCTTAGGAACTCAAAAGCTGCCGCTAAACCTCTGATTCGCCTTCACCAACTGATACCCAATCCGGCTGGCTTGCCCCTGGTACCAGCGGGCGAGGAGCGGGCGAGGAGACCTCGCCCCTACAGGTTGTTTGGCATTACCCCGCCATCCTGGGTCACCGCAGGAACCTCACGATGCGCTGTTTCGTGCAGACCCAGCGCACCGGAGGCATCCTTGGGAAACCAGCCTACAGGTCTTCGGCTACGGAGTTGAGGCCGACAATGTCCTCATAGGCGGCGGCTAAAACACAGGTGGACAGGGGAATGGTGACCAGTGCACCAATGCCAATCAGCAAAAAGCCCGACAGCACCAAAAGACTCATCAAAATCCCCAGCCCCAGGAAAGAGAACCAGCGTTTGGAGATGAGTTTACGGCTAGTTTCCATGGCTGACCAAAAGTTCATGTTCTTGTCGATGACAAGAAGCTGGGCAAACATGTATGAAACGGCTAAATAGATTCCAGGGATGATCAACACAACGAGTCCTATGGCAATCAGAATCGTTGAGACGAGGGAAGTCAGGAAGAGAGGCAAAAACTTCTTAAATCCGTTGAAGAAGTCGCTGAAGTTTTTAGGGCGACTCCGCGCAATTTGAAAGGAAACGAAGTAGAAACCAGCCCCCAGTGCCGGAGAAAGAATATTGAAAATCAAGTTGCCGCCGCCTGAGCCTTCGCCGATGGCTTTCATTCCTAGAGGGGATGGCAGTTGCGATAAAGCCCCCGCGATGATGCCTAGGACTAACGTAAAGAGAATGTAACCCCAGGCGAATTCCTTGAAGATGGCCCAGCCCCGACTGAAATAGGCACCAATATTCACCTCGTAGTCTCGATCCAGCAAATCTGAACTAAAACTGCTCATGGCAATTCTCCCAATTTTGTGAAGAAAGTGACCTTAAGCCTATCGGGTCTTTCTTAAGGGATGTCAAAGTATTGGGAAAAGTTTATCTTGTGGCCTGGTAGCCTGTCCTAATCTCCGGGTACGCTAGGCGCAGGTCTCTTCCCTCCATGGTTCTGGCGATGACTCAACCCATGATTTCCGCTATCATCTGCACCCACAACCGCGCAGACTACCTGGGAGCGGCCATTGATAGTCTGTTGAGGCAAACCTACGGATCCTATGAGGTCATTGTGGTAGACAATGCCTCCACCGATGGCACTAAGGGCGTGATCGATGAACGACTGCCTCACCCCAAACTCACCTACGTGTATGAAGGCACCCTGGGCCTTTCATCGGCTCGCAACCGGGGGGCGGCGGTGTCCCAGGGGGAAATTCTGGCCTACCTCGATGACGACGCTGAAGCTTCGCCCCAGTGGCTAGCGGCCTTAGCCAAGGTGTTTGTGGCCCATCCCCAGGTGGCCATTGCGGGGGGCTACGTCAGTCTGATTTGGCCTCCCGGTGAAACCGCTCCCCGCTGGTTGTCTCCGGCCCTAGCGGAATGTTTGGGTGCCTACGACCTCAGTGCCACGGTGCAGGCCATTACCCAAGCGGGACAAACCCCTAGAGGGCTAAACTATGCGGTCAGAAAAGATTTTCTGCAATCCGTGGGTGGCTTTGACCCCCAGCTCGGTCGGGTGGGTAAAAACCTGCTCTCCAACGAAGAACTGCATCTGACCCAGCAAGCCCTCCAGGCCGGGTTGGAGGTGCTCTACGTCCCCGATGCTAAGGTGGCTCACAATGTGTCTCCAGAACGCCTCCACCACCGTTGGTTTTTGCGTCGTAGTTGGTGGCAGGGCATCAGCGAATGCTACCGCGAACACCTCACAGACCAACTCAACGGGCAACGCCTACGGAATCGGTGCCTGAGTTTACTGCGGGGGCTAGGCAAATCCATTAAGTATTGGCGCGACCCCGCCCTCCGGTTTGATAATCTGGTCTACGCCTATGGCCAATTGGGCTATATTCTCAGCGGCCTGCGCTATCTCCTAGCTTCACCCCCAAACAGCGCCCCCTAGGTTCCCATCCGCTAGCTCCGAATCTCTAGTTCCGAATCTCTAATCCATGATCTCCTCCAAAATTCCCATCTCCGTCCTCATTCCTGCCAAGAATGAAGAGCAAAATCTTCCGGCCTGCCTCGCTAGCTTGGAACGCGCTGCCGAAATTTTTGTGGTCGATTCCCACAGCACCGACCAGAGCGAAGTCATTGCTACGGCTGCTGGGGCCAAGGTGGTGCAGTTTGAGTTTAATGGTCACTGGCCGAAAAAGAAAAACTGGGCCTTGGATAATCTGCCCTTTAGCCATGAATGGGTGCTGATTGTCGATTGCGATGAACGCATTCCTCCGGAACTGTGGGACGAAATTGAAACGGCGATTCAGAACCCTAACTTCGATGGCTATTACTTAAATCGACGGGTATTTTTTCTGGGCACCTGGATTCGCCATGGCGGCAAATATCCCGACTGGAACCTGCGCCTATTTCGCCATGCCAAGGGCCGCTACGAAAACCTACAAACCTCCGATATTCCCAATACCGGAGATAACGAAGTCCACGAACACGTCATGATTGACGGATCCGTGGGCTACCTCAAACAGGATATGCTCCATGAGGATTTTCGGGATTTGTATCACTGGCTGGCCCGCCACAACCGCTACTCTAACTGGGAGGCCAGGGTCTACTACAACCTGCTCACGGGCATGGGCGACAGCGGCACCATTGGCGCAAACCTGTTTGGGGATGCGGTGCAGCGTAAGCGCTTTTTGAAAAAAATTTGGGTGCGGTTGCCCTTCAAGCCAGCACTGCGTTTTTTGCTGTTTTACGTCATTCAACTGGGCTTCTTAGATGGGCGAGCAGGCTATATCTATGGCCGACTGCTGAGCCAGTATGAATACCAAATTGGGGTCAAGCTGTTTGAGCTGCGGCAATTTGGTGGTCAGCTTAACGTCTCACCCAAAACCGATGGCCAGCCCATCAGTCCCCCATAAAAGCCACCTCCCAACCATCCTAGACCCCACAGCCGCCCCATCAATCCCGATGGAGTCCGCCCAGACGCTCGGTTAGAAGTTGGTAGAACGCAGGGGCATTAACCGTTTCGAGGATCATGGCATTGGCGGATTTGTCCCCGTTGGGATCGGCAACGGTGCGGCCCAGGCAGAGGGGGCTGTCGGTTTCAATGGCCAGGTGCATGGGGCGACCAGAGAACAAATCGGGCTGAAGCAGGTAGGCGATCACGCAGGGATCATGGAGGGGCGCACCTGCGAGGCCGTAGCATTCCCCTTCCCGTTGGCCGTAGTAGCGCAATAACCCAGCGGCGGCTTGGCCCACGGAGTTACCCAAGTTTTCCAGGGCTGCAAGGCGTTCAGGGGTGGTGATCACCTGGTGGGTCACGTCTAGGGGAATTAGGGTCAGCTTCAGGCCCGCTTCCACCACGATCTGGGCCGCGTGGGGATCGGCATAGATATTGAACTCGGCGTTGGGGGTAACGTTGCCCCGGCCCAGGGCACCGCCCATAGTAACGACCTGGTCAATGGTATTGACGATCTCTGGAGCCTGGATCAGCGCCACCGCCAGATTGGTGAGGGGGCCAAGGGTGGCGAGGGTGATGGGAGTTTGGGCCGCTTTGCATTGGTCAATCAAAAAGGCAACGGCGTGGTGGGGTTGCAGGGGTTGGGTGGGTTGAGGCAGATCAGCCCCATCTAACCCCGTTTGGCCATGGACATGCTCGGCGGTAACGGGGGCACGCAGGACGGGCCGAGGGCATCCGGCATAGACCGGGATATCCAACCGTTGGGCGAGGTGGGTGATGCGACGAGCATTGTATTGGGTCAAATTCAGGGGCACGTTTCCGGCCACGGTGGTGATGCCCAGCAGGTTAAAGTCTTCAGGGCTGGCCAGGGCAAGGAGGAGGGCGATGGCATCATCTACCCCAGGGTCGCAGTCAATGATTAGGGGTCGCCGTACCATGGCCTCACTCCAGAGATCAATCGTTGCCCAGGCTGGATAGTCGGTCTTCCGCCCTCCGCAACCTTGCCGGACGGCTGCTACCGTAAGATTATCCTACGTTGTGTTGGGGTGTTGCCTTGGCCCGGTTTGCGTCTTCCCGTTCCGTCTGTCTTGGGTTGGCCAGTGCGCTGTTGGCCACGGGTTGCGCGGGCGGATCCTTGGGGGATTCTCTGCAAAGATCCCTAGAAGCTGACCCTCAACTGCAAGCGCAATTTCCCGCCAAAAACGAGGCGGCCCAGGCCGAATCGGATCCAACCTCGGACGATTCTCGCTCCCCCTTGGCCACCGAACCCGACGGGGCTGCGGATGGTGCCGGGGAAGATCGGTCAGCGACCCGCGAATCCGCGTCCGATGAGGATTCAGCCCAAGTTGGGGCAAAACCCGGTGATGCTACCTTCATCGGCCCCCTACCACCCACCCGTTGGCAGGATGCTGGCGGGAACGGATCCGGGGAGGGGGAGGAAGCGCAACCGCCCCAGACCACCGATGCCAGCACCCTCCTGGACGAGGTGCCCACCGATCTAAAGCCCTACGTGCAGGACTGGATTACCCTGGGGATCACCGCTGGGGGAGACTTTGTTAACATTCCCTTCCAGCCCAGCCGCCCCATCACCCGTGGAGACTATGCCCACTGGCTGTTTGCGGCGAATAACCAGTTCTTTAGCGACCAACCCGCCAAGCGCATTCGGCCCGGTTCGCCCAACAGCACCCCTGCGTTTCAGGATGTGCCCCCCAGCCATCCCGATTTCGCCGCTATCCAAGGGTTAGCCGAAGCTGGGATCATCCCCAGCGCCCTCAGTGGCAATGCCGTCGCGGTGACCTTTCGCCCCGACGACACCCTCACCCGCGAGAACCTGCTGCTGTGGAAAGTGCCCCTCGATACCCGCGCTGTCTTGCCCATGGCCACGGTGGAGGCGGTGCAGTCGGCCTGGGGGTTTCAGGATGCCGCCGAGATTGAACCCCTGGCCCTGCGGGCGGTGCTGGCGGATCGCCAAACCGGAGACTTTGCCAATATCCTGCGGGTTTTTGGCTTCACGACCCTGTTCCAACCCAAACGATCCGTTTCCCAAGCCGAAGCGGCGGCTGTACTCTGGCGCTTTGGCCACCAAACCGAAGGGGTATCCGTCCAGGATGTGATTCGCCGTGGGACGGCGGCAGGGAACTAAACCGGGCGGCTGTCGTCCGTAGGATAAGTGGCTTTAGTGGGTAGGCGGCGTCTCCCGCTACCGCCTGATCCCCCGTTGACTGACTGATGTCCTCTATATCTAGGGGAGAAAAGTGAGGTCTCAACGTGGGAACATTTGCGGCGATCTTCTCAATTCAATTCACCATTTAGGCTCCAAAAAAACAAACTTCTCTGACCTTAGGGAATACCTGATAGCGTCAGAAAAGTTCGTTTTAGTCGCCGTTTTTGGCGGCAAATCTGATGAATAGAAGGTCGCCCGTGGGGCACCTTAACGCCTACAGCGCACCGAGATTCGCCAAGCCCAAAATCACCCCAGCCCCCAGCAGATGACCAAAGCTGGTGGTGCCTAGCACAGCGCCCACACCAAAACCGCCAAACAGGTTGGAGGAGGGCATGGCTGGCCCAACGCTGGGATATTTAATCGTGAACTTACCGATGGCGATGGCCAGAATGTTGCAGATAATCATCACCGCTGCCACCTTAGGGCTCCAGGTGAGGGTAGCAGGAACAGCCGCGAGAATAGGGAGAAATGCCACAGGAATAACCTCCAAAACACAACCAAGTTGAGGGTGTGCCCCATCCCCTAGGGGGAGAAGGCCCATCGATCCAGGCCACCGTGCCCCAGCGTCTGAGACCGCTGGGGGGCGTCTGCTAGGCTTACTTTTCCATGGGGTTGTGGATTTCGGTGAAGGACTGTTGCAAGAATTTACAATCCGAGAACCTTTACAATCTGGAAACCTATCGACGGTAGACCTATGGAACATGCTTTAACCTGGTTTCCCTTGCTGGGGACGTTTATCTGGTTGGCCTGGGCGGGCTGGAATGAATATCAAAAGGTGCAAGCCTACGAAGTGTGGGCCACCGGGGCCGACCGCTGTAAGTACGACATTCGCGCCGTTCTCGTCCAGCGGGGTGCCACGCTGATGTGGGGCAAACCCACCCGCCAAGGCCCCATCGACCTAGACCGAGTGTCCCTGGAAGACGTCACCAACGTTGCCCTCCACGTCAATGGTGGGCCTGTGGCGGCGGGCAGCTATGTTAAACGAGGGCAGCGGATTGAATTGGTGTTGACCACGGCGGAGAATGGCGTCCACCGCATTCCGTTTATTGAGTTTCCCATGGCCCAACAGTGGAAAAAAGCCTTGCAGGAATCGCTACAGGCGCTAAAATCGGCATCATCTTAAAGGCTCTGAGGCGCTGCCGACGCTGCTATGTCCGACGTTTCTCCCATTTCCCACGACCAACTTCAGGCCCGCCGTAAAACCCTACGCCGCCGCCGCCGCCTATCCCTAGGGCAATCCCTCTGGCGCTGGGTGGCCATGGCAGGGCTCACCGGGGCTGTGTTTTGGGGGGTCACTCGGCCCGTATGGTTAATCCACAGCCCCCGCCAAATTCAGGTTAGCGGCAACGAACGGCTCAGCGATGAGGCGCTGCAAGCCCTCGTGCCCATCGACTATCCCCAATCCCTGCTAGAGGTAGAGCCAGAGACCCTCGCCTACCAGTTGCGGCAACGCGCCCCCCTAGTGGAGGCCAAGGTAAGTCGGCAAATCCTGCCGCCCCGCCTAAAGGTGCAGGTGCGCGAGCGCGTCCCGGTGGCCGTGGTGTTGCCCACTCGGAGCCGCGACGGGGACGCCGCCAAAACCTACCTACAAGCGGGCCTCATTGACGCCCAGGGATCCTGGATGCCCACGTCCAGTTTTGGGTTGCAGTCCGCCCAGGATGCCAATTTGCCAACCCTACGCCTGCGCGGCATTCAGCCTCAATATCAGCGCTACTGGCCGCAGATCTATGCCACCATCCGCACCAGCCCCGTTGCCATCCAAGAACTCGACTGGCAAGACCCCAGTAACCTCGTCCTCCATACCGACCTGGGCATTGTCTATCTAGGAGCCTATACCCCCGACCTAGAACGCCAGTTGGCCACCCTCGACCAAATGCGCAACCTGTCGGAACAGGTGGGAGACGACGACGTTGCCCATATTGATCTCAGCAATCCCGACCGCCCCGCCCTCGCCCTGACACCGCCTCAGCCCTCCGATGCCGAGGCCGCCCCCTCGACCGCCCAACCCTAGGGCAGCCGTTTTTTACACCGTCCTAGCAGCGTCCCCTAGGCCATCCCACCGCGTGGTCTAGGATGAGCCATCGTCAGTCCCGCTTCCAGGTGGCCAACGATCCATTCCCCTAGGGAAAAGCACCGCAAGGCTAAGGGGTATAAAAGTCAGATCTACCTGGAATTGCGAAAATCAAGGGTTCTATTTTAGATTTTCTTGAGAAACGAAGTAAGGCGCTTGTTTTTTAGATTTCGTTTGTTTTTTTTTACTGAAGTAATCTATAGTTGTCTAGAATCAGCCAGGGTTAGCCAACCTAGAACTCAGGGCGATTGTTCATACCCTGTATTCAGACCTCAAAATTGCCTATGATTTTTGAGCCCCCAAGTTCTGGCGATGTCCGCAGGCGTGAACCTCGTCCCCATGCCAATAACCACGTTGTCCCTAGCCCCGCCAACGATGGTGCATCGGTCGAGTCCTCCCCTGATGCTCATTTGCCGACCTTCCACCCCATTGGAAGCCAGCCTAGTCAACCCAATGATGCTACCGCTATGCCCGGAGATACGCTAAACCACAACACCGCATTGCCCAGTAGCGTTGCCCGCATCAAGGTGATTGGGGTGGGCGGCGGCGGCTGTAATGCCGTCAACCGCATGGTTCATAGCGGGCTCACCGGGATTGAATTCTGGTCGGTCAATACCGATGCCCAAGCCCTAGAGAACGCCGCCGTTACCAACACCCTACACATTGGCCAAAAGCTGACCCGTGGGCTTGGTGCAGGGGGGAACCCAGCCATTGGCCAAAAAGCCGCCGAGGAATCGCGGGAAGAAATTGCGGCGGCCCTCGAAGAATCCGACCTTGTCTTTATTACGGCGGGCATGGGGGGAGGAACCGGAACCGGGGCGGCTCCCATTGTGGCGGAAATTGCCAAGGAAGCGGGCGCACTCACCATTGGCGTGGTTACTCGGCCCTTTACCTTTGAAGGTCGCCGACGCATGTCCCAAGCCGATGAAGGGATTACCGCCCTGCAAAGCCGGGTGGATACCCTCATTGTGATCCCCAACGACAAACTGCTGTCGGTGATCTCCGAGCAAACCCCTGTCCAAGAAGCTTTTCGCACCGCCGACGACATCCTGCGCCAGGGGGTACAGGGCATTTCCGACATCATTACCATTCCCGGTCTTGTCAACGTAGACTTTGCCGACGTGCGGGCGGTAATGGCGGATGCGGGCACGGCGCTGATGGGCATTGGTGTGGGATCGGGCAAGTCACGGGCGCGGGAAGCCGCCATTGCGGCCATCTCCTCGCCCCTGCTGGAGGCCTCCATTGATGGGGCGTCCGGGGCTGTCTTCAACGTCACGGGCGGCACCGATCTCACCCTCCATGAGGTGAACGCGGCGGCGGAAATCATCTACGAAGGGGTGGATCCCAACGCCAACATTATCTTTGGGGCAGTCATCGACGAACGCCTGCAAGGGGAAGTGAGAATTACCGTCATCGCCACGGGCTTCAACACCCGACCGGGGGTGCAACCCGCCGCCGTGGAAGCCGAGCGGGTCACGCCCTTCAAGCGCAACCTCACGCCGCCGCCAACCCCGCCCAGTGGCGGTGGGGGTGGCTTGGGTACGGGCCTGGATATTCCAGAGTTTCTCCAGCGACGACGCCCCAACAATCGCTAGACCATCCGGTTAGCGTAGTCCTTCAACCTAGCGAATCCTCGACCGAAACACCATGAGCTTGCCCTCCGCTTGGCCGGTGGCCCTGACCATTGCTGGTTCCGACAGCGGCGGCGGGGCCGGGATTCAGGCCGATCTACGCACCTTTGCCTTCCATCGCGTTCACGGTACCAGTGTCCTTACCTGCGTTACCGCCCAAAACACCGTGGGCGTGACGCGGGTGGACGCGTTGCCCCCTGAGGCGGTGGTAGCCCAGATGCAGGCGGTGACGAGTGACATCACAGTGCAGGCCGTTAAGACCGGAATGCTGCTGAATCAGGCCATCATTGAGGCGGTTAGTGGCCTAGTCGCCCAACTCCCCCCGACGATATCGGTCGTGGTCGATCCTGTGATGGTGTCTCGCGCTGGGGCACAACTCATTGACGATGCTGCCGTGGCTATCCTAACGGATCGTCTGATCCCCCAAGCCACCATCGTGACCCCCAACCGCTACGAGGCCGAACTGCTGACCGGGATCACCCTGACCACCCTAGCCGATATGGAAGCCGCTGCCCGCCAAATCTATCACCTTGGCCCCAAAGCCGTGTTGGTGAAGGGAGGTGGCATGGCCGACGACCTCAAGGGCACCGATGTGTGGTTCGACGGGCAAACCCTAGAAGTCCTCACCACCGAAACCGTCTGCACTCCAAACACCCACGGCACCGGGTGCACCCTCTCCGCCGCTATCGCCGCCAACCTTGCCCTGGGGCAGGCTCCCCTTGCCGCGACACAATCCGCCAAACAATACGTCACCAACGCCCTGCACCACGCCCTCTCCATTGGCCAAGGTCAAGGTCCGGTGGGGCACTTCTATCCCCTGTTAGCCCTCGACCCAACCTGATCCCAACGGCGGTAAGTCACCCAAGCATGATCCCCGACTTCCGCTAGGACTCTACCCCCAAAAGTCGTGCCACGACGGTTTCAATGGCAGGGGCTAGGGCTTGCAGCATCGGGGACAGGATGACACCCGTACCCGCCGTAAGGAGTGGGTAGCGCTATCAAAGGCCCCGAAGTGTTCAACTAGCGGAGCCTTTGTGACCTGGGGAATATCCTTCAAAAGGGAAAGCTTTCGAACTCGTTTTTATCTAGGCTGTTTCGAGCAGGGCAATGTTGGAGAACATGAAATCCTGAACCTGGGGGCCATCCTGGGTTTCCGTTTCAATGTGGCGGTGGGAGAGGAGGTAGTAGCCACCGATGGCCTCGTAGTTGTCCTCAAAGGTGCTAAGTCCACCCTTTTGTTCCCCAGTCTGGGGATCGTGGTAGACGGAATCGTAGCGGTGGGAGAGGTAGCCTGCCCCGGTGTCGTGGCTGCTAAAGGTGTGGATAGTGACCACTACGCCATGGATGTGACGATGCACCATCGATACTTCATTGTTGCGAACATGGTACTTGTCGCCCTCGGCCTTGCCGCCCATGAGGATTTCCACGCCACCATCGGCCAGGGTTTCGCCATAGCGGAAGGTGTTGGCCCCGTGGCTGTCTTCAAAGCGGCGGCGGATGCGGTGAATAGCCACCTCAAACAACTGGCCATGGATGGCTTTCTGGGCGGCGTCATCCTCTACCCCGGTCACCTCCGGCTTCAGGTCAGCGCTGACCTTGGCCTTGCCCGTGTAGATTTTGCCGTTGTCGGTGTAGGTGACATCGGCGGTGTAGCCTGGGAAGCCTTGATCCCAGGTGTAGCGGTTTTCGTAGGCGGCGCGAAACAAATCCTGGGCCGCAATCTGGGTTCCAACCATGAATTCTCTCCGGTTAAGTTGTGGGGCCATCTAAATAGGAAAAATTCCTATTTAGATGGATCTATTTTCTTAGCATAGCGAGATTTGGCCTATCCTGCTGCCTTTGGAGAGGTTCAACATCTCCGTTCCCAACTTGCTGGGGCAAGGGCAGAAGGGGCACCAACGAGTCTACCGATGCTCAGCAGATCACAAAACCTCTGTCGTTTGCTGCGATCTACCAAGGCTCGCTGAACGGAGCTTAGCGGGAGGAGTAGGTGAGCGAGCGCCAAGCAAACTGCGGCAGAGCCAGCATTCGCCGCCAGCGCCAGGGCTCTTGGTAAAGGCGGTACAGCCATTCCAAATGGTGCTTACACATCCATTCTGGGGCGCGGTTTTTGACGCCCGCCCAAATATCGAAGCTACCACCGACGCCAATCCAGACGCTATGGGGGCAGAGATGGCGATGGTCGCGAATCCACATTTCCTGACGAGGCACGCCCAGCCCCACAAAGATCACGCTGGGTTGCAGAGTCGCTAGTCGTTGCAGGAAGGCGGACTGATCCTCTGGGCTGAGGAAGCCGTGCTGGGTGCCCACAATTTGAATACCCGGAACTTGCCGCCGCCAGTAGAGGGCGGCATGGTCGGTGATGCCCGGTGCCCCACCGTAGAAAAAGGCGGTTTCCTGGGGCGCGAGTCGTTGCAATACCTGGGCCGATAGTTCAATGCCGGGGGTGCGATCCACCCGCTGGCCCTTGGCCCGAAAATACAGCACGACCCCCGCCCCATCGGGAATCACCAAATCAGCCCCTGCAATAATCTGGCGCAGAAACGGGTTGTGATCCGCCTGCATGGCCATTTCGGCATTTAGGGTCACCACATGGGATCCGACCCCGGCCCGATACTGGGCCAGCAGCCAATCGGCGTAGTTCACCCCCACATGAACCGGAAGCCCCATGACCCGCAGGGTTTTGATCGCCTCTGATCGATTTGCCAACACCATGGCCGTTCTCCTCAAGCTGCCAATGTGATCGCCGCAGACGTTCCCCTAGAAGCGCCGGGGGCACCCTGGGCACAATGTCGCTTAACCATAGAGACCATACCCCGGAATCAACCCAATTTGTTGCATTTCTCAACCATTTTCTGAGAATTTCATTCTAGTGGTAGGACAGGGCGGGTTAGGATGAACTCAACTGGACTCAACGCATTACCAGGAGAGGTTTTTAGGCCATGACAGCCCCCCTTGATCCCATTACCCTACCCCTACCCGACGACGCCCAGCAGGAGGGTGAGTGGTTACGATCTGTGCTGCTGCGGTGGCTGAATGCGGAATATCTGCCAGAACCCGCTAACGAAGCCATTGCTGAACGGGTGGCCCAGGTGTTTACCCGTCAACGCATGGAAGGGGAAGAGGACTTGGGATCCCTAGTGATGGCTATTTTAACGGAACTGCAAGCCTTCGACTTTTCCCAGAGTTTCTATGGCGAGTTTACGGTCGCCAATGCGGTGGGAGACTTGATTTGTGATCGGCTTGGCATTGATCGCTGTTGCGGTCGTTCCAGCACCCTAAACGCAAAGGAGGTGTGAGCAAATCCCACACCCCCTGAGCTTGGATATTGATGTGCCTAGGCTCTACGCTACCTGAGGGGCTTGTCCCAGTCTTTTTCCCTAGGGCAAGGCCCAAGATCGCTGTTCTAAGGGATCGATATTCTAGGGAAACGCTGCCCGAAGCAACGCTGCACTGAAACCATCTACCAGCTAGACTTCACCACACCAGGAAGCAAGCCTTGGTGGGCCATCTCCCGGAGCTTGTTGCGACAAAGCCCAAAGTCGCGATAGTAACCACGGGGCCGACCCGTCATCCAGCAGCGGTTGTGGAGGCGGGTGGGGGCGCTGTTGCGAGGCAGTTGTTGAATTTTGCGGTGAATTTCAACCCGCTCTTGCTGAGACTGAGCGGTGTTAAATTCTTCAAGCAGGGCTTCCCGCTTTTTGGCGTACTTGGCCACCAGTTTCTCCCGCTTTTGCTCGCGGGCAATCATGCTTTTTTTCGCCATGGAGTTTCTTCGCCGTAGAACCTTACAGACACAGTCTTTTATCTTACTGGATGGGGGAGCCTTGTGTAAACTCTTCGCTCGCGAGATTTGGCGAAGCCTGATCCAATCTAGACGGCAGAACGTCGCCCCAGGATATCGCCCTGGGGTGTCACCAGGCCCTTAGCCCCGTTCCCCTAGGGCGAACGAAAACCAGGAGACTAGGGTGAGGAGGCACCATTGGCCTCACTGTTTTCACTGGGATCTGTGGGGGCTAGGGCAGCGGCTGCGTTGTCGATGCGGGGCGATTTGGTGCCGAGGGCGGGCAGGGTGATCACCAACCGATACCCAGCCTCAGCACTGCCCTGGAGACGCATGTGGCCCCCGTGGTGCTGGGCGAGATGGTGGCAGAGGATCATTCCCAGCCATTGCTTGGAGAGATCGGCTGGGGTGAGGCTATTGCCCCGCAACCCTTGGGCATGGAGGTCGGCCTCTAGGCGGTGGCAACCATCGCCCTGTTCTAGGGATTGGCACAGATGAACCATGCTGCTGGGTAGCCCTTCCCCCAGCCAGGGGTTGGACACCCACAGGGCCAGGGCAAGGGATTGCCCCTTGCGGGAACTGTGGATACGCAGAATGCTGTTTTCGCTGGCCATATGCATGAGGCTGAACACCCCGTGGTAGAAAACCTGTTTGACCGTGTGCTGGTCTAGAATCCACAGCCCTTGGGTGGGTTCCACGGTAAAGTCGAGGGTTTGGGAGAGGGTTTCGGCCAAGGGGGCCAGGGTCTCTAGCACCTGATGGCCAAGGCGGTGGATATCCACCGGAGCCGCGACCAGGTCGTTAGACTCTGGACTAATCAGACCCAAATCGAGAATTTCATCCACCTGGTTCATCAGGGTTTGGCTGCTGTTGCGCACGATATCCACATACTCCCGCTGTTTTTCGGTGAGGGGGCCGTAGATTTCTCGGCTAAGCATACTAGTCATCCCCAAAACGGCGGTGAGGGGGTTGCGCATATCCTGAATCAGGTGACCCATCAGGTGCAGCCGGATGGCATCCACTGCAAATGGATGGGTCTGCGTGGGCTGAGTTTGGCCGACAGCGGTCACCATCGCCCGTTGGCGCTCATATTCGCCCATGCCCCAGCGAGCCGCCATCGCTAAAAAGCTGATGTCCTGCGGGCTAAACTCACGGGGCTGGCGATCCATGATGGCGAGTACCCCAATGCACTGGTGCTGGCTGGTGGTGAGGGGCACTGCACCGTAGGCCATGAGGCCATAGGTGGCCATCATTGAGGTGGCGCTCAGGTTGTCCAGATGAGTGACATCATCGATGGCCCAGGGCTGCTGACGGTCTAGGACGTAGCCACTAAGGCTAGCGGCGAGGGGCAGTTTTCGTTCCTCTGCCAGGGGGTTGCCCAGGCCCAGGCTAGAGAGGCCATAGGTTGCCCTCAGATACTCAGTGCCCTCCAAGGCTACACTGATCCAACCCACGGGCATCCCAAAATGCTCCCGCACGAGTTGGATGGCTTCTTCAAAGGCGGGAATGCTGCGGTGTTCGTCGAGACCGAGGGTCATAATAGCGTCTAATCGGGCCTGGGCTTGGTCGGCATAGGAACTGGCGAGGATCCTATGGGGAGGCCAGCTTTGGGGCGCAACGTCAGAACGGGAAGCCCCATGGGCGGAGGAAGTCAGAGAACTCATGGCCAAAGATGGAGGAGGCTAGGGAATACCCCCTTATCATTCCCGGATTCAAACGAAGATGAGCATGGGATTCCTCTAAAACGTAAACTTTTATACGCTTACGGCGGGTTAGCCCCCATAGACCCCGGCCCCTACTCCGTCCGGTGGGAGGTGCTATCAGGATTTGGGGTGGCTGGTTATGGATCGGGCCGCATCCAAAGTAATTGCTTTGTACTATTTTTGATTCTGAGATATAGTTTATGTGTACTAATTTACAGGGATTCAGCCTATCCCCTCGCAGTGAAGGAGCGGTTCGGTATGGTGATGGGGGTTCGTAAAACGCGGGTTTGGCCTTGGATTGTCGTTTTCAGTGTGGGAGTTGGTTGGATGAGTGATCTACTTCCCCTGTCCTGGGAGCCGTTTAAGCCAGAGGCTTGGCTGGCGGCGGATGTTCCAGAGGCACCCCAAAATCCTTGGCAGAACGGGGCTTCCTTCCCAGTAGAGCAGTTTACGGCCTACACCTCGCCCTTTGGCTATCGTCAGCATCCCATGGGGGGGTATCGGTTCCACTATGGGTTGGATTTGGCGGCTCCCCTGGGCAGTTACATTCGCAACTGGTGGGATGGAACTGTCCTTCGGGTGGGCAGCGACAACGCCTGCGGCACCTATGTCACCGTGCAATCTGGGGATTGGACCCACGTCTACTGCCATATGCACGGGCATATTGTGGTGGAAAAAGAGGGCGGGCGGGTGATGGTGGATCGCCCTGGGGGGCTGGAAATTCGCCAGGGGCAGACCGTGAAGTCGGGGCAGCGCATTGGCCGGGTGGGTATGACGGGCCGCACCACAGGGCCACATTTACACTGGGGCATGAAATACCAGGGGCTCTGGGTGGATCCGGCGATTGTCTTAAAGGCGATGCAAGCTCAATAGACCCCATCAAGGCTATTTTCAGGATCGACAGAGGTTAAGATACGTAACAGCCTCGGTGTCGATCATGGCGCGGAGGTCGTTACTTTTTACGGTTAAACTCGGTACTTTCGTGCAAGTAGAGTCTCTTCATCTCCGACCAGAAGGGTTGTCTCAGGGAAATAGCGCCGCCGATTCGGGCCTCCCCTTCACCCTTCAAGACTTAAAAAATGCCATTCCAGACCAGTGTTTTCAACCCTCCCCTTGGCGATCCATCGCTTACTTCCTGCGGGATGTGGGCTTGGTGGTGGCCCTCTACGTCGCGGCCTATACCCTGGATGCCTGGTGGTTTTACCCGATCTTTTGGCTTTTGCAGGGCACCTTGTTTTGGGCTTTGTTTGTGGTCGGCCACGACTGCGGCCACGGGTCTTTCTCTAAACTCGGCTGGCTGAATAACCTCGTGGGTCATCTTTCCCACACCCCCATCCTGGTGCCCTACCACGGCTGGCGCATTAGCCACCGCACCCACCACGCCAACACGGGCAACATCGACACCGACGAAAGCTGGTATCCCCTCTCAGAAACCCAGTATCGCACCCTGCCCGCCGCCCAAAAATTTGTGCGGTTCTATGCCGCCCTGTTGGCCTATCCGCTGTACCTGTTCCTGCGATCCCCCGGTCGTAAGGGGTCTCACTTTTTGCCCAACAGCCCCCTATTTCGGCCCTCCGAACGGCGCGGCGTGGTGATTAGCACCCTCTGCTGTGCGGCCATGGTGGCACTACTGCTGGGGCTCACGGTGCAGTTTGGGGTGGGCTTTATCGTCAAGTTCTATGTGATGCCCTACCTGGTGTTTGTGGTCTGGCTGGATTTGGTCACCCTGTTGCACCACACCACCCCTGAACTACCCTGGTATCGAGGCGAAGACTGGAACTTCCTGAAAGGGGCCATCTCCACCATCGACCACGACTATGGTGTGTTCAACGACATCCACCACAACATTGGTACCCACGTTGCCCACCACATCTTTTTAGGCATTCCCCACTACCACCTGAAAACCGCCACCGAGGCCATCAAACCCGTCCTGGGAAGCTACTACCGCAAGTCTAGCGACTCCATTTGGACGAGCTTCTGGCGGGCCTTTTGGGAATGCCGCTATGTGCCCGATCAGGGTTCCCAGGTGTATTACCAACCCGATCCTCAAAACCGGGCCTAGGGTCTAGGCGCTAAATCTAAATCACCCATCGACCACAGAACGATACTCAGCCTTAACCCCTAGGGCTGAGTATCGCTGTTTAGGGGAGTTGATAGATTGATAGGGACGGGCTAGCTCCGACCACTCAAAGCCAACTGGGCTTGATGAAGGCTCGCGAAACTGGGCCAGGGCATGGGATCGCCTAGGGGAGAAACTGGCAGGGTTGGCGGATCCGTCGCCAGGGAAAGGGTGAGATCCAGCGCCGAGAACGCCAGCCATTGGTCAGAGGGGAGCACCCGCACTCGCCCTTGGGTAACCCCTTGGCAAACGTGGGGAATGGCTAGGGTGGCGGTGAGGCTATAGTCGCCGGGGGGGAGGTCAAAAAAGCAATAGTGGCCATCGCCCCCGGTCAGGGTTTGGTCGGGTCGGGGCGCGACTAACCTCTGGTTGTGCTCAAAGGTGTTAAAGAGGGACTGGGCTAGGCTAAGGGTTTCGACGGTGGGGGGGCGTCCATCCAGCCGCCGTTGGTAGTGGATCATCAGTTGGGGATGGTCGGCCAAGGCGTTTTCAAGGATGGTCAAAAAGCGCTGAATACAGTCAACGGGGGCCTGGGTGATCCGCACCACCACCTGGGGGAGTCCCTCCTGGGTGGCGGCGTTAATCACCGTGCCTGCAATGGCAACCCGCTGCGGTGCGGCGGCTTGATAGGCGGACGGGTGTACAGCAGTAGTCAGCATGTCCGGTTCTCCCTTATGGTATGGATACGGAACCCAGGCACCGTTTTAGGCCTGCACCGGGGTTCTCCACCTACCACGGTTCAAGGTTGCTAACGGCCCTGCTGCCCACGGAACGGTAGACCTCAAGATGGGGCAAATCGAGGGGCCAATGGAACGTAAGGGTGCTACGTCACTAACACGGGTTAAGCGCAAATCGGGCTTGTCTGTCCCCCGATATCAACGAACGGGGAGCCCCCGATCCTGCGGTTGACCCGATGGGGAATCGGGGTTCTCTCATTTGGATTTGGGATGGGCGATGGTCATCAATGATTTGAACGCGAGGCTGGGGAAAACGAGGCTTAAACCAGTGGGCACACTGGAGAGATAGGAAAACCTTGGCCGAATGGCTGACAACGGCCTCTAAAACCATCGTAAAGATAGCCTTAACCTAGGTTTATCCTACTGTGAATGGCCGGGTCATGGGCGGAACGTTACGCGAAGTTCGCATCCAGGCAAGTGTCACTGCAACAAATGTTGCCAACGGGTAAGCCGCCTTACTCTGGGGTATTGGCAAACCGGGGAAACAGGTGTAGACGATAGCGGTAGAGCGCGACAGGTTGCCCCAACGCGGCGAGGAAATTAGGATCCTGGGGGGCAAGATAAACGGCGGTAACCTGATCCGCTTCGATGTGATCGCCCAGGTTCCAGTAGTCTGTGGTGGTTTCAACTTCGTTGAGGTAGGGCACAGCGGTGCCGCGAAACACCTGTTGAAAGCGTTCCGCCGTAATGAAGCGATCCACCTGGGGAGACTCCGTAGCCCGTGCCGTGACGGTGGATTCTAGTTGTCGCCCTTGTGCTAGCAGGGTCAACTGCCGATTGGGATGATTGGGGTCTACCTTCACAGTTTTGACCGCCGCCGCCCCCAGATAAGCCTGGGCCATGTTCAACCCATTGAAGCTACGGTCAGCGATGATGTCGCGCTGAGGCATCACCCTGGGCCAAAATCCGCTGAGCAGATGGGGGGCTTCTACAAACCTCACCACACAGCTAATGGGCTGATCCACCATGGCTTGGTTGCTCTCAAAACCAGGGGTGACGATGTCTGGAGCTAGGGGGGCGGCTAAGTCCACTAGGGTACTGGTGAGTTCCCAGGTGCCCTCCAGCCAGTTGGGATAAATCAGATCGCCCTTGGCGGTGGGGAGGGGCAGCTTTTCCCAGCGGGGGAACTCCTGAAAACGCCCTGCCAGCGGTAACGCCAGGGCATCGCCGCTGCACAACAGCCACACCGTTAACAGCAACACCAGCCAGGACAAGCGGCGGCGAATCAAAATACGCAGGGTTCGAGGCATAGTAAGGGCCAAGGACAAGAGAGGGCAGGGCAGGCTCGGAAGCCATTCTACCCCGCCCCTTTTGTCCCTCGCCGGGATTTTCGTAGGGTAGGCACTGCCCACCCTACACAACGTCTAGAACAGGTTGAGGTCGGTGACGCCCCCCAGGCTGCTGGAGGACACCAGTTTGGCGTACTTAGCCAAGACCCCGCGCTTGTACCGAGGGGTGGGGGGTACCCAGGCGGCGCGGCGCTGGGCCAGTTCCTCCTCGGAGACGTTCAGTTGCAGCAGGTTGTGATCGGCGTCGATGGTGATGGTGTCACCTTCCTGAACCAGGGCAATGGTGCCACCCACAGCGGCTTCGGGGGCGACGTGGCCCACCACCATACCGTAGGTGCCGCCGGAAAAGCGTCCGTCGGTAATCAACCCTACGGAATCACCCAACCCTGCACCGATGATGGCAGAGGTGGGGGCCAGCATTTCCCGCATACCGGGGCCGCCCTTAGGGCCTTCGTAGCGCACCACGACGATGTCACCCGCCACGACTTTTTTGGCCAAAATGGCCTTCAGGCATTCTTCCTCAGACTCGAACACACGGGCGGGGCCAGTGATGTGGCGGTTTTTGACACCCGTGAGTTTGGCGACGGCCCCCTCGGTGGCCAGGTTGCCCTTGAGGATGCCCAGGTGGCCGATGGGGTACATGGGGTTGCTGAAGGGACGAATCACATCCTGGTCGGCGCGAGGTTCGGCGGGGATGTCGGCCAGTACTTCCTCAATGGTTTGTCCGGTGATGGTGAGGGCATCGCCGTGGAGCAGACCATTGACCAGCAGCATTTTCATCACCTGGGGGATGCCCCCCGCCCGGTGTAGGTCGATGGCGACATAGCGCCCGGAGGGCTTGAGGTCGCACAGCACGGGCACCCGCTGCCGAATGGCTTCAAAGTCATCGAGGGTTAACGCTACGCCGATGGTGTTGGCAATGGCCAACAGGTGCAGCACCGAGTTGGTGGATCCACCCACCGCCATAATCACGGAAATGGCGTTTTCAAAGGCTTTGCGAGTCAAAAGCTGGCTGGGCAGAATTTGGTTGCGGATGGCGTTCACCAGTGCCTCAGCGGATTTTTCGGTGCTGTCGGCCTTTTCTTCATCCTCAGCCGCCATGGTGGAGGAATAGATCAGGCTCATGCCCATGGCTTCAAAGGCGGAGGACATGGTGTTGGCGGTGTACATGCCGCCACAGGAACCCGCCCCCGGACAGGCGTTGCGCTCCACGCCCAGGAGGCGTTCTTCACCGATTTTGCCAGCACTGTATTCGCCCACCGCTTCAAAGGCGCTGACCACCGTCAGGTCTTCGCCCTCGTAGTGACCCGGTTTGATGGTGCCGCCGTAGACAAAAATGGCCGGAATGTTCATGCGGGCCATGGCAATCATGGCTCCGGGCATATTCTTATCACAGCCGCCAATGGCGAGCACGCCATCTAGGCTTTGGCCGTTGCACACGGTTTCAATGGAGTCGGCGATCACATCGCGGGACACCAGGGAGTACTTCATCCCCTCGGTGCCCATGGAAATACCATCGCTGATAGTGATGGTGCCGAACAGTTGGGGCATCCCTCCGGCGGCGCGAACCCCGGCCTCGGCGCGGCGGGCCAATCCGTCGAGGCCCATGTTGCAGGGGGTAATGGTGCTAAAGCCATTGGCGATTCCCACAATGGGCTTCGTAAAGTCGTTGTCACCAAACCCCACGGCCCGCAACATGGCGCGGTTGGGGGTGCGCTGAACGCCTTGGGTCACCACTTGGCTTCTGCGGTTGTCGGACATGATCAATCCTCTAGGTGCAATGCGTTAGAATTTCTATTCCACAGGGTTAGATTTTCCCTCAAAATTAAGACCATGGGAAAATCGCACTAGATTTATTTATTTGGCTTCTTCCCCGTTCCGCCCATCGTCGCTATTTGAGAGACCTTTGGATACTTCCTCTGCTGCCCTGCCGGTGCCTCCACCGCCGACGGAAATTACTGCTGAAGCTCTCCTAGAGCGCTACGCCCTCGGAGAAAGAGACTTCCGTAGTGTTCAACTGATTGGAGCTAACCTGTCTCGCCAAGATTTGGGAGGAGCCAATTTTCGGCAGGCCGTTCTGCGAGACTGCAATTTCTCTGGGGCCAAGCTGGTCGGGGTCAACTTCCGGGAAGCCAAGCTAGCAGAAACCAATTTTTACCAAGCTAACCTCACCCTCAGCAATTTTATTGGAGCCGATCTCACCGAAGCCTCCCTAGTGGAGGCCGACCTCACCGAGGCGGGGATGCGCAGTGTCAACCTGATTCGCACCAACCTCAGCCGCGCCATCCTGCGGGAGACCAACCTCAACGAGGCCACCTTTGACCACGCGGTTCTCCCCTATGCCGACCTAACGGAGGCCAGCCTGAGTCGCGCCAAAATGCTGGGCGTGGCCATGCCCCACGCTAACCTCACAAACGCCAACCTCACCAGCGCCCTGATGAACGGCATTGGCCTCGAAGAAGCCAGCCTAGTGGGTGCCCTGCTGAGTGGAGCCACCCTGGAAGGGGCCAATCTGCAAGGGGCCGACCTCAGCCGTGCCAAGATGACAGGGTCCCATTTGGTGAACGTCAACCTGGCCAAGGCCAATCTGCGGGGCACCAACCTAAGCTGGAGCACCCTGCGCGGATCCAACCTACGGGGGGCCACCCTCTACCGCACCAAGCTCTGCTGGACAAACCTGAGCGGGGCCGATCTCACCGATGCCGTCATGATCAACGCCAAGCTTGACTACGCCAACCTGCGCCACACCGATGTGCAGGGCACCGTCCTCCCAGATGGGTTCACGCGCTAGGGTGTTTTTTCCCCTTGCCCCTTCACCCCTTGGCCCTGGATGGGGGTCATTCTGAGCATGGAAGTTAAGGCACGGCTGGCTTGCCATCGGAGGTCTGGGCTTGCATGGGCCAGCGCTGGGGTGTGGTGGGCCAGGGGAGGGCCACCACGGTGGGCGGGGTGGTGCGCAGATAGGCGAGCATCTGACGCTGGAGCGTGTGGAACTGATTCTGCCACAACATCGACTGGAGCCGTAGTAGGGAGGATGGGTAGCTCAGGCGGCTGGCCCGCTGGTAATCGGTTTGGTGTTGCAACCTAGGCCAAGTGAGCAACTGATGCGGTAGGGTTTGGGTCAGGCCCAGGGCCAACTCTGGGGTAGAAAAGGCCTCGGCATAGCTGGGGGAAAGAAAGCCAACGTAGTCCTCGGCCTGATTGGTTTGCTGCAAAATAAAACTGAGGCTGAGGCCCTGCAAAAACACCCGGAGATTACTGGTTTTGGCATTGGGTAGGGCAGGCATGAAAGGGATGGCTTGCAGGTTGGGGTTCAGGTTTTCCGGGTCACCCACACTGAGGTGGGATCCTCCCAGGGCCGTAATTAGATACTTTGGCCCCGCCAATTGGGTGAAGGGGCCAAGCTGCTGTGCCGCCATCGGGGTCACACTGTCCTGGGTGCCTGCCAACATGAGGGTGGGGACGGTCACTTGGCTGAGGCCCCTTTCCCCAAACAATAGCCCGGTGAGGGGGTTAGTCAAAATCAACTGCTGAACCCGATCATCGCGCAGGTTGGCATACTTCACAGGCAGATCTAGGGCGGCACACTGAAACCAATCCGAGGGCGACAGACGCACGGGATCCACCTGTGCGCAGGCTTGATCCAGCAGCCGCAGATCCAGCGGTGCTCCCGCCAAGGCCAGCCCCGTATACCCTCCGAGGGAATGGCCGATCACGGTGACTTGGCTGGTGTTGAGGCGGCCCCGCAGGCTGTAGGAATAGCGATTTAGGCGCTCCAGCCGATCTAAAACGTAGCTAATGTCTCGCGGACGATCCAAAAATTCCGTGGCGGGCAACACACGGCTGCCCGGACTCTTAGCCGATTGGTCTGCCTTAGGCAACGACAACAGCGCCGCTACATTGCTGCCCGGATGCTCCACCGACACCACCGTGAGCCCATGGGAAGCCAAATGTTCGGCTAGGTAGGCCATAAAGCGGCGGTCGGCCCCAAACCCGTGGGACAAGACCACCAGCGGGCCGTGGGTGTCTCGACTCCAGTAAATATCCACCGGAATGCGGCGATTGCGCTCTCGATCCCGCAGTAGCATTTCCCAATGCTCCACTGCCGAAGACCCGGTCGAGAAGGGATTCACCGTGCTAGGTGGCCCAACCTCGTTGACGGGGGGGGACATTTCCCGCCGCAAAATGTGCCCCAGTAGGGTGCTTTCCCGCTGGGAGAGATAAAACTGGGATGCCCAGGCCACCCAAGCCCCCACATCCACCTCCAGGCTGTCTTGGGGCAACTGCCGCAGCACCGCCATCACCGTAGGAGGCATCTCTAGGGTCGAGACCTGCTCTAGCGCCTGCTGGAGATCCGTCGGATTCAGGTTCGGCACGAGGGCTTGCAGGGTGGCTAGCAGGGGAGTGCCGCCGGGAGTATGCAAAATCTCATCGACAATCACCTGGCCCACCGCCGGGTCTACGGCCAGTTCGCTGTTAAGGGTGGCCTGCATCTGGGCATTGAGGAGGGGCCGATAAAGGCTGAGTTCTTTGGGGATCTGCCCCGTTGCCGCAAAGGTTTCCAGATCCGCCACGCGCAGGGTCTTAGATAGCGGCCCCCAGCGTAGGGTAAGGAACTCCGTCGCCGCTGCCCCTTGCCCCCAACTCACCCCCGCCACCACTAGGGCCACCCCAAGGGCCGCCCGCCACCAACCTTTGCCCAGTTGGCGGTGGAAACGTAGGCAGGGGGATTGAATCACAGTCACCACACCAGCAGAACTATCGTTTAGGGGCAAGTATCGTTTAGGGGACGGTAACCAGGGCCAGAAGGTTGCACCGCCAATTTTCTCTAACGATTAGCTTAATCCTTCCGTTCGTGCAGCACTGCGATCATTAACCCCACTTAATGATCGCAGTGCTGCACGAACGGAAGGATTAAGCTAGCGCGGCGCAAAAAAGCCCCCGACGGTGCGGGGGCATACCTGATATTTTTTGAGCGATCCGGACTACAGGGTAGCCAGCAAGTCTCGATAGAGGTCTTTAACGATTCGGGATGCCACCTTCATCACGGCCTGATTGTGGGGCATCTCTCCAAGCTGGTGATAGTAGTCGTAATGCTGTCGGAGTCTGGGCGGCTGGGCCAGTCGCCCCCCAATGATCACGATCTTGGTTTTGACGTGCAGATATAGTGCCGTGCGCCCCAGCTTCGAGCCAGCGGCCCGCTGTTCGCTAATTTGGCCGGACTGATAGAGTCGAGTCCCATTCCCTAGGGCCAGCCGGAAAGCCCCTAGGCTCTTGTCTCGGCGGTGGTAGCGCCCTTCGACTTTGGCACTGGGGAGGCGAATTTTGATGGGCTTGCCATCCTCAAGGAACTGGCTAAACGGGTGGATGCGGCTCAGCAGAACGGCCCGCGTCATGGGGCCAAAGCCAAACTTATCAAACACGGCTTGATAGGCGGCAAACTCTGGGGCGGAGACCAGGGCGTCGATCCTCTCCTCCATGGGGAACTGCTGGCGCTCGAGGTCGCAGACCTGGGTAGCGAGGGCAACGCTAAGACCTGACAGGCCAGACCCGATAGTTTCGTCTAGACTGGCCTGTCGCTGGGTGGCTCCTCGGACTTTCTCCCCTGCTAGGAAGCGCCACAGCGCCGGGGGTGACGCCTGGAGCCATTCCCTATTCTGTTGGGGCTTCGTGCCGGATTTGGTGCGGCAAGCCTCCGGCCATTCGTAGCTCAGTAGTTGCCATAGGCGATTTTGTTGGGCATTGATCGCCCTAGAAAGGGTCTGATGCTGCAAGGTGAGGTTCCTAAGTTCCTCGGCGTACTCACTCAGAAATGCCGAAGGATCGCCCTGGTTCATGGCCCCGTAGATGGCGAGAAAGGCCGCGTCGTAGCGGTCGCTCTTGGAGGCGATACCAGCGTACTCCTTCAGGGCGCGAACTCGCTTGGGATTGACTCTCAACACGGTTTTACCGTTGGCCTTGAGGGTGTCTACCCAGATTCGAGAATAGTCCCCGGTTGGTTCGATGATGTAGCAGTCTCCTAGGTCTAGGAGCTTGCGGACGCCGTCGCTATTGGACAGCAGTGGAACGGGGGTATAGCTTCTAGCGAATGCTCCCAGGTCGGAGGGAACACTATCGCCGTCAAGCTTGCAGCAGAGAATAGAAGCCTTAGCGACTTCAACACCGATGATGGTTGGCATAAATCAAACTACCTGTATCGCAATCCGTTTTAGCTCCGGGGCTGTGAGCCACCGTTTAGCACGTCGTTCTCAGATCGGTGAGTCGATTACCGCCTAGTGGGTGGCTCCGGGCTGTTTGGCAACATCTAAAGAGCGTGAAGACGCGGATTAAGCTCAGCCCCAGCCCGGAGGCAAAGAGACTTAGGGCTCCGGGGTTGGAATCCGGGGCCGTGCAAGCCTCCCGCGACACTCCCCACGGTGGGGAATGTTTCGGCCCTTGGCAGGGGCCATCATCAGGCGGGTTAATAGGGGAGATCGGGTTCTTCCTGGGGGCGAACCTCGATAGGGATTCCGTCTTCTGGCACAAAGAAGACTCGGCGATCATCGCCCTGGAGGTCTAGGGGCTCACGCTCAATCACTAGGGACTGAATGAGCTGGGTTAAGCGGTCAATGATGGTGATTCGGGGGTCGTCTTCGTGAGAGATGAACTGCTCGTCGTTGAGCAGGGCGGCGATGTCTACCAGTTCTCTCAGGGCGTTCATGGCCCAGGGTTCGATGGTGGGGTTATTGGTCATCGGGGTTTCCTCTAGGAGTTCACAATCGAAGATTGAGAGCCAGCGGCGTAGGTTGGCTAGATACTCGCTGCGGGGCATCTCTAGCAGGTGACATTCGGCAACGTGGTTCAGGGAGCGCATCAGACTGTCTGGGTCTCGCCCCTGGTGCTCAGTGCTGCCACTGGCAAGTTCATCGGCCAGATAGGATGCCGTGAATCCCGCCTTGGCCAGGGCGAGGGCGATCCGTTCAGGAACTTGGTTATTCGGCGTGGGATTCGGGGGTGTTGTCATAGGTGTAGAGGGGATAGCGGGCATGAAGGGCGGCTTGTTGCTCTAGGCGGGCCTTGTTGAGTAGTTGGGCCTGATCTCGCAGGTAGGCGAGGTCTGGCAAGGACATGGAGCGCATCTCCTTGAGAATTTCACTCATAGCGCGGTCTTTGGGGGTGATGTATTCGGCGTGTCCGGTGTTCATTGCCAGGTTTCCTCCATGCGAAATTTCATTTTGATGGCCTCTGCCGATCCGTTGGCTTGGCACATTGCCCGCCAAAACAGGCCCGCGTAGACGATGGACGAAAACCGCCCAATCTCTTTTCTAGTGGCACAGTCCACCACTCGATAAACTTTCTGAGGCAGGGGCGGGGGCATCTTGGTTTCTAGGCGCTGAGCTAGCTTTTCCGCCAGTTCACGTTTGCGCAGGTGCTTGCCAACCCCATGAACGTTTGCCCATTTGATGCCGTGACGGTCGGCGATCTCTTGTAGGCGGGGTAGGCGTAGGGTCATCAATTCTTCTTGGGTCATAGGGTCTCCTTCTGCTGTAGTTCGCCTATCTCGCTCTCCAGGTCTGCCACACGCCGCCGAAGCTGACTGATATTGACGGCTCGACGGCGGTTGACTTCAGCCAGGTCGTTTATGCGGTCTTGTTGACCGAGAACCATTAGCTCAATTTTGGTGATTCGCCGAGCCATGGCCTCTAGGGCGTCTTCGGTCATAGGTGCGCCTCCTCCAGGTCGTCAATCCGGCCTTTGGCGGCTTCTAATTCGATGTTGTGCTGTACCAGGGTCATGCGGTAGCACTCAAGCTTCTGCTCTAGGGCGGCGATGTCTAGCAGGGCTTTGACTAGCAGATCCTCTACCGCGCCTAGTCGGGCTTCATCTTCGGTCATGGGCCAGGTGCCTGTTTTTTCAGTCATCGGCCTGATCCTCTTCCGTTGTCCATGGTTGCTCCTTAGAAAATCCGGGGGGCGTCCCCCGGTCGCTACGCTTGACGCTCTCTTTGGCCTGGAGGGAATTACACCCCCTGTGCGAACGCCCACACACCCCTAGGGCCAGCCAGGAAAGCCGGGAGTGATGTCCGGCTGTGGAGTTGGTTATCCATGCGCACATTATACGCATAAATTGAGCTACAATACGCATAGAATACGCATCAATAAGTTATGCGTATAAGAGGCGTACAATCATGGAGAAGATCTATGGAGAAGGTTGGGTATGGCGCAGAAACCGCGACTGAACTTAACAGTGAGCAACGAGGCCAGGGACTTCATGGAGAAGGTGAAGCAGGAGGTAGGGGCCAAGTCCTTTTCGGAGCTCCTGGAGACTATGAAGGACTGGTACAAGCCATCATCAGCAGGGTCTCCCAAGACTCAGCCAGACGTCTTGGGAAAATCGTTGACCAGCTAATCAAGCAAGAGCAAGAGAAGCTGGCAGAAGCGGAGGAATGTGTGCGCTGGTATGAACGCGAGGTCGAAAAGCACACGACCTCATTAAAGGAACTGGAGGATCTGAAGTCTCAGTTAGGCAACGAATAGTCCACACAACAAAGCCCCAGAGGTGCGAGCGCATCTCTGGGGCTTTGTTGTGTGGTGGTGGTTAGTAGTGAACCTGCCTGTCTAGCTGAATCATGCCCTGATAGGCCTGGGTGCAATTATTCGGGGGCTTGATGTAGCCGACCCAGATCACGACATTACTCATTGTGACCAGGGCATCCAGGTATTTAGCCTCTGGGTCTGATTTCATCCAGTGCTCAGCAATCTCAATGTTCATGTTCAGGATGGCTTCTTTGTCCTCAGTACAAGCCTGATCCAGTCGCTCTAGGGTTTCGGTGTAGCGATCAACGTGCTCGATATTGCCGTCCTTTACGGCCAGTCGCTGCACTGGGTCAACGGAATAGAGCAATCGAGGCCCAACAGAAACGGCAACTACCACTCCCACCAGCCACCAGATCGGATGAACACGCCGCATAACCAGTAACCAAACTCAGCACTTTTAGGATTCCCAATCATGCAGAAATCTAACCTTCACCTAGTCCCCGTGTCGTGCGCCCAGAGACAAGCAGTCCTCTGGATCAATCCGGCGTTCATCGCGTCGATGACCTTGCAGCCCCACGACTACCAGGGAGAGAAGCTCTATCACGCCATCGTTCGCACGGTGGATCAGTGTGCCTTCTATGTTTCCGAGGATGATTACCTGCTGCTGTTGTCGGTGGCCACCCTGACCGCCAAGCAGGGGCGGGGATAGGTCATGCAACTCAACCTCTTAGACCTGATCGCCGAGGCAGAAGCCCAGGCGCGAGACGCGGCGGACGACGCCGTTCTCGCAGAGATCGAAGCCCGTGGGCTGAGCGTGGGCCAGGGGCTGGTTGCGAGGGCACACGCACGGAATGCATTAGCCAAGGCCCGGTGTATGCCACGGGGCGCACAAGAGTATTTTTTGTCCTTAATTGTGGAAGGTTTAACCAATGATTGACCTACTCAACCTCAGTAGCAGCTACGTTATGACCGCTGACGAGCGGTGGTTCTGGGAGATTCGCGACTACTGCTGCTCCGTGACGCGGTTTCCATCCCTCCAGCAGTGTCAGGAAGACTTCAGGGAGTGGATAGGGGATTTTTAGCGGATTCCTAGAGGGTAGCCCAGTGGGGGCAGGGGCACATAGGTGTCGCAGCCCGTGCCATAACAGCAAACCTCAACCTCAGGGAATGGGGCATCCGTCACCACCGCCCAGCCCACCGCCACAAACACCAGTAGCAGGAAGATGCAGGCCACGCAGCCCACAGTCCAGGCCAGCGCCACCACTACAGAATCCATCAGGTCAATCATGTCTACATGTCCACATCTTTTCCCCAGCCTAGACCACCCCAGTGGTTACTATTGCCGCCTGAGTTGCGGGGGCGAGTGCTTCAACGCAAAACCACTGTCACAACCCCTAAAAGGTGAACTCACTGGCGCGAATTTCAAGGGCGACGACAAAAACGTGTCCGACAGCTTGGAACGTCGCGGTTCTAGCTCTGTCATCGATGGGGCGGAAACCCAAGATTTTCCTTTGGGAAACGTGTCCGACAGCTTGAAACCTCGTGCCATCGATGACGCTGATCCAGGAGAGGAGGACGACCAGCTTTACGGGATGTTTTGCCGCACTGGCCAGTTCTGGCATGAGGCGGGGCCATACCCCAGTAAGGGGCGGCTCTACTATCGCTACCGCTGGGGCCATGGCCATGCGATAGAGGGGGTTCGCCACATTCCAGGCGGCTCCATGGTGCGGGGGCTGGTGCGAGAACGGGCGGCGATTGTGGAGCGGGCCGTGTATGTGGATTTTCGGCCCCACCACGAGATTGTGGCCCTGATTGATGGATGGCGACGGCTACGGCCTAAGATCAATCTGTGACTGTTACCCAGCAAAAACCCCGGAGGGGGTAGCCTCTCCGGGGTTTTCGTTTGCGCCCCAACCTGGCTTAGCCTGACTTAGCCTGACTTAGCCTAATCGCGATGGGCAGCGCGTGGGGTAAAGGGATGGGGGTATTGTCCGGCACTGGCCAGTTGGAGGTATCGTTCCAGGTCGTCTAGCCGTCGGGCGAGGGCATCCAGGCGGCTGTTGGTGTCGGTGTCGATGATTCTCAGGCTTTCGAGTCCCACCAAGGCAACTTTGACGTTTTCGTCCAGGCGGGTGAGCAGGGCGATCTGCTTGCTGTAGCTGCCCAACAGATTGCGGGTGGCCACGGCCAGGGCGGTGATCACCGACAGGGTGAGGGGAATGTAGATCTCAAGTCCCATGGTTCATACCTGCGGGAAATTCACCACGGGAGCCACCGCCCTGGCGACGGCCTGGAAATTCATCACGGGAGCCAGCGGCGAGGACGGCCAACCCCAGGGCGACGGCGGCGAGGGCGGCGAGGATTTGTTTGCGGGGGTTGCGTTGCATGGCCTTGGGCCTCAAGGGGTGGGGGCGGGGGGTACCCAGGCATCTAGGCTCACCCGCCAGTTGTCTTGGGTGTAGATGCGGCTGCGCCAGGTCGCCTTGATGGCAATGTCGCGGGCGACGGGGGCCAAGCCTACGGGCACGGGATATTCAAGGAGTTGCACCCGTGGATCTGGGTAAACCTTGCGGATGCCAAAGAAGGCGTCGTAGGCGGGATGGTGGGAGGCGATCAGAAGGGTTGCCGATACCCCGCCCAGGTCATAGCTATGGGTGACGCGAAACAGGCGGGTTTCGAGGTCGTCTAGGATTTCAAAGAAGCGCCATTCGGTCTGGCTGGGCTCAATCTGCCCTAAAGAATACCAGGGCATATCTCACCCCTTTCCCAGCCGTCGGCTAGGCGGTAGGGGTCTGCGATGCCGTAGGTAGCGAGGGCGTCTCCAAAGTCATCAGGACTCATCAGTCCCAGGCGATACCGCTGCGTTGCTTCTGCGCGGGCCAACATCTGTTTAAGCTGCGCTTGCCATTCTGAGGGCGTCATCTCGTCAGTGCGTATCGCGGGGGTTTGAAACAAGTCCATGATGATTTCTCCGGGGGTTGTGGTGCCGCTAGAACCTAGCCAGGGCTTAGGTCATGAAGGACATGGGAGCCCGTTCAAGTTCGAGCCATGCCCGACCGTTTTTGGTGCCCAGTAACGCGGCTCGTTTACTGCCCTCTACAGTGCCAAAGATCGCCTCGAAGTCGTCGAAGAGATCCGCCGCCGTAAAGGCTCCCGATGCCTGAGAGAAAGGCGCACTGTAATGGCTCTGGCCACCGGAGTTTTCGTAGTACCGACTCACCGAGGAACCCCAAGGGGTACTGGTGCGGACGGGGGTCGTTTCTCCTTTGTACCAGTGGACGCGGGAGGGCTTGATACCAGTACCCCGGAGCCGTAGCGCGGCTTCTCCCGCGCCGAGAGTCGTTTTAAGGCCCAGCTCAGCCGCCGTCACCAGGGCTAGCGTGGATTCGCTCACGTTGACGCTAAAGATCATCGGCTCAGCGCCGACACGCAAGGCCAGGGAACGGTAGTACAGGGTTGTGCTTGCACCGCGCTGCTCGATGGGGCCGGGGGTGCTTGGGCCTTTGTTGGCAAAATAGGCCTGTCGAGCTTGGGCGATAGTGGCTTGGCGGGTGTAATACCACGGTTGCTTAAGGGCCATGGGGGATACCTCTAGGAAGGGATAGGAAGGGGAAGACTGATCCCAATCTAGCCCTCGAACTCATCACTTTTTTTCACCGGAACCCCTAAAGGGTTCCAATAACTTTTTAAATTCCCTAACCCGTCTCTAGGGCGGTGGGGTGGACGCCGGAACGGTCATAGAGCACTACAGGGTTCGGGAGTCCGTGAACATGGAGTAAGGCTGTCTGAAATCGCACGGAGGCGATGGGGCGTTTGCGGGGGCGGCGGCGAGTCTGGCCAAAAATGAAATCGTTCCCCGGAATCGTGGGAAATGCCTCCATAGGGGCTTCATTCTGGCTGTAGTTCATTTTCGACCAGTCTGGGGTGTCGTTCTGAACGTCTAACACCTTGGAAATCACTTCCCTGGCTTCGGATTCGGAGCGGGTGAGAATTTGGAGGGCGTAACCCTTCCCCCAGTCGTTGTACGTCGCCATGTCCTTACCCTTGCGCCACACATAACCAGGCCCACCCACACCAAAGGCGGTACGGATACGGTTTGCGAAGGTGCCCGCAATGGTGGGGGTGATTGTCTCGGTGGTGTGATCCATCAGCCGGAAGGAGATTTCCCCCGTCACTGGGGGGTATCCCGGCTCAACATCCGCCAGATCTTCTTGAAAGAACAGGGCGACCTGGGGCCGAAACTTGCGGCTTTCCTGGAATGAGGAGACCGGGATGCCGTAGTACGGAACTCGGTAGGCTTGGCTGCGGATGTGCTCCAGAAACCAGCACTTCAGCAGCGTCACCATATAGGGGTCTTCGTCCTCATGAAGTAGAGCTTTGGCCAGTATCCCGCGATGGGTGGTGAGGTCGGGTGACCAATTTTCGTCCACACCGAAATCTGAGAAGTACTCACGGGTTTCTCGGTTCTGCCATCGGCGAATGATGGCCTGCAGGGTCTCTTCTTGGACGGGCTGAATATTTTGCGCTTCCATGGCTATCCTTTCTGGGCCTCAGAGGGAAGAACATCGGGAACATTGTTGATGTACTCTTTTAGGGTTGCGTTGGCCTCCTGCACGGGGCTGTTGTCAAGCCATGGATCGGGAATGCCGTCTCGAACGGAATCCTTAAAACGCATCCAGTTCTCTTTGGACTCCTCTACCTCGTCTTGGATCTCAATCACAAGGCTAGTGGCCTGCATCCCTACAGAAATCCTGTCCTCTGCGTTTTCGAGGGCGTCATTCACTTTCGAGAATCGGCTGCGGAAGCGACTCTGAGCGCGGGCTGATTCGCTCATCCAGGGATAGGAGCGCTCACTAACCACGCCCCAACGCTTCAGGGCGTTACCGATTCGGCCCGTGTTCTCGCCGATCCACTCCATCAGGTCTAGGGAGCTGTCGGCAATGCTTCGGACTGTCCAGAGAATCGCATTAGCGCTTTGAATGATGCGGTTGGCTTTGTTCCAGGCTTCATTGATGCCGTGGTAGCGTTCCTCTCCAAGGACACCCTTCAGGAAGTTTTCAACGGTGTCGCCCACCACTTCGCCAACATCGATCACCTGGTCTTCCTCATTCCGAATCCCTGCGGCCTGGAGTGCCTGAGAAATTAACTGAAAGAAGGTGTCGCCCACGTCGCGAGACAACATACTGACGTTGTGCATGACGCCGATAAAGGTCAGCACGTTCAAAACCTTGTCCATGCGGGTCGCTCTCCAGGCCGTTCGCATGAAGTTGTTCACCGTCTGCAACAGGGTGAAGGTTTCGCCCAGCTTGACGCGGCTCTCGATGCCGATTCCGTAGAGGCCAGGGAAGCCAGAAACGGGATTATTGGCCTTGGTGTTGGTGTCGGTGGCCTTGGCCTGAATATCCGCCACCCGTTGAAATTCGTAAAAGCAGCTCCCCTTTGGCCCCTCGGTGGGGGTTTGGCGCACGGGCTGTTCTACCCGCCGCACGTTGGGGTTATCGGCGGGGTTGTTGACCAGGTTGGGGCTACTGGGAGTGTTCACGGGCCACCGCGCACCCACCGGAATCGGCACAGGCAACACGGGCGGCGAAAAGAGTTGTCGGGTCACGTCCTCCCGACCATAGGGCCAGCGAATCTGGCGATCACCGTTCTCCTGCTCGATAATCTCCGTCCCGTCGCGCAGCTTTGTAATGCGGGGCCACGTTTGTGGGCCTTCGGTGGGCGATTCGGTGAAGGCGTCGCCGGGGCTTCCGGCTGGGCGGGTGGGGGTGTCGGGGTCGTCTGCCAGGTTGGGCGCGTCCCGTGGGGGGGCATTGGGGTCAAGGTCGGGCGGGCCGGGGGGTGCAAAGGGGTTGGTGGGGGTGCTCGGTGCCTCGGTGGGGGGGGGGCTAAAGTTTGGGGCATCCTGGGGCGGCGCTAGGGGTTGGGTGTCGGGTGGCGCTTGGGGCTGGGTCTGGGGCCAGGGCAGATCGCCTCCAGGCTGATAGGCGGGGCTTGGGACAGGAGGGGCGGGGAGTAGATTGGGGGCGGCTCCCGGCGTGGTGGGTTGGCGGCTGCTCCGGGCTGGGTTGGGCGCGTAGGTGGGGGGCTGGGCAGGTTGGTAGGGGGGGTCGGTGCCGCCGTCCACTCTCGCCCAGGAATATGCAGGCCCCATGGAATTCCGCCCAAGGAAGACCGCGTACGTAGACGGGGGGGGGAGGTTCGGCACGTCCCAGACCTGATAGTAATCAATGTAGCCAGTCCACAGGGGGCGGGGCTCGATTCGCTCGTTTAGAATAGGGCCGAGCATCTGTGGGCTCCCGTTAACGGTTCCCGATGCCCCAGAACCGAAAAGCCCGTAAATAGCACCCGCAACGGAGCCCACCCCGCCAGATTCGGGGGTAGCATCCTCCAGCATTAGCCCTTGGGTGAGGGCGTCGGGATCTAGTTGGTTGGGGTATTCTTCACCCAGCATCCAGCCGGGAACATTGTCTAGGTTGCCGAGCTGCTGCTGTTCGGCGACATAGTCGGCGTAGGTGGGCCAATCCCGCCGATCCATCTCAGCTTGAATGGCCATCATCCCCACAGACAGCAGCATCCCGCCGCCCCCAGGCATTCCCCGCCCACCAATGCGGAACCCTGCGCCCTTCGCGCTGACGGGGCGACCTGGATTGACGCCGCTAGGGGCTGCTGCGGGGGAATTGGCAGCGTTAACGGGAGTGGCAGGGGTGCGACCATACCCCGGCTGATATTGCACAAAGGGATCCGCACGATACCCACCAGCAGCCGCATTATTCACAACACCCGTAGACCCCCCACGAAACGATCCAGGGGCGGGGCTTGATGGGGAAGATATTCCACCACTGTAGGTGCGAGTAGCAGGGGAGCCTATGTAATCGGGATTTACGGGGTTGGCGGGGTTCGAGTTGTACCGGAATTGCAGACCACCACTAGGCAGAGGACGCCCGCGATTAACGGGGGCGGGGCCAGGGTTAGACCGCACATGATAGACCCCACCCCCACCAGCGGGGGACGACGTAGGGGCGGATGAATTGACGCCTTGAAAGATGGACTCCAGCCGCGCCCGATCCTGCATGACGCCAAGGGAATTAATGGGCATCACTCACCCCCTAGGGCAAAAAGGCGGGGGGGATGGCGGCGTTAGAAATCTCCAAGGCTTCTTGGAAAATCTTTGTGGTGCTTTCCCGCCACGTCTGAGACAGCGGGATAGAAACCCGGAAGATAATACACTCCTCCCCATTGGCCGCTAGACCATCCTGGGCCGTAATGCGGGGAATCAACGGCGCGGAGTCGCTCTCTTGGTAGCGGGTGTTCTTGTGGAGCTGGTACAGGGCGCACAAGGCCCAGACGATCAGTTTCTCTAGCGTGTTCACGGTGGCCGGAAGATTGGCGGTTGCAAATGCAGACATAGGAAAATCAGGAACTCTAGCCCCGTTGTAATCCTCACGATTCTTATTAGAAAACCCCATAAAATAGATATTTCATGGGGTTAGAATTTAAGCTTAGAACCCTTGCCCTGCAAGACTTTTGGGCAATTCAATAGATAGAAAAGAATTTGATACCCCATCTTTTTGATGTTTTTAGGGGAATTCATTCAATGAAAATCAACGGAAACGGACGGGCGGAGCCGCTCACAAAAGAAGAGTTCGGGAAAGTGTTAAGAGAGTTAACAGGAAAGTATCGAGCGATCTTTGCCCTGTGCTGGTACACCGCCGAACGACCGGGAGCCATCCTCCAGTTAACCGTGAGTGATGTCTACGACGATCCAGTCAGCAGGAAGGCGCGGCGAACCCTGGTCATCCCAGCCCGCAAACGAAAGGACAAGCGGACTAGAGAGGTTCCATGCTCCAAGCATCTCGCCTCAGAACTGCGACTCTATGACGCCCCACGGGAAGGGTGGTTATTCCCCACCAACAGCCACTCAGGCCACCTCACCTATGGCACATACTATTGGCTTCTGATGAAAACCTTTGAGCGGCTGGGGATGATCGGCTACAGCCCCTACTCAACACGCCGGGGGGCGCTAACCCACCTACTCAGGGAAGGGCAATCAACTAGACGGATCCAAGAAATCAGTGGTCATGTCTCTCTAGCCAGCCTTCAGCCCTACTTAGAGAGCAGCGAAGAGGAACGGCGGAAGACAGCGGAACTCCTCTAGGCGTGGGGCGGGGGTTTAATTCATTAGAACAACATCTAAACGACTGGGGAACCACAGGCCGTAAGCATCAAGTTTCGTTGCGGGGGGCGTGCGGTGGAGGATTGAGGAGACACCCCTAGAGCGATGGCTAATTGGGATCTGACCGTCCCAGCAATTGTCGCTATGATTTAGGCAAGTTCACCATACCAATCCTCAGCGTCGATGCCAGCCCTCGCTAACCATGAGTCCAGTGTGCTTTGGGCACCATCGCGGCATCCCTAGCTGGAAGGGCCGTCATCCATCGGCCACCCCTGCCTCCGTTCAGCGCCCTGCCCCCTAAATGGCTTCTCCCATGACCGATCAGCAACCCCCATCAAGAGACGATTTTCTGTTTCCGCGCAGCAAATACTGGGGGGAATTTAGTCCCCAACACTTGGCCTTCAACGCCAACCTCCAGGAGTTTGCCCAGCGAGTTTCGTTTATCTGCAACCTGGAAACCGGGGGGAAAATCCCGCCCAAGCAAGCCTACGACGAAATTAAGCGCCTGTGGAAAGACCTCAAGCGCTCTAAGTCTCACCTGATTGATGTACCGCCCACGGATGAGGGGCCATCGGCACCGCCCCCCGCAACCGACTAGGGGATCCTGGTTGGTGGATTCATCCGGTGCGGGCACGCAGCCGTTCGCTCCGGATGGGCGTTAGCGGCCTAGACCGCCGGAGCCTCTAGCCAGCCTGCACTGAGGATGACGGTCAAGCCCATGAACAGAGCCGTCAGCACCCAGGTAACGCGGTTGAGGGTGGTTTCAGCGCTCTTGGTACTGGTAAAAAGTTGGGCCTGTCCCCCTAGTCCACCGAGGCCATCGCCCTTAGGACTGTGGAGCATGACCAGGGCCGTCAGCCCTAGGGCCGAAACCAGCCACAGCACTTGCACAATTGTTTTGACGATCATGGGCGCGTTCCGTTTTCAAGATTCAGGGTCAAAAAACTTGGCTGGGGTTGGGTAACGGTGAACGATCCATCCCAGCACAGCTTTCCTATTCTAAGCTGATTTGCAGCCGACACGGACGCTCCCAACCCCTATGCCCCTTACCCACTCGGAGGGGCGAGGTTTCCTCGTCCATGCCCCCGCCCTACCCATGATGGGATCGACCTAGATCGACAGCCGTACCGGGGTGCGGTTGGCGCGAATGTCCACATCGGCGGAGAGGATCATGGATCGTCCGGTCATTTCGACGGGCTGGGGCAGATTGAGGATTTGCAGAATGGTGGGAGCCACGTCGGAGAGACGACCATCTTCCCGCAGTTGCACATCGCCACCGTGGGCGGGCACCTTCAGCTTTTCTCCCTCAATCAAAATGAAGGGCACCGGGTTGGTGGTGTGGGCCGTCCAGGGTTTGTGGTTTTCGTCCCACATCAGTTCGGCGTTGCCGTGGTCGGCGATAATGATGGCGGTGCCCCCGGCCTTACCGATGGCGTCGATCAGTCGGCCCAGGGTGCGATCCACGGTTTCGATAGCGGAGACAGCGGCCTCCATTTTGCCCGTGTGGCCCACCATGTCGGGGTTGGCGTAGTTGATCACCACCAGGGAGTAGATGCCCTTTTCGATGGCGGCGATGGCGGTATCGGTGACGGGTTCGGCAGACATGGCCGGGGCTTTGTCGTAGGTGGCCACCATGGGGCTGGACACCAGTTCCCGATCTTCACCCTCCAAAGGATCCTCTAGGCCACCGTTGAAAAAGTAGGTGACGTGGGCGTACTTTTCGGTTTCGGCGGTGCGGAACTGCTTCAGACCGTGGGCCGCTACCACTTCCCCCAGAATGTTGTTGAGGTTTTGGGGATGGAAGGCCACGTCCACGGGGAGTTCCGGGTCGTACTGGGTCATGGTGACAAAGGAGAGGGGGGTGATGAGATCCCGCTCAAAGGCGCTGAAGTTAGGATCTACCAAAGCCTGGGTCATCTGGCGAGCGCGGTCGGGCCGGAAGTTGAAGAAGATCACCCCGTCCCCTGGCTCGATGGCACCGGGGGCTAGGCGGGTGGGTTCTACAAATTCGTCGTTGATGTCTTGGCTGTAGGACTCGATCAGGGTCTCCACGGCGGTTTTGCCCGTGCCCTCACCCGGATCCGTCAGCACCTTGTAGGCTTTTTCTACCCGATCCCAGCGGTTGTCGCGATCCATGGCATAGTAGCGCCCGCTGATGGTGACGAGGCGACCCAGTCCGGCCTGGTCCACGTAGTCCTGAATCTTTTGGACGACGATCTTGCCCTCCGTGGGCTTAGTGTCGCGGCCATCGGTAATGATGTGGAGACACACTTCATCGATGTCCTGGGCCTTGGCCATGTCAATCAGGCCAAAGAGATGGTTGGTATGGGAGTGAACGCCGCCCTCGGAACAGAGGCCGATCAGGTGTAGCTTGCTTTTTTGGTAGCGCACGGTCTGACAAATCTTCAGCAGCGCTTCGTTTTCTTGCAGCGATCCGTCTTCCACGGCGTCGGAAATTCTGACCAATTCCTGGGGCACAATGCGTCCGGCCCCAATGTTGAGATGGCCCACCTCCGAGTTGCCCATTTGCCCATCGGGCAGACCGACATCCTTGCCGGAGGTGCGAATCAGGGTGTGGGGGTAGGCCGCCCAAAGGCTGTCCATCACAGGCGTCTTGGCGGTGGCAATGGCGTTACCGTCTGTGGTGTCACGATATCCCCAACCATCGAGAATAATAAGTACCATCGGCGGCACAGACGTCTGATTCATGGGTGAGAATCCTTGTGATTGTGACTAGCGTCTCAGCGATCATAGCATTGGCATTTTAGGGGATATCGCCTGAAAAAAGCGTTGTCCTAAACGGCTAAGGCCGCACGCCCCGGCGAATCCTCTGCGTTGAAACAGACCCGAAAGCCCTTGACCTAGCCAGGGAAAAGATACTGGCCTTTAGGGGGCGATACCCAGGGAGCATGGCCATGGGCGCAGGGTTGGAAAGATAGGAAAATCAGTTAAAACGGGCTTTATAAAAGTTTTATAAAAGGGATTTTACTCTACAACCGTCAATTTTTATAATTCGCCCAGCATTTACCGCTGTGCCATGGGGTACCCCTAGGACGGGGATCACCGCCTAGGCTACGGATGCAGAGGTTTAGCCCTTGGGCTGGACTGGGCCAATTTCGACAAAAGACAACCCCGTTTCCACCCCGCCACCCCGTAGGGGCGAGGTCTCCTCGCCCGTTTAGACGTTGGGTCAGCCAGCCGAACAGAAGAAGCCCAGGACTATAAGTCCAAGGCCCAGAGCGGGGAGGATGGCCAACGGGGATCGCCTAGGAATGGGACTTTCCAGCCTTGGCGGTTTGCTTCTCCTGCTGCTTTTCCTTTTGTTTTTGGCGCTTGGCGTCGGCCTTGGCCTTGCGCTCGGCTTCGAGGGCGGCTTGCTGTTCGGCGGCGGCTTCCTCGGCAATTTTGTCCAAATAGTAGTGATAATCGCCGCGATAGAGCCGCAGTTCACCGTCGCGGATTTCCACAATTTTGGTGGCCACGCGGGAGATGAAGTAGCGGTCATGGGAGACCAGCAGCACGGTGCCGTCGTAGTGTTGCAGGGCTTCCTCCAGCATTTCCTTGGCGGGAATGTCGAGGTGGTTGGTGGGCTCGTCCAGCATCATCAGGTTGGCGGGGCGCAGCAGCATTTTGGCTAGGGCAAGGCGGGCTTTTTCGCCACCGCTGAGGGCGTCCACCCGTTTGTACACCATGTCGCCGCTGAACAGAAAACGGCCCAGCAGGGTACGGACTTCTTCATTTGTCCAGTCGGGCACTTCGTCGTGGACGGTTTCGAGGACGGTCTTTTCGAGATCCAGCGCCTCGGCCTGGTTTTGCTCAAAGTAGCTGGGAATCACATTGTGCGCCCCCATGGTCACCTTGCCGTCGGTGGGGGGTTCTAGTCCGGCAATCAGCCGCAGCAGGGTGGATTTCCCGGCTCCGTTGTGGCCCAAAAAGGCGATCCGATCCCCCCGTTCGATCAGCAGGTTTGCCCCCAGGAACAGGATTTTTTCGTCGTAGGTGTGGGTCATGTCTTCGATCATCACCACCTCCCGACCGCTGCGGGGGGCGGGGGGAAAGCGGAAATGCAGCGTCCGCACGGAACCTTCCGGGGCTTCGATGCGCTCCACCTTGTCCAGCATTTTTTCGCGGCTTTTGGCCTGGGTGCTGCGGGTGGCGCTGGCTCGGAATTTTTCCACAAAGGCTTCCTGCTTGGCCAGTTCCTTTTGCTGCCGCTCGTAGGCGCTGAGCTGGGCGGCTTGGTTTTCCTCCTTTTGTAGCAGGTAGGCGCTGTAGTTGCCCAGGTAGGTGGTGGAAACGCCCCGCTCGGTTTCCACAATTTGGGTGCAGAGGCGATCCAAAAACTCCCGGTCGTGGGAAACGATCACCATGGGCGTGGTGAGTCCTTTCAAATAGATCTCCAGCCACTCGATGGTGTCGAGATCCAGGTGGTTCGTCGGTTCGTCCATCAGCAGGACATCGGGCTCTTGCAGCAAAATTTTGCCCAGGCCCATGCGCATTTGCCAGCCGCCGCTAAATTCGCTGACGTAGCGATCCCCGTCCCCCGCCGCAAAACCCATTTCCGGCAAAATTTTCTCGATCCGTGCTTCCAGCCCGTAGCCATCCATGGCCTCAAACCGCCGTTGCAGCTTGTCCATTTCGTGGATTAGCTTATCCAGTTCGTCGGGATCGGCCTGCTCCATCAGGGCCGGAATGTGGTGCAGCTTCGATTGCACCTCGTCAGCCTCGTGGAACACCGTCCAAAATTCCTCCCGCACGGTGCGGCTGGGGTCTACCTCAAATTCCTGGGATAGGTAGGCAATCTTCAAACTCGGTGCCCGCACAATCGTCCCGGCAGTCGGTTCTTCCTTGCCAGTAATAATCTTGAGCTGGGTGGACTTCCCGGCCCCGTTCACCCCCACCAGACCGATGCGATCCCCCGGCTTCACCTCCCAGTTCACATCCTTGAGAACTTCCCCGGTGGGATAAATTTTGCTGATGTGCTCTAAACGCAGCATGGAGGGTCTCCAACGATGAAGGATGGCGGGGCGTCTTTACAAAGAGTAACTAAAAGTGGAGGCCATCGGTAGGGGGCAGGGTGGGATGGCGGCACTGGTCTCTAAAGGTATGATCCTTCACTAGAGGCTAGAGGTTGGCCTCAAAACATTGCGCTAGAGGGTGGTGAGGGGGATGGGGCGGTTGGCGGCAAAGGCGCGGGCGATGGTGTCGCAGCGTTCGTTGCCCACGTTACCTGAATGCCCTCGCACATAGACCCATTGCAGGGGTTTATCCAGAGTTTTGTTAACTTCAGTGGTCACCTGATCCAGTTGTTCCCAGAGGTCACGATTGAGGACGGGCTTTTTGGCGGAATTCACCCAGCCCCGCCGCTTCCATCCGGCAATCCATTGGGTGATGCCCTTGAGGACGTATTCGCTGTCGGTGTAGATGGCGACGGGCTGAGTTTGGCCCCGGTCGCGCAGCCAGGTGAGTCCGGCGATGGCAGCTTGCATTTCCATGCGGTTGTTGGTGGTTTGGCGTGCCCCACCCCCCATTTCGTGGATGCCGCCATCGGCCAAATAGAGCACCGTGCCCCAGCCCCCCGGCCCTGGATTACCAGAACATGCGCCATCGGTATAAATTTTTTCGACAATGGTCATTGGTTTATGACAACTCCTCAACACATCAAATCTTTACCCCCAAGCTGTGCCATAGCGACAGGTTTTAGGGCACATTAGTAAGTAACACGCTATTTCTATCCCAGCATAAGCCGATCTAGGCATGGGCAGGGTGCACCTGTTTCGTCACGCTTCAATATCAACCCACCGTTCAGGTGAGCCCATGTTGCTACGCGAACTAGAGGCTTTTGAAGCCTGTTGGTTTGATCTTAAGGATACCTATCCCACCACTCGCCAAGACAATACCCTGATTGCTCACTCCATGGGACAAATTGTTGACCTGGTGGAAAAGCCCGATCAGGTGGAAAAATCCCTGCCGGATCATCTGAAGATTTTGTTTCGACGTTTGGCAATTGCCTACTTTCAAGGCTACATCCCCCATCGGGCCCGCACCTCCACTCCATCGGTGCCGATGGCCCCACCCGTTCGGCCTGTCACCACCACCACCACGGCGGTGAAAACAACGCCTGAAACCCTACAAAAGCAAGAGACGACCGCCACCCGTCAAAAACAGGAAATTTCCGCTGCCGTTGAGCAGGTGCGGCGGTTGGCCAACCAAGCCCAAGCCCGGATGCAACGATCCCAGGTCAACCGCGATTGCCCGGTACCCGCTGGCTGTAGCATTGCGGATATGGACACCCTGATTGTCGATTTTCCTGAGCATTGGCACACCGATTCCTAACGCCAAATGCCTCGTCGTGGCTCAAGGTTGAATAGGCAGGGTATCTTAGTGCTATGGCCTACGAACCTCTGCACCACAAGTATCGTCCCCAGCGGTTTAACCAACTGGTGGGCCAAAATGCCATTGCCACCACGCTGTCCAATGCCCTCAATCAGCGGCGGATTGCTCCGGCCTATCTGTTCTGCGGCCCCAGAGGTACGGGCAAAACCTCCAGCGCCCGGATTTTGGCCAAATCCCTCAACTGTATCCACCAAGATCACCCCACACCCGAACCTTGCGGCACCTGTGAAACCTGCCGTTCCATCACCAACGGTTCGGCCCTAGATTTCATTGAAATCGACGCCGCCAGCAACACCGGGGTAGACAACATCCGGGAACTAATCGAACGCGCCCAGTTTGCCCCAGTGCAGTGTCGGTACAAGGTTTACGTTATCGACGAGTGCCACATGCTCAGCACGGCGGCGTTCAATGCCCTGTTGAAAACCTTGGAGGAGCCGCCCAGTAACGTCGTCTTCGTGCTAGCCACCACCGATCCCCAGCGGGTGTTGCCGACGATTATTTCTCGCTGCCAGCGGTTTGACTATCGGCGCATTCCCCTGGAACCGATGATTCTTCACTTGAGGAAGATTGCTACCCAGGAAGCGATTGCTATTAACGACGAAGCCCTGCGGCTGGTGGCCCAGGTGTCCCAGGGGGGCTTGCGGGATGCCCAGAGTTTGCTGGATCAGCTCAGTTTGCTAGAGCCGCCCGTTACCGCCGATGCGGTATGGGACTTGGTGGGGGCGGTGCCAGAGCGGGATTTGCTGACCCTGGTGCAGGCCATTCTCACCGATGACAGCAGCACCGTTTTAGACCAGGCCCGCAAGCTGATGGATCGGGGCCGGGAACCGCTGATTGTGCTGCAAAATTTGGCCGGGTTCTACCGCGATTTGCTGATTGCCAAAACGGCGGCGGGTCGCCAGGATTTGGTGGCCATCACCCCTTCCACTTGGGCGGAAATGCAAACCCTGGTGCAGGGTCTTGAACCCTCACTCCTATTGATGGGCCAACAGCACCTCCGCAGTGCCGAGGCCCAGGTAAAAAACACCACCCAGCCCCGCCTCTGGCTGGAGGTCACCTTATTAGGACTATTACCCTCGACCCTAGCCAGTCAAGTTACGACAAGTCCGGCCATGGGCATAGCCCCTCGTCCGGTGGTGCCCCCTCAACCAACGGCCCCCGCATCGGAGAAACCCGTTACTCCCAGCGCTCCGCCATCGACGACGACATTCACGCCGCCACCGACGCCAGCACCACCGCCAGATCCATCCACGTCAGAACAGCCCCCAGCGAATCACCCCGCTGAACCAACACCAGTACCCGTGTCGGATCGGGTGCCGCCGCCGCCGAGTAATGGCCAGGGTGCTACCGTTGCGAATGCCGATTTGCCCCATCTGTGGACGCAGGTAATCGCCGTGCTAGAACCCCTGGGCACCCGTGCGCTGATGCTTCAGCAGGGCAGTCTGGTCTTTTTTGATGGCACCGTGGCCAGGGTGGGGATTAGCTCTCGCCCCCTGTTTAAGATGGCCCAGGGCAGGGTCGAAAATGTGGAAGCAGCCTTCCAGAAAGTACTGAATCGAAAAGTGGTCGTTTCCCTGGAGGTGCTGCCCGACCCAAAGCCTGATCCCCCAGCCCCCAACATTTCCCAGGCATCGGGGCAGGGGGTAGCCGAGCCGCCCACTACGCCCTACACACCCTACCCGCCGACGGATGTGGCCCCTGCGCCTTCGGTCAACTCACCCCAAGCCACGGAGCCAACCGCTTCCGTCCCAACGTCTGCCCCCGTTGCTCCCGTTGCTCCCGTACCGACGACGGGAGACTCAACCTCGCCAGCCTCGCCCATGGCATCTGCGGCGGCAGACCCGATGGCCAGCGCCATGCCCACCATGCCACCCCTACCGGAAATTGCCAGCGACTTTGATCGGGCCGTGAAGAATTTTGCCCAGTTTTTTAATGGGCAGGTGGTGGATATCGACGACGACCTAGAAGCTTTGCTCGGTGGCCCTAGCCCAAAACCGTCCAAAGCCGCTGCCCATCAGCCCTCCCACCCTGATAAGGATGTGCCTTTTTAGAAATTAACCGTTAGGGTGGGCTACGGGGGCTTTGTAGCCCTACTGAACCTAACCAAAGGTGCCGCCGTTCCAGCCCCACATGGCCCCAGCGGCATCGGCAAATTCGATATAGATGCGATTTTTGGGCACCCCTAGGACGCTTTCCACTTGGCTGCAAAAATCCTGGCTCATGGCCTTGGTTTTGGCTCCCATGGTGCCGACGCTCTTAATTTCGATGTAGCAGACGGGGTCGGTGGTGCCCGCAAAGGTCATGGGGACATCGGCGGTGAAGGCGGTCATCACGTAGGATTCGGGCTTGCCCAAGTGGCTGGCTAACCGAGCGGAGAGATCCTTCAACAGGCTCTGCACCTGGGCCTTATCGGGGGACGGGATAGAGGTTTGCACCTTAATCAGCGGCATGGAAAGCCTCTCCTATAAACGTCGCTCTCCCTAGGGTAGACCGATCTGGGCGGGGTGGGCGGTCATTCCGGGGAGGGGCCAGATCATTCGGGTGGTTTTGGGCCTGGGGTGGGGGGTGATCTGGACTGGAGTCGCCAAAACGCTGATGTAGTAAAGAATACGGGGAATGCGTGGGTATCGCTATAATGATTTATTGCGAAGAACTGTGAGTTTCTACCACGAAAAATATTAAGAAACGCATCGAAATGGTTAGGGACGCGCTCTCCTTGGGAAGCTTAAATATAGCTCAAGATTTTAAGGCGTTATCCCTGATTGTGGGGAGGTTGACCATGACCGTAATCAATGAATTGACACCCAAAGAAATCACGGTAAGTCGTCAGTCTGACCGTGAGGAGCGGCAACTGGCGCTGCGCCAGATTTACGCCCAAGTGCTAGAGCGTCAGCCCTACGCCTACGAACGAAAGGTATTGGCCAAAGATGAAGACGATTTTCTGCGCAACAAAATCGGCGTCAAGCGGTTTTTACGGATTTTGGGGCACTCTGAAGTCTATTTGAACGAGTTTTACTACAATTCCTCAAACCTAAAATTTATTGAACTCTGCTTTAAGCACTTTATTGGCCGCGCTCCCAAAGATGGCGATGAAATGCGGGAGTACTGCGATATTCTCATGCGTCAAGGGGTGAAGGAAGTGATCACCGCCCTGCTAGATTCCGATGACTATGATCATCACTTTGGCTGCTTCACCGTGCCCCATGCCTGGACAGACGATCAGTACCCCTCTCCCCGCACCTACTGGGAAACCGACGTTCTGCTCCATGAACTCCATGGTCGTCGGGGTTCGGTGCTGCCCACGATGACCTGGCACGACTTGCACCTCAACTGTGATGGTGGCAACTGTGTCCTCGATAACGGGTCGTCCTCCGTATCCCCAGCCGCAACCCTGCCCACCGTGAGCCCTGTGGCTTCGGCCTCCCAGTCTGCTGCGGCCATGGGGGCACTGCATCAGGTACTCAGCACCATGAATCAGGCTGACATCGAAGCCTTTGCCCGTACCCTTTCCCCCATCGAACGCGAAAAACTGCGGGCCATGCTGATGCAGTCGGTTTAGGGCCGTCAGCGTGGACTTGGTTTAAGCAACAACGCGAACCGTCAATATCACTCTTGTCTGTCATCCTGGGATACCGATTGAGCGGCTATCCCAGGATGTTTTGTCATGGCCCTTGGTGCGACCTGATACCCTGGCCCCGATGACCTTAAAAAAAAGGCCTTGAAAAACTTTACGGATATTGGCCCTAGGCACAAAGGAGCTTGCTAGGCTGGAAGCGATCTCCTACTGTTCTCCTACCGTTTCTTGCGACTCCTATGCAGGTGCTTCCCCAGTCCGTCGATGATGTGTCTTTGCCTCAAGCCCCGGCCCCAACCGCCCACGATACGGTAGTGCTGAATGTGCAGGGGATGATGTGTGCGGGCTGTGTGCGCACGGTGGAAAAGCGACTAGCCCAGGTGGAGGGGGTGGTTTCGGCCACGGTGAACCTGGTAACGGAGGTGGCCGTGGTGGAGGCTGAGTCAGGACGACTGACCCCAGCAGACCTGGCGGCAGTGGTTACCGAGGCAGGCTTCCCGACCACGCCCCGCGCCACCGAAGGCGATGGCACCGACGATCTGAAAGCCTGGGTAGACCGCAAGCGGCAGGAACAACGCCAGCAGATCCAGCGCCTCACCGTGGCGGTAGGGTTGCTGGTGCTATCCGCGATTGGCCACCTCAAGCATTTTGGCTGGCTAACGGTGCCCGTCCTTAGCGACCTGTGGTTCCACGGTCTGTTGGCCACGGTGACGCTACTGGTCCCCGCACGGGAAATTTTGGTGGACGGTTGGCGGGGAATGCGACGACTGGCCCCCAACATGAACAGCCTAGTCGCCCTGGGCAGCGGCAGTGCCTACCTGGCCAGTCTGGTGGCCTTAGCGTTTCCGAGGCTGGGCTGGGAATGCTTCTTTGACGAGCCTGTCATGCTCCTGAGCTTTATTTTGCTGGGCCGCACCCTAGAACAACGGGCCAGATTTCGGGCGGCGGATGCCCTGCGATCCTTGGTGGAACTTCAGCCCAGCTCGGCTCGGTTAATTGCCGACCCCACTGCCTCGGAAACCGCCCAAACCGGGGTGGAAGTGCCCACCAGCTACGTGCAAACCGGGGAATGGGTGCAGGTGCTACCGGGGGAGAAAATCCCCGCCGATGGGGTGATTGTGGTGGGCCAATCCACCGTGGATGAGGCCATGCTGACCGGAGAATCCATCCCCGTCCTCAAACAACCGGGAGACAGCGTGGCGGCGGGCACCCTCAACCAAACCGGAGCCATTGCCCTACAAGTGACAGGTACGGGCCAAAACACCCTCCTAGCCCAAATGATTCGCCTGGTGGACACCGCCCAAAGCCGCAAAGCCCCCATCCAGCGCCTCGCCGATAGCATTTCGGGCTACTTCACCTACGGCGTCCTTTCTTTGGCGGTGCTAACCTTTCTGTTTTGGTACTTTATCGGCCTGCCCCTGTGGCCAGAGGTGATGCCCGCTGCCCTGGGCATGGCTCACCTGGATCACACGATGACCGCGACCTCCTCCACCGTTCTGGTCAGCCTGAAACTGGCCATTGCCGTGATGGTAGTGGCCTGTCCCTGTGCTCTAGGGTTGGCGACACCGACGGCCATTCTGGTGGGTTCGGGCCTGGGGGCAGAGCGGGGCCTGCTGATTCGCGGCGGCGATATTTTGGAGGCACTGAACCAAGTCGATACCGTGGTGTTTGACAAAACTGGAACCCTCACCCTGGGCCAGCCCAGCGTCACCCACACCCAATCCCTGCCGGAAACCCTGAGCGACCAGGATATTCTGCAACTCGCGGCCACCGTGGAAAGCGGCACCCAGCATCCCCTAGCGGTGGCCATCCAAGCCGCTGCCCAGGAACGAGATCTGCCCCTGCTCCAGGCGGAGGATTTCGCCACCGAACCGGGTCTAGGCATCCTGGCAACTGTGACCTGGCAGGACACCCCCACCCCCTGCATCCTCGGCAATCGTCCCTGGCTGGAGCAACAGGGCATCACCCTTGCTGAAGCCGTCCTAACCGCTGTGCAAGCCCTAGAACAGAACGGCCAAACCGTGGTCTACATCGGTCTAGGCTCAGACTTGGTGGGCTATCTGGCCATTGCCGACCCACTGCGTCCCGAAGCGGCCAGTGTCGTCCAACAATTGCAAAACCGAGGTTTGACCGTCCAGCTTTTGAGCGGTGACCGATCCACCGTCGCCCAGGCCATCGCCGCCCAGGTGAACCTAACCGCTGACCAGGTCATTGCCGAGGCCTCGCCTCAGCAGAAGGTGGCGGCGATCCAAACTCTGCAAGCCGCTGGGCACACCGTCGCCCTAGTGGGAGATGGTCTCAACGATGCCCCCGCCCTCGCCCAGGCCGATGTGGGGGTGAGCCTGCAAGCCAGCACCGACATTGCCGTAGACACCGCTGATGTCATTCTGATGGCCAACCATCTGTCGGGCCTGCTAGACACCCTGGACCTCAGCCACGCCACCGTGGGCAAAATTCGCCAAAACCTGGCCTGGGCCTTTGCCTATAACCTGATCGCCATTCCCCTCGCCGCTGGAATTTTACTGCCCACCCTTGGCACCAGCCTCAGCCCCGCCGCTGCCGGAGGCCTGATGGCCTTTAGCTCGGTGACGGTCGTTGGGAACTCGCTACTGTTGCGCCGATCCCAGGCCATCCCCAGACTGACCCCAGGTATCTAACCGCTGGCGGACAGGCGCTATGTTCTGGATTTTTCGCGAGTGATCCTTATTGATCCTTTGTGAGATTGACGACGAAATATCCGTGGATACCGTTGCTAACGGTGGTAGGCATTAACAGACCCGCGATGGTATTTTTCACCAAATAGGGCGGTAGAAGTTTGGCGGTTCTTCGTGCCAAGAACGGAAATCGAAAGAACTTTCTGGCCAGACCTTCCAACCGTTTCAGGTTCGGCATAATCGCATCGGAAAGATCTTGGTAGTCCTGATCTGCGAATCCAGCTTGATGGGCCAAATTAAGGAAGTCATCCAGGGTTAACCCTTTTTCAACGGCCATGGCCTTTTCAACTAAAATGGCAGCCTTCTGTTCATCCTCAGTAATGGCTTCTGAGGGTTTCTTTCTAAAGCCATCAATCACGATGAACATTCCGCCCGGACGCAAGACACGGTGGCTTTCCTCCAGCACCTGCGGCGTGTTGGTGGCATGGCATAAACTTTCAACTACAAAGATGATGTCAAGGCTGTGATCTGGGTAGTTTAGGTGATGAAAATCTCCCTGTTGAATCATTAAGTTCTTCAAATCACGATCACGGGCTGTTTGACTGGCAATTTCAACGTGGACGGGGGTGAGATCCAGCCCCAGAAATTCTATGTCTGGGTTCTGGGTAGCCAGATAAACAGAGTTAAATCCTTTTCCACAGGCAAGTTCTAGCACCTGGGTTGGATTGATTTGGTCAATCTGCTGCTGCACCAGTTTGGCTTGGCCGTAATACCCTTGTTGGTCAAATTTGCCATCAAAATTCAAGGCCATATGCACAGAACCATCGGTGGAATGGAACTGGCTATACCCTGGGTTACTTTGGGTGTAATAGTCAACGATGACAGATTGATCAACATCCATGGCGAGAACTTGATCCGCATCGAATACTTTTTCGATTTTGTCTAATTTCTTTCTTAGCTCAGAGCTTGGCATCAAAAGATTTCTAGGAAAATTCATCAAAGAATCCTCTATTTCACGACCTATTATACGCTTTTCCCTCAGCTAGTCCCAGGAGATCGCCAAGTCTCTGCACCCCTCGCCCCTCGCCCCCGGCCCCTCGCCCCTTGGACTCCTAAATACACACAAGTCATCGATGCTGACCTTGCCAGGGATTGATCCCCCCTAGCCCCCCTTGAAAAGGGGATAACCGGAGTCAAAGTCTCCCTGTTCAAGGGGGATTTAGGGGGATCTCCCAGCCTTTGGCCAGTGCTAACGAGATCTGTGTAGGTAGTAGCCCCAAGGGAGAGGGATTTGAGGGTGTAGCTTGCTTCCCGTTAGGGTGGGCTGGCTTGCGGCAAAAGAGCGCGTTTGTGATCTCCTGAGTCTAGAAGAGGGATCTCTCAGGATAACCATCGTCGGTGCCGTGGTGGAGGGCAAGGGTGCTGGGCCAGCCTCATTCCCCTGTAGCGACAGGGCCATCGGGCAACAACCTGAACTGCCCCACAAGGGCGTGATCCACTGAAGATAGATAAAGAATCATTGCCATTGACACGATTCCCGCCCGACCACCGTGAAGTTATTCCTATGTAGGCCGTTGAGGTAAGGTCATGTTTCGCGCTAAACCGCACTGGCTTAAGTGCCTTTGGGAAAGTGTGCTTTTGAGCCTTCTAATCAGCGGGGCAGGGCTCGTGTTTGCACCCGCCGTTGGGCCAGCCTTCGCCCTTACCAATGAGGAAATTGCCGCTCGCGTTGAGCAACTGCGCCAGTCGAATCAGCGCTGGTTGCAGGTGGATCTATCCAGCCAGCGGTTGTACGCCTGGGAAGGGGATACCCCCGTTTATGCTGTCATTGTTTCTACCGGAAAACCCTCGACCCCAACGGTGAGAGGCGTGTTTGCCATTCAGTCGATGCACCGCACCACTCGAATGCGGGGTGCGGATTATGACGTGCCCAACGTGCCCTGGACGATGTATTTTCACCGAGGCTACGCCATCCATGGCGCGTATTGGCACCACAACTTTGGCACCCCCGTCAGCCATGGCTGCGTGAATGTGGCCGTTGACCATGCCGAGTGGTTTTTCAACTGGTCGAGTATCGGCACTCCGGTGGTGGTGCAAGAATAGTGGGTAGATTCTAGGGCCGTTGAATGATGGTTTCCATCGCCCGACGCTTGGCGGCATCCACCCCAAACATGCGCACGTAGTTCCCCTGATGATCGTTGAGACAAGTGGCTAGTTGGGCGAGGGTTTCGGCAGAGGAGGCAGGGGCGATGGTGCGGCAGCTTTGCCAGGAACCCATCTTAAACCGACGCGGCTCCACGTATTCCACCCCAATGGCATAGCCTTGACTGACGAGGGACTGCACCTGCTGGGCCACGGTTGGGTCAATCGGCGTGCCGCTGGGTGGGCTGGCGGGTTGGGACTGGGCTGGGGCGTGACGGTCGGCGACGGGAACGACTTGGGGAACGGTTTGGCTAGGGGCTTCAGCCGTGGAGAACCGGGCGGCGGGTTCCGGGTTCTGGCGGCGACGGTCGTAGAGGGCTTGGTTGTAGGTTTGCACCAGGCGCATATCCCGCAGGCGATGCTGTTCTTTGACGATCCGTTCCCCCTGGTCGATCAGGTGGGGGAGGCGAAAATCGGGGGTGTGGAAGGTGGGGGGCTGGGTTGTATTGACCACCGAGGCTCCCACTTTTTCAATACCGACCCGGTCGATAAAGGCTTCAATTTGCTCATCAAACAGGCGAGACCGCAGCGCCCCATAAAAATCCACCGATTGATCCAAAAAGTGATCGACCAGGGTGGTCACATCCTGCCTGGAGAGGCCATCTTCGGAAAAAATGCCGCCCACGATGCCGATTTTGTCCTCGCGGCTGGGCTCCCAGTAGAACTTTTCCATCCGCCCATCCCGCACCAGGGGGGCATAGAGGGTGGCAAAGTCGTTGCCTGTTACCACAATCGGCACTCGGTGTAGGGGGGTGTCGTCGTAGCTGCCGGGGAGTTGCACGTTGGTGGGATTATCGGCAATGTTCATCAGCGTGGCGTTGACGAGTTGGGTGTTCACCGTGTATTGGGTGCCCGCATCCACTCGGCCCGCCCCGGCATCGAGGTCGTTGATCATCAGCACCGCCATCTTGCCCCGCACCCGAATCAGCTCCGCCGCCTCCCGATAGCGCAGCCGAATGAGGCGGGAGGGATCTCCGGCATCGGGGCTTTCCAATTCCCCAGCGGAAATGTGGACGACCTCAACCCCCATTTTTTGGTAGACCAATTCGCACTGAAAGGTTTTGCCTTCCCCCTTGTGCCCGTGGATGCCCAGAATTAGCGGCACTTTCACCTTGGGTAGATCGATAAAATTCTTGGTGATGTGAACCGCCAGTTTTTTCAGAAAACGTGGCGCAATGTAGAAGGTCATGGGGAATCTAGCCCGGTGAAACTCCTTTGTACTCTACTACGCCGTTGATCTCCCCTCAAACCACCTTAAAACCACCCTATTCGGTACCTGCAATGCTCTTCAAGCTCTTGATTATCCTCCACACCCTAGGGGCCACCGTGTGGACAGGCGGACATCTGGTGCTGTTATTGGGCACCCTGGCCCTGGCTATCCACGCCCGATTCTTCATCATCCCCAACCTGTCGGCGGAAACCCTCAAGTCCCTGGCCTTTCACATTGTGGGCGTCACCACCCTCGCCGTTCTCTTTGTGGTGCTGGGGGCTGGCATTCGCCTCGGCGGGCTGACCTGAGCACCGTCCTCAACCGTCAAAGCCTACTCTGCCTATGGAGATTTGAGGACACACCTTAGGGGAAATCTCTGTTGCAACTCTGGCGCAATCCCCTTGAGATTAAGGGTTTCAACGACTGCGCCACCCAAACCAATCGGGGTGGTGGAACCAATCATTAAGATAATCCTCTAAACTCCGACCGGAATACCGGGGTTTATGCAAGAATAGGGAAACGATGGTGCCCAGGCCGCACCAATCGTTTGTCTGGTGGCGCGTGGTGATCGGCTGCGCCCTGTTATTGAGATTCCTAGGAGATTTGTGATGACCCTACAACTTGGCGATCAAGTTCCCAACTTTACCCAGCAAAGCAGCGAGGGTGAAATCAACTTCTACGACTGGGCGGGCGATAGCTGGGTGGTGCTGTTCTCCCACCCCGCCGACTACACTCCCGTTTGCACCACCGAACTGGGCAGCGTAGCTAAGCTCAAAGGCGAATTTGACAAGCGCGGCGTCAAAGTCATCGCCCTCAGCGTCGATAGCGCTGAATCCCACAACGGCTGGATTGGCGACATCACCGAAACCCAGGGCGTGGCGGTCAACTACCCCATCCTGGCCGACGAAGACAAAAAAGTCTCCGACCTCTACGGCATGATTCACCCCAACGCCAACGCCAAACTCACCGTGCGGAGCGTGTTTGTGATTGACCCTGCCAAGAAACTGCGCCTCACCATCACCTATCCCCCCAGCACCGGACGCAACTTTGCCGAAATCCTGCGGGTGATCGACTCCCTACAACTGACCGACAACTACAGCGTAGCCACCCCCGTAGACTGGAAGGATGGCGATGATGTGGTGGTTTCCCCCGCCATTCCCACGGAAGAGGCCCGTCAGCGCTTTCCTAAGGGCGTGACCGAAATCAAGCCCTACCTGCGCATGACCCCTCAACCCAACAAATAAGTTTCCTTCACACACCTCGGTCAGCCTGTAACCTCTGACCGTTAACCCCAAGGGCGCATTCCAACGAGTGCGCCTTTTTTGTGCTGTTTGCACGGCTTTCTTCATCCTTTGGGGGATGGGATCGACGCCATCGTGATCTAATCCTAAATCCGGCTTGTTTACCCCCGGTATCAGCGGGCAAGGAGACCTCGCCCCTAGGGTTTGCTGGGCTGGGAATCGGGGTGATTCGATGGGGATTGGGTATAAGGTTGCAGGTTAGGGCGTCGTCGGTGGGGAGGAATTGAACTTAATGCGGCCACTAATGTCCTGAAACAGGGTTTCCATTAACTCTGGGGTAACGCCACCTGGAATGAGCAAATCGTTCATTAAAAAGGTGGGGGTACTTGCCAGTTCTAGGCGCTGGGCTAAGGCCAAATCTTGCTGAACGGTGGCCTCTGCTTCAGGGCTAGCCCGGTCGCGGTTAAACCGCTCCAAATCTAGCCCCATGGCCGTGGCTAATTCGAGATAGAGATCCTCCCCTAGCCGTTCCTGGTTGGCAAAGAGGCCATCGTGGTACAACCAAAATTGCCCCTGTTGACCTGCGGCCCAGGCGGCTTTCGCGGCTGGGGTAGCTTCGGGGTGAATGTTGTTGAGGGGAAAGTGCTTATAAACGTAGAGTAAATCCTCCTGATGACGACGCACAAAGTCTTTCATCTGGGCAGCGGAAACAGCGCAGTAGGGGCACTGAAAATCGGAAAACTTAAACAGCACAATGGCGGCATTGGGGTTGCCCTGGGTTGCTGACGTCGCCAGCAAGTCTGCTCGATCTAAACGGGTGATGACCTCGGTCACCAGCGCCTGCCGAGGCCCCGTAGGCACTGGCTCGTTAGCCCCCAAAAGCCCCTGCCAGGGCACCAAAGCCAGCATGGGCACCACCAACCCTAAAAGCATCATCCCCAAGCAAAACCATAGCAACCGCTTAGAACGCAGAAGTTTTTGCCAGATTTGTTCCATGGTCTTCCTTGTAGGGTGGTCGGCACCTAGGACGGAGATGAGGATGGCAATCCTATATCTTCCAGCCTTTGGGATGGAATCAAGGCTGGAAGATACCGCTGGGTGTCGTCGTAATGCCCTTATATTAAAGGCTGTCTTGCCCCTGTCATCTACCTGCTTAAGCGACGGCTATGTCTCCCTCTGCGAACGGCCCCGACTCGACCGCCCCCCAACCGCCCCAGATGGCCCGCCATTTGGGACACTGTGGCTGTGATCGCCGCTGGTTTCTGAGGGTAGGGCTTTGGGGGGCAGTGGCCTGCCCACTTTTGGGCAAACCTCAACTGGCCCAGGCCGAACCCCACCCAGCCCAGGCCCTTGTCCTAAGCTGCATAGACTTTCGCATGGTAGAGGCCGAGCAGCAGTTCTTGGCCCAAAAGCAACTGAGCCATCGCTATGACTGGGTCGCCTTGGCCGGATCGTCCCTGGCGCTGGCGGGCTTTCCCCACGCCGCCGAGGCCGAAACGTTTTGGGATCAGCTTGAGATTTCCCAACAACTGCACCACATTAACCGCGTCATCCTCCTCGACCACCAAGACTGCGGAGCCTACGCCAACCACGTTGACCCTACCCTCAGCCAAGATCCCCAGCGGGAGCAACAGGTTCACGCCATCTACCTAAACCAGGCTTACCGCGCCATTACCGCCAAATATCCCGATCTCAGCGTGGAACTCTATTTCCTCCGCCTTGATGGCACCGCTTACCCGGTGTTGCCCACCGTAGCCTAGCCCCGGTGATATCTCGCGACCAGCACGGTTAGTCCGGTGGGCTGATGTGCCCGGTTCGTTGAGTGGAATTGTTATGGCAGGGTGAGATCGATGCCGTCGGGGAGTTGGGCACCCGTCAGATCGGTCTGGGTGAGGATGGCCCCGGTGAGGTCGGCCCCGCGCAGGTCGGCCCCGCACAACATGGCCCCGGTGAAGTCGGCATAGCTGAGGTCGGCCCCTTGCAGGTTGGCTTGGCTGAGGTTGGTTTTGGGGGCATCGGGCCGAAAGCCTTGGCCGAGGCGAGCGCGGCAGAGTTTGGCCCCTTGCAGGTTGGCCCCCACCAAGGAGGCTCCGTTGAGGTGGGCATAGCTGAGGTTAGCGGTGCTCAGGTTGGCCCCATTCAGGTTGGTGGCTTGGTCGGAACTGGGGCGAAAATCGGCTTCGATCAACAGTGCCTGGGTAAGATCGGCCCCTTGGAAGTTCACTCCGCAGAGAATGGCCTTGACCAGGTTGGCGGCAGTGAGCACCGCCTCGGCAAACACGGCCCCGCTGAGGTCGGCGTCGCGCAGTTGAATTTGGACACCGTGGGCCTGGGTAAAATCAGCTCCCCACAAAAGGGCTTCGCTGAGGTCGGCCTGGGTGAAGGTGCTACGGATAAAGCGGGTGCGCCCTAGGCGAGATTGGCGCAGATCGCTATGGCTGAAGTCGGCCCCGCTGAGGTCGGCCTGGAGGAGGTCGATTTCTAGCAAGGTCAGGCCCGTAAAGGTGCGATTCCCCGCCCGATAGCGGTCTAAGATTTCGCCAGCATTCATAGGTCTACCGTGGCCAAAACACCCCAGCAGTGTACTGCATTCTCATCCCTCCCCTAGACCCAGGGCGGAATTTTGCCGTTGGGGAATCGCCCGCTAGGCGGCCATGGTGACGGGTTCTGGCTGGGGAACCCTCTCTGGAGCCAGCGGATCGAACCCAAGCTGATCGCTGATGCGGCGACGTACCAGGGATCGGTATTCCCAAAAATGTTCTCCGGCAGCACAGAGCCCCAGGTAGGTATTGAGAATGTGGGGGCGCTGGAGCAGGATAATCCCCAGTTGCCGCCAAAATTGCCCGCGAATGTCGGGTCGGCGAATACCCTGGTGCCAAATCACCTGGGCCACCAGGCGCAGCCCTTTGCCGAGGGGGAACTGCATGGCCTGGTGATCGTGCCGACGGCTGCTGAGGTTGAGGCACTGCCGAAGGCAGCGGTCAAGGTAAGCTTCCGGGTCGTAGAGCATCCAAATGCCCTGGACATACTCGCGGGCGATGGTGGCGATGGGGCGGGTGGGAACAAAGTTCATCAGGGTATTTTGATCCCCCGTGGGGTGGCCATTGGCGGCCAATAAGCGCCCTTCCCGGTGCAGCCGTTCCCACAGGGCCGTATTGGGGAGAGCCTGGAGGATACCCAGCATGGGTTGGGGAATACTGGTGGATTTCACAAAGGCTTGGATGCGATTCCCGGCTCCCTCCCGTTCGCCATCGAAGCCGAGGATAAACCCGGCATAGATCAGCAGTCCGGCGGCGTTAATTTTGGCGCAGGCTTCCACGAGGGGGTTGCGGGTGTTTTGCACCTTGCGGGTGATGTGCAGACTGTCTTGGTCGGGGGTTTCAATGCCCAAAAACACGCCAAAGAACCCAGCCTGCCCCATGAGGTCTAGCAGTTCCTCGTCCTCCGCCAGGTTCACCGAGGCTTCGGTTAAAAAGGTAAACGGGTAGCGATGCTGCTGCATCCAGGGAATCAGATCCCGCAGGAAGGCTTTGACATTGCGTTGGTTGCCAATAAAATTGTCATCGACGATGAACAGTGACCCCCGCCAGCCCAGATCGTAAAGCGCCTGGAGTTCGGCTAGGGCTTGGCTAGGGGTTTTGGTGCGGGGCTTGCGGCCATAGAGGGAAATGATGTCGCAAAATTCGCAGTTAAAGGGGCACCCCCGCGAGAACTGGATCGCCATCATCAGGTAGGCGTCCCGTTGCAGCAGGTCGAAGCGGGGCCGGGGGCTTTGGCTGACATCGGGCTTGTCGGCGGATCGAAAGATGCCCTCGGTGTCGCCGCGTTCTAGCGCCTCCAGGAAGGGGGGCACCGTCATTTCCCCTTCGTCCAACACCAAAAAGTTGGCCCCCGCGCCCAGGGCATCTTCCGGCACCGAGGTAGGGTAGGGGCCACCCACCGCCACGGGTTTACCCAGGCGCACAGCCCGTTGAATCAGGGCCAAAAAATCCGGCTTTTGGACAATCATGGCGGAAATGATCACCAGATCGCACCAGTCCCAATCGGCTTGGGTTTCTAGGGCCACATTGCGATCACAGAAGCGAATCTCCCAATGATCAGGCAGCATCGCCGCCACGGTGATGATCCCCAGGGGCGGAATCACGGCCTTCAGTCCGGCGATCTCCATAAAGCGGTCGTAGGACCAAAAGGATTGGGGAAACTTGGGATAGAGCAGTAGGGCTTTCATGGATGTGATCGGATACCTTTAGAAATCGCTCTCCAGGAAGCTGGCCTCAGCATAGTGGGCCTGTCTGGTTCTGCCCTGCCAAAATGCCTATCCGCCCGCCAAAATGAACAATGGCCCCACTCCGAAAAGCAGGGCCATCGCACTCAGGTATAGGGGATTCGGTATAGATCGGTCGGTGTAGGTGAGCCTGTATCGCGGCCAGAAGGCTAGGATACGGGTTGGCTTAAGGGGGTTCACATAGGTGCCGGGTGGCTTGGGTACAGAATAGGGGAGTTCCTGTAAAGGAATGATAAGGCCATGATGAAGGTTTTCCGAAGAATTGCGGTATTCACTTATCCTCCAGGTATGGCCCCTAGCGCACCAACACCCCCGCCGTTTGCTGAATGGGCACCACGTTCAACACATCTAACTGAGCGCAGTATTTCAAGTCGGCTTCGTTGTTGAGGCGTAGTAGCCGTTGGCCGTGGCTGGCGTGGTGCATGAGATCCAGCAGTTGATCTTGCCATTGTTGATAGAGGCTAACGGCCCCAATCACCGCATCGTTGCCCGCCAACTCTTTGAAGCTTTGCCCGGTGGCGTCCAAAATGCCCTGGATGATGGCCCCAGCGCAGACGGTGTCCTCTAGGGAGTAGGTGCCTTCCCAGCCAGAGCCCACGAGCCACACGGTTTCCGGGTTGCGATCCAGCAAAAAATCCACCACGGCCTTGCGGGTAGTGAGGGCGGCGGTAATCACCGTGGGGGCGTGCTCAATGCGTTTGAGGCAGCGGGTGCCGTTGGTGGTAGACATAAACAACCGCTTGCCCCCCGACTGGTCTGCCGAATGATCCAGCGGCGAATTGCCCAGATCGCAACCTTCCACCATGCCGCCACCCCGTTCCCCCGCCCGCAGGCGTTTGTCGCTGGGCCAATCGGCACTGACCGCCAGGAGTTCATCGATATCGCTAAACACCTGGATGGCTTCGGCCCCGGCAGCCAACGCGGCGGCCATGGTAGAGGTGGCCCGCAGCACGTCGATGGCAATGGCACAGTCGGGGGTGGCCCCATCGGGCACTTCTTCAGGGATGTGATAGAGAAATAGCTTCACGGCGGGGAGATCTCAACTCAGTGATGATGGGCAAAGGGGGCGTGGCCTAATGTTTTAGACGGGCAGTAACCCAGTTTATGACGTTTCGTCCGGGTCTGCGGCACAGAAACAGCATAAAAAAACCTAGGGGCACGGCCAAGGAAATCATGCAGGTGGCCCCCTGCCGTGAGGATGAGCTAGACTGGCTTGCCTTGGAAAGCGCCAGAGGTCCCCAGCCCCAAGGGCCGCAAATCGCTTGGGATCTTCGCCAGTTCGGCCTGGGCCACAAGGCGGGCCAGTAGTTTTGGCCCCACAATGGGTTCCATCACAACGTCGTTCGCTCCCGCCGCAAACGCCCCATAGACCCAGTGAATCGATGGGGTGGTCAGGGTGACAATGACGGGCAACTGCCGCCACTGGGGGTGGGATCGCAGGTCTCGGCAGATCGCCAGGTTAAGGTTGGGGTCTGGCGCTGCGCCCAAAAACACAATATCGGGGCAGGTCGTCTGCAACATTGTCCATATATGGTGCGGCTGCGTTAGCCCCACCACCTGAATCTGATCCGCCGGAAGATAGGATTGCAACTGCGCTAAATCAGCGTTGTTCTGGCCCACCACCAGCACACGAGGACGCTGGGACATGTCCCCACCTAGGGCGGCCTCCAGGCCGGAACCATCGGCCTGGGGGACGGCAACCTTCGGACGCCCATAGCGCATGGCCGGATTCAGCCGATAGCCGACCCGATGCACCGTTTCAATGAAATCGGGGGCGGCTCCAGCGGCCTTTAATTTCTGTCGTAGCCCCTTAATATGGGTTCTCACCGTCTCTTCCATGGGCAATTCGTGGGCCGTCCATACCTGGTCGAGGATGGCTTGGGCGCTAAATACCTGCTCTCCGTGGCGGAGGAGCAACTCTAGCAGGGCATATTCCTTGGGCGTTAGGGCTAGCAATTGCGATCCATAGTAAACCTGGCGGCAGGCCGGATCGAGCTGTAGGGCTCCCCAGGTGAGTTGGGGCAAGGTCATCTGATGACTGCGGCGCAGCAGCGCTAGCACCCGCGCCATAAATTCTTGGTGGTCAAAGGGTTTCACCACATAGTCATCGGCCCCAGCATTGAGGGCAACGGCCTTTTGCTCTGGGGTATTGGTGCCCGTTACCAGCAAAATCGGCATGGTTTTGCCCTCATGCCGTAGTCGCTGACAGAGGCTCACGCCATCCATCTCCGGCAACTGGAGATCTAGGATGACCAAATCGTAGGCAAAGGAGTCGATCATCACCAGACCTTGACGAGCCGTCGTCACGAGATCGGGTGCGTAGCTTTGGCTCACCATGAGATGGCCGATCACCTCGGCTACCAAGGGATCATCCTCAACCACCAAGATCCTCATAACTCCCCTTGCCGACAGGCACTACAGCACTACATATTTCTGTAACAAAATGTTCCGTGATTCCACGGTGTACATGCATCCTCACAGTTTTCTCACATCTTTACTGTAGAACCAAAGCATAGCCTCTCGTGGAATATAAAGCCAAATTTAAATATTTTCCGACGGTTCATAAAACCCAATTTTTTTCTAGACTCAGAACGCCAGGGCGATGAGCTAATTTTGATTGCCTTGGAGATGGATTTCTATGGCTTGTTTGCGTCATTCATGACTTGGGCAAGTCTACAGGCTTTGGATGTTTTTTGAATAGCGCCATGAAAAGAATCTTTCTGAATCTCCCTCAGTTCGGTAAAGGCAACTGGTGGGTCGAGGTGATTACAACCCAGCCCTACTGTATTTACTACTTTGGCCCCTTTACCAATGCCCGCGAGGCCAAACGAAAACAGCCCGGTTATATCCAAGATCTCGCCGAGGAAGGGATTGGTAGTATTCAAGCCATCGTGAAACAGTGCCATCCGACCCAACTGACCATTGTTGAGCCCGACGATAGTCATCTTGATCGCAAGGCCCATACTAGCGATATTCAGGAAAAGGACTTAAGCCCCTTGTACTAAAGGGACGTTTTCTATCACGGCACGCCTCATTGGCCAGGGAGTCGCGATAGCTTGAGAGGAAAGCTAGCCCATGCTTCGATCTCATCTTTGCGTCAACCATGAAATCGTGCGTTAAATCATTTTTGTCAATCATTTTTGTCAATCATTTAATCCATTGAGCTATGAACGCAGATCAAATTGAAACCATCACAGCCGCCATCATTGAGGGCAAATATTCCTGGGCCTGTGTACTTATTCTTCGATATGCCGGATATAACCCCGCCGACTATCTGCCCTATCGCACCTATCGACGTTTAATTCAAGAAAATCGTTGCCTCTGATGCTTGGGATAAGGTTTGTCTAAAAATAGTGAATTTCACTCCAATAACGGACACCGATCAGATCCCCCCTGCCCCCCTTAATAAGCTCCTGTGTATACACATCTTGTTTTCATGCCGCAAGTCCTCGGAGATCCCCCTAAATCCCCCTTGAAAAGGGGGACTTTGAATCCGGTTCCCCCCTTTTTAAGGGGGGCTAGGGGGGATCGATCCCCTATACCGTCTACGTCAAGGACTTATGTGTACACAGTAGCCCCAAGGGAGAGGGGGCTGGGGGGTGAGGGCTTCCGGGGCATCGGACTACTGACCTTACCCCGAACTGAGGTTAATAAGGGGGGGACAGCGTGAGCCTTAGACCGCTAGGTACTGGGGGGATCTAGCACCCAGAAAAGATGTATCTCACGCCACTGAGAACCGCTATAGGTAGCGCTACCGCCATCGATAGATCAGCTCCGCCCCTCATGTCACGAATAGGATAGAAAGGTCTTAATCATGTCAACCTTAACCATCATCACGGATCCCGTGGAGCCAGCCATTCTGTGCGGATACCGTAATCAAACCCCAGACCTTCAAATTGCGCGGGTTCGGAGGAACGATCATATCTATTCAGAGCGGGTTATTTTTCCCTACGACTGGCTATTGGTGGAAGCCCCCGCCGATGCCTACCTCGAAGTTGATGAACATGGCCCGTCCTCTTGCCTGCGCACCACGATTGCCTGTAGTGCCTTGCAAGTGTCCTGCTAGCGCCTATCGAGCCGGGTAACGGCGGGCGGGCAGGCCATCTGCCGTAGCGCAGGGCAGATCGGGGGATGTAGAATCGGCGATACGTCTAGCTCTCTACTCGTTCCCCGCTATGCCCCGCAAGCGTCCGCCATCTAGCCCGTCGTCGTTGCCCCCAAACGCCCCTGAGCCCCCTGAACCCACCCCACCAGAGGAAAGCGCACCGGAGGCCCCCTTTCCGGTGGTGGGGATTGGCGCTTCGGCGGGGGGATTAGAAGCCTTTACCCAACTGCTCAGCCATCTCCCGGCGGATACCGGGATGGCCTTTGTGTTGGTGCAGCATTTAGACCCCAACCAAAAGAGCCTGCTCAGCGAGATTTTGGCCCGCACCACCGCCATGCCTGTGCAGGAAGCCCAGGAGGGCATGGCCATTGCCCCCAACCAGATCTATGTGATCCCCCCCAATACCCTGATGACCCTGCACCAGGGATGTCTGCACCTCCGCCCCCGGAATGCGGGTAGTCGGGTGAGTCGGGCGGTGGATACGCTGTTGAGTTCCCTGGCCGAGGATTGGGGGAATCGGGCCATTGCCGTGATTTTGTCCGGGGGAGAGCGGGATGGCAGCCAGGGGTTAGAGGCGATCAAAGCCGCTGGCGGCATCACCTTTGCCCAAACGGCGGACTCGGCCCAGGTCAGCAGTATGCCCAATACGGCCATTGCCACGGGGCAAGTGGATTTTATCCTTCCCCCGGAGGCCATCGCCGCCGAACTGACCCGCATTAGCCACCATCCCTACCTCGCGACACCGCCGGGGCCGCCCGAAGAACCGGGCCTTGCCCCCACCCAGGAAGACGACTTTTTGGCCATTCTCAAGCAGTTGCAAGCGGCCTTTGGGGTCGATTTTAGAGCCTATAAGCGCACCACCCTTCAGCGGCGGATTCAGCGGCGCATGGCCCTGTACCACCTAGAAACCCTGGCGGACTATCGGCGGCACCTTCAGGCTCAGACCGTCGAAGTTCAGGCGCTATACGAAGAAATTCTGATCCATGTGACGGAGTTCTTTCGAGATCCCGAAGTCTTTACGGCCCTGAAGCGGGAGATTTTTCCGGCCATCCTGCGCGACCGTCCGCCCGATCTGCCCCTGCGCCTGTGGGTGGCCGGATGCTCTACGGGGGAAGAAGCCTATTCCATGGCCATCGTGCTGCTGGAATTTTTGGCCCACCATCCCCGCCAGCCCCAAATCCAAATTTTTGCCACCGATGTCAGTGAATTGGTGATTGAAAAGGCGCGGGCGGGCATCTATTTGCCCAGCCAGGTGGCCGAGGTATCTGCCGAACGCCTTCAGCGGTTTTTTGTGCCCACCGAGGGGGGCTACCAAATTAATAAAACCGTGCGGGAGCTATGTATTTTTGCCCGCCAAAACCTAGCCAGCGATCCGCCCTTTTCTCGGCTGGATTTAATTAGCTGCCGCAATGTGCTGATTTACTTTGGATCGGCCCTGCAAAAAAAAGTGCTGCCCATGTTCCACTACGGCCTCCGCCCCAGTGGGTTTTTGCTGCTGGGGTCTGCCGAAACGGTGGGAGAGTTTTCCTCCCTATTTCACCTGGTGAACCGCGCCCATAAAATCTATGCCAAGCAGCCCAGCCCCCTCCTGATCCCGATGGATCTGGGTGGCCCCGTGTCGTCAACGGAACCTGGGGGCACCGCCCTCGCCGTCCCCAACACCCCGGTTGAAACGAGCCTGTCGGAATTGGTCGATCAGGTGATTCTTAGCCGCTATGCCCCGGTGGGGGTGGTGGTGAACAGCCACCTCGACATTGTGCAGTTTCGGGGCCAAACCGGATCCTACCTAGCGCCCTCGCCGGGGCAGGCCAGCCTGAATGTGCTGAGCATGGTGCGGGAGGAATTGCGCCTAGACCTGCGCACCTTGCTGCACCAGGTACGCCAAACCGGGCAAGCGGCCTCCAAGACCGCCCTCGCCCTGATCGCAGGTGCCGTCCGGTCGGTGCAGATAGACGCGGAACCCCTGCCCCAACCAACGGCCACCGATCCTCACCTGTTGATTCTCTTCACCGAGATGGCCCCGCCCACCCAGCCGCCCGAAACCACGGCCCCAGCGGGTTCCCCCGCCGAGGCCCGCCCCGCCGACACTGACCTCCAGCGTCTAGAGCAGGATCTCAAAACCACGAAGGCCTATCTGCAATCCATCATTGAAGAGCAGGAGCTGACTGCCTGACAGAAGTGGGTGAAAGGCTTGAAACCTCGTGCTGCGAGGGGGAAAAGGTGAGGTGACATGAGACGCTGGAATTGCATATCTCAGGGTCTTTGCCATGCCAGCCACCACCTGTCTCTATGATCAAGTGCTGTCCTTGCTGCGTCAATATAGCCATCGTCGGGATCTGCGACACCTCAAGGCCTTGGCGT
>NZ_JACJRS010000090.1 GCF_014697375.1 Phormidium sp. FACHB-1136
AGATCTACGGGATAATACCCGAATCTTAAGGAATTAATAATCATTTTTGCTGGATAACACCGTGGTTTTGGGGTGTTATCCAGCAGATTTGAGGGTTAAGCATGGTAGGTGAGGGTATTATCCAGCACTTTTGACGGATAATACCCCTCCTGTCGGGGTTATCCAGCATCTACCTATGTCACCATCACCACCACCACGCCTGCTTGATCAGGTCAGGGAAGCCATTCGCCTGAAGCATTTCAGCCTCAAGACCGAGAAGTCGTATGTTTACTACATTCGAGATTTCATCCTGTTCCACAACAAGCGCCATCCTAGAGAGATGGGGGCCGAAGAGATCCGGGCTTACCTCTCTCATTTGGCGATTCAGCGTCATGTGGCTCCGTCAACGCAGACCGTTGCCTTGAGCGCCTTACTGTTTCTGTATCGGCAAGTTTTGCAAATAGAGTTGCCGTATATCGACAACATTGAACGTGCTAAGAAGCCAGAACGGTTGCCTGTGGTGTTTAGTCGGTCAGAGGTCAAGCAAATTTTGGCTCACTTAGATGGTGTGGAACATCTGATTGTGAGCTTACTTTATGGCAGTGGGTTGCGATTGATGGAAGGGTTACGGCTGCGGGTAAAAGATCTAGATTTCGACTATGGACAGATTACAGTGCGGGATGGCAAGGGTAAGAAGGATCGTCAGACGATGCTGCCCAAGGCGTTAGAAATGCCGCTTCAGCTACAGCTTCAAAAAGCTAGAAAGCTTCACGATATGGATTTGTCTTTAGGCTATGGCACTGTTGAGCTACCCTATGCGCTAGAGCGAAAATATCCCAACGCAAATCAGCAGTGGATCTGGCAGTTTGTATTTCCCTCTTGGAAACGGTCGGTTGATCCACGGTCTAAGGTGGTACGTCGTCATCATGTTTATGAGCAATCTGTCCAGCGGGCCGTGAAAGGTGCAATGCAACAGGCTGGCATTACCAAGCATGGCAGTTGTCACACGTTTCGTCACAGCTTTGCCACCCACTTGCTCGAAGATGGCTACGACATTCGCACGGTGCAGGAATTACTGGGCCACAAGGATGTGAAGACCACGATGATTTACACCCATGTGCTGAACCGGGGCGGGCGAGGGGTGCGGAGTCCGTTGGATTGAGCTACTTATAGCTGCGCTGGGTGAGTTGGACGTTTTCAAACACCAGATTTTCCTGGTGCAGTTGCGGCACTTGGCCTTCGCCGCGATATTCCCAGGCGGAGACTACGGCAAAGTGGTCGTCGTCCCGTTGGGCTTCGCCGTCGGGGGTTTGGTGTTCTTCGCGGAAGTGGCCCCCGCAGGATTCTTCCCGTTGTAGGGCGTCCCGCGCCATCAGTTCGGCAAGGTCGATAAAGTCGGCCACTCGTCCGGCAAATTCGAGGTTTTTGTTGAGGGTGTTGGCTTCGACCGGGAGTTTGAGGTTTTGCCAATATTCTGTGCGTAGGGCTTGGATTTCGGTGATGGCGTTTTCTAGTCCTTCGCGATTGCGGGCCATGCCGACGTTGTCCCACACGATGTGGCCTAGCTCTCGATGGAACTCCATCACGGTTTTGTTGCCCTGGATGGACAGCAGTTTGGTGATGCGGGCTTTTACCGTGGCCTCGGCTTCGCCAAAGGCATCGTCGTCGGTGGAAACTGGGGCGAGGGACTGATTGGCCAGGTAGTCGCCCAGGGTGTAGGGAATGACGAAATAGCCATCGGCCAAGCCCTGCATCAGCGCACTGGCCCCCAGGCGGTTGGCTCCGTGGTCGGAGAAATTGGCTTCCCCCAGCACAAACAGGCCGGGGGTGGTGCTCATTAGGTGGTAGTCCACCCAGAGGCCGCCCATGGTGTAGTGAACGGCGGGGTAGATGCGCATGGGCACCTTGTAGGGGTTTTCGCCGGAGATGCGCTGGTACATGTCGAACAGGTTGCCGTAGCGGGCGGCGATGGTGTCGCGTCCGTGGTGTTGGATGGCTTCCCGGAAGTCTAGGTACACCGACAGCCCCGTTTCGCCCACGCCGCGCCCCTCGTCGGTAATGGCCTTGGCGTTGCGGGAGGCCACGTCCCTCGGCACTAGGTTGCCGAAGGTGGGGTAGCGGGTTTCGAGGTAGTAGTCGCGCTCGTGGTCGGGGATGTCGTTGGGGTGGCGGGTGTCGCCCGGTTGTTTGGGTACCCAGACGCGGCCATCGTTGCGCAGGCCCTCGCTCATCAGGGTGAGTTTAGATTGGTAGTCGCCCGACACAGGGATGCAGGTGGGGTGAATTTGGGTGTAGCAGGGGTTGGCAAAAAACGCCCCCCGCCGATGGCAGCGCCATGCCGCCGTAACGTTGGAATTTTTGGCGTTGGTAGACAGGTAATAGACGTTGCCGTAACCGCCCGTACAGAGCAGCACCGCATCCCCGGCGTAGCGCTCGTATTCCCCCGTTACCAGGTTGCGAACGACGATGCCCCGCGCTTGGCCATCCACCACCACCAAATCCAGCATTTCCCGCCGAGCGTAGACCTCGACTTTGCCCGCCCGCACCATCCGCATCATGGCGCTGTAGGCTCCGATGAGAAGCTGCTGCCCGGTTTGGCCCTTGGCGTAGAACGTGCGCGACACCTGCGCCCCGCCAAAGGAGCGGTTATCTAAAAGCCCACCGTACTCCCGCGCAAAGGGCACCCCCTGGGCTACGCATTGGTCAATGATGCCGCTGCTGATTTCGGCCAATCGGTGAACATTGGCCTCCCGCGCCCGATAGTCGCCGCCCTTGATGGTGTCGTAGAACAGCCGCCAGACGCTATCGCCATCGTTGGGATAGTTCTTGCTGGCGTTGATGCCGCCCTGGGCCGCAATGCTGTGGGCGCGTCGGGGAGAATCTTGGATGCAAAAGCTTTTGACCTGGTAGCCCAGTTCCGCCAGGGATGCCGCTGCGGAAGCCCCCGCCAATCCAGTGCCCACAATCAGAATGGTGTGTCGCTGCTTATTTTTGGGACTGACCAAACGGCAGTGATTCTTAAAATCGCTCCATTTTTGGTTGAGGGGGCCGGAGGGAATACGGGAATTGAGCATAGCGACAGCGGCATAGGGGATGGCAAGGCATGACCCCCTCGGTGGAGCGAAGGCAACCGAGGGATGGGGCAGATAGCACTATTATTCAGCTTCTGCCTACAAATGTCAGTGCCAAGAAGCCTATCGCCAAAATGCCTGTCGATAAAATTCATACGGCCAATGTTGAGAAGCGCTCGCCATTGCCATGACCTCAGCGCCAGATCAGGAGAGACCCATGCCCACACGGAGGGGCTGAAGAGCAAACCATCCTGGGGTGAAGGCTATGCAGAGCGCCCGGTTTAGGTCATGCTAGATACCGATATTAGGTAGACCATCGAAGGAGAGAACCCCATGGCAGCAGAAATGGATCCTGTGAAGTTGATGAAGCAGGAAGTGGGACGGCAGGCGGCGGCGCGGGTGCAGTCCAACACCGTGGTGGGCTTGGGCACGGGTTCTACGACGGCCTTTGCGATTCAGTTCATTGGCGAGCGGCTGGCCAAGGGCGAAATCAGCAACATTAAGGGCGTGCCCACCTCCTTCCAGGCGTCCGTGTTGGCCAAGCAGTACGGCATTCCCCTCACCACCCTGGACGAAATCGATGGCATCGACATCGCCATTGATGGGGCCGACGAAGTAGACCCGACCATGAACCTGGTTAAAGGCGGCGGCGCAGCTCACACCCGCGAGAAAATTGTCGATGGCCTCGCCAAGGAATTTATCGTGGTGGTGGATAGCTCGAAGCTGGTGGACAAGCTCGGCACCACCTTTGCCCTGCCTGTGGAAGTGCTGCCCCTGGCCGTTACCCCCGTCAGCAAAGCCCTAGAATCCCTCGGCGGCAAGCCCGAACTGCGCATGGGCATCAAAAAAGATGGCCCTGTGATTACCGACCAAGGCAACATGATTTTGGATGTGAAATTCACCGCCATCGACGACCCGGCTGGCCTGGAGAAAACCATCAACAACATCCCTGGGGTGTTGGATAACGGCCTATTCGTCGACCTCGCCACCGAAGTCCTGATCGGCGAAGTCAAAGACGGCCAAGCCAGCGTCCGCAAGCTATAATCCCCCGGCCTAACCGTAGGGGTGGGGTCTCCCCGTCCCCCACCCAGAAAATCCCCTAGGATTGAGGATATTTCCGCCAGATTTAACCCAAATCAACGCCATGTGGGACGACCGTTACAACCGACCCGACTATTTCTACGGCAAACAGCCCAACGACTTTGTGCGCCAGGTGTGCCCCCAAATTCCCAAGGGCAACATCCTGTGCTTGGCTGAGGGCGAGGGCCGCAATGCCGTGTACCTGGCCCAGCAAGGCTATCGGGTCACGGCGGTGGATGCGTCGGAAGTGGGCATCGCCAAGGCCCAACGACTGGCGGCGGAACATGGCGTTCCCCTGCGAACCATCGTGGCGGATTTGGCGGAGTTTGAGATTCAACCCCAAAGCTGGGACGGCATTGTCTCGATTTTTTGCCATCTGCCCCCGCCCCTCCGCGCCCAAATCCACCGTCAAGGGGTGGAGGGGCTGCGACCCGGTGGCGTCTTTGTGCTAGAAGCCTATACCCCGGCCCAGCTTAACTTCAAAACCGGAGGCCCACCCGTGGCCGATCTAATGATGGACTGGCCCACCCTCCAGCAAGAACTGGCGGGCCTCACCTTCACCATTGGGGAAGAACTGGAGCGAGACATTCATGAAGGTATTGGCCATCGGGGCCACAGTGCGGTGGTGCAGGTTTTCGGCGTGAAGCCCGCTGTCTAGGCTCGCCAACAGACTAGGATCAGCTAGGTGAGGGCTCTGGGGGGGATCGTTAGAAGCTTGCTTTGTCTTATCCGTGAGTCGCTTCCGTGAGTCGCTATGTTCGATCCATCCGGCGTTGGCGGCGGCTCCCAAAGAGATGGGCATAGACATAGGAGAGTTCGCAACCAAAGAAGAAAATTTGGCAGGCGAGAAAGATCCACAGCATCAAGATCATAACGCTGCCAATTACCCCGTAGGACAAAAAGCGACCACCAATGGAAATGACGCTGTTGCTCACAAGCTGCTGTAACCCCACCAGGGCCGAGGCCGTCAGCAAGCCCCCTAGCCACACATCATTCCAGCTTAGGCGCACCGTCGGCAAAATCTTAAACAGAATACAAATCGCGATGGATAAAATGAACAACGATGAGCTAACCTGAAGCCCTCGACTAAGCTGTAGTTCGTCGATTTGAATAAAGGGCAAGAGTTCTTGAAACTCATTGACCAGCTTTAGAATAATTTTGATGGCAATATTAGATACCAGTGAGGCAAACAGCAGGAGAGCCGTGCCAAAAACTAGCAAAAATCCAGAGAGTTTATTCACGATAAAGAACGTTGCCATTTTCAGGGGAGAACCTGCCTCGGTAACGCGACTGGGGGACTGCCAAATTTGATTCACATAGCGCTTTAGAATGACAAAAATGGTGCTGGCCATAAAGAGCAGGAGCACAAACCCGACCAGGCCCGCCCCCACGCTATTTTGATTTAGGGCAATGACGGTTTCTTTAACGAGATCATGAACCTCGGTGGGCAAGAAGCGCTCAATGGCATCTTGAATCATCAAAAAAGCCTCCGTATTGGGGCCAATCAACACCCCAAAAATGCTCAGCAACACCAGTAGTAGGGGAAATAGGGAAAAGAGGGCGTAGTAGGACAGCGCCGCCGCCATACCAGGCACATTATCTCGATCCCACTTCAATCCGGTTTGGATCAGCAACTGTGCGGGTCTAGAGGGCAGCAGTTCGGCTTTGAGATAGGGAAAAACGGTGGTTTGGAAGTAACGAATCATGGATGCAGTGGGGTAAGCTGCATCCAGTTATACCAGGTTCAACCCTAGGTCGTGGCAGCGGGGTGGAACTTGACTCCAACGTGATTAGTTGGCGGATTGAATGCGTCCGGCCTCTTCTAGGGCGAGGGTTTTGTTATTGGCATAGATACCCATCCGATCCTGGGCGATGGGGTAGCGTTCGTCCTCTGGGGGTACTTCGGCCATTAAATCTGAGGCCCGCTGCCAGCGCACCGCCAGGTCGAGCCATTCGGCGGCGGTGGTGGCGGTTTTGCCATCTTCGACAGATTGTTGGGCAATGCGCACCGCCAGAACAAAGGGGTCTTGATCGGGGGGAATGGCGGGAGGAGTATTGGCAGGGGGGGCATCGGTAGAGGACGTGTCGGCGGGGGAGGGCGGATCACCGCTGACACTGGCCCGGAGCCAATCCTTGGTGGCCCAGCCCACCAGCAGCAGCAGCAGGGCGAGGCTTGCCCCCCCAATCAGCCCGCGCCAAAAGGCCGACTGGCTAGCGGAGGGTTTCCGGTCGGGCACCTCTAAATAGGGATTTCGCTGACGGGGGGCGCGGAGATCTTGCCACAGCCGCACTAGGGGATTGGGTCGCCGCAGGGTGACGGGTTCTGCCCAGAGGAGGCTGTTTTCGGGATCGCGCTTAATCTCATCCAGCCATAGCAACTGCTGTTCTTGCACAATGCGGCTGTTGATGTTGACCCGATTGATGCCCTTAGGACTGATGGTCTCTAGTACCGTTTTCACTTCGTCCACCACGGTGGCCTGGGGCAGTTGCTCGGCGGTGGCGGCTTCCACCAGTAGTTGCAGCACACCATTATCCTGCACGGCACGGGTGCGAATCCCGGCGTCAGCGAAGTGTTCGTTGAGGAGTTGGATAATAGCGGCCACGCTACCCTGGCGGGCCTGGAGGTCAATGTCGTCGATGGTGGAGGGCATAGCAAGTACAATCCGCAACGGTGGGCGGCTAACCGAATCTGTCATGGGCTGGCGATGATCTCAGGAATTATATCAAGACCTGCTGATATCGCGGATCCTGCGGTCACAGCATATTACGGAGGCCCCTAGGGAGTAGCGCTCAGTATACGGAGCAGGCCCCACCCCTAGAAAGACGTGGCGGCCCCCTAGAGCAGGTGTTGGAAACGTTCCTCAGCCCCCAGTTGCTTGACCGCCTGTTTAATGTCCTGGGTGCGGTCTTTGTGGACGACCAGGGTGGCGTTGCCGTCGCGCACAATCACCACGTCTTGCAAGCCAATGGTCACCACCACCTCCTCGGCATTGGAGGTATAGACAATGCTGCCCTCGGTGTCTAGGGCGATGTGGGTGGCGAGGTTGACGTTTTTGTCGTCGGGCTGTTTTAGCAGGCGCTCCACGGCGTTCCAGTCGCCTAGGTCATCCCAGCCAAAGGCCACGGGCATGACGTAGGCGTGGGCCGTGTGCTCCATGACGGCGTAGTCAATGCTGAGCTTTTCTAGGCCGGGGTAAGCGGCGACGCCCTGATCGAGGATGGGCTGCATTAACCCAGGGGCATGGATCTTCAGTTCCTCCAGCATCACCTGGGCTGGGAAGACAAACATGCCGCTATTCCAGCTAAAGCGGCCACTGTCAATGAAGGCTTGGGCGGTAGGGGCGTCGGGTTTTTCGGTGAAGCGACTGACCTGGTAGGCGGACAGATCGCCGTAGGTGCCTGCGGCGTCGCCCTGTTCGATGTAGCCATAGCCCGTGGCGGCGTAGGTGGGGGTGATGCCCAGGGTGGCGATGGCTCCCCGTTCTGCGGCCAGGGTCGCTGCGGCCTTGAGGGTGTGGCAAAAGGCGGCTTCGTCGGCAATCCAGTGGTCGGCGGGGAAGAAGCCCACCACGGCCTCCTGACCGTAGCGCTTGGCAATTTCCAGGGTAGCCCAGGCCACGGCGGGGGCGGTATCTCGGCCCACGGGTTCCACTAGCAGGTTGGCCTCCGGCAGGTGGGGCAGTTGTTGGCGTACCCGATCCGCTAGGTGTTCAGCGGTAATCACCCACAGATCTGCCCAAGATCCCGCCAGCGCTTCCAAACGATCCGCCGTGGCCTGAAGCAAGCTGCGATCACGGCCATCCAGACAAAGAAACTGCTTAGGGCAGGCAAGACGGCTAACGGGCCAAAAGCGCTCTCCCTTACCACCAGCGAGGATGACAGGAACAAAGGGGGGCATAGGTATTCATCCCTAGTAACGCGATGTGCAACTCATTCCAAAGCAAAGGTTTTGTCTTCTAACACTAGAACTATCAAAGGGTCTAGCGATTTCATGAAGACAAAACCATGTTTAACATCGATGAGTTTATCATCGCGATCTATGGGTGCGCTGATGCCCATCTCGAATCGTTACTGACCCAGTCTTTCCCTGCTCTGGCCGTGCAACCCATGGGGGCCGCAGCGATGGCCCACCGATAAAGGTGCATGGCTTCGCGTTGGCGCTAGCCTCGCGTTGGCGTTATGCCCCTACGCTTTTCCCGATTCCCGATTCCCTACTGTCCCATCACCAACAGCACCACCCCCACCAGGGCCAATAACGCGCCCCCCACCGCTCGCCAACTGACACGATCTCCCATCGCCACCGCCAGGGGCAGCACAAACAGGGGGCTAGTGGCTAGGAGGGCTTGGGCAACCCCGGTGGCGGCAAACTTGAAGGCGGTTTGTTGCAGGTAAATGCCCAGGTAGGTGCCCAAGAACGACGCCAGAATCAACCAAGCCAGCACGCGGCGGTTGGGGACAATGGCCCGAGGGGAGGGCAATGGGCCTTGGCTACGGAGGATAACTAGGAGAACCACCAGGCTCCCCCCCAGGCGCAGCAGCGTACTCCATAGCGGGTCGATGACCGTGTTGGCCAAGGCGGCCCGCGACAGCACCGCCGCCCCCGCCGAAGCCAAGGCGGCCAGCACCCCAAACATCGCGTCCTGCCATCGGGGTCTCACTAAGGTGGATCCGGTCGGCACCCGCTCGGAAATGACCCACACCACCCCCAGCACCGTTAGGCCAATCCCCGCCCAGGATCGTAGGGAAAGGACTTCTCCTAAAAAGCCTAGGGCCAACAGGGCGGCCAGGGGTGGGGCTAGGGTTTCGAGGAGGAGGGCGCGTCGAGGGCCAAGGCGATTGATGGAGGTGAAGTAGAGGGTATCGCCGAGGCCAACGCCCAGCCCACCACTGGCCAACAACAGCCCCCAAGCCCGACCATCTAACCCAGTCGGAGCCTGTTGCAGCACCAGGAGCGTGATGAGAACCAGGGTGAGGGCAATGATCCCCTTCGCCAAATTTAGGACGGAGGGCGACACCTGTTTGCCAATGTGGCCAAATAGTACCGTCGCCGTTGCCCACAGACAGGCTGCCGCCAGGGCCGCCAACTCACCGCGCATAGATTTCTCCCCTGAACGTTTTCTACTGACCGCAGCATTCTCTCCTCCATCTGGGATTACGCCTGCGGCCCCTATACAATAGGGCTAGGCATCGCCCTCTCCCAAACCGCCCCACGACTTTGAAGCTATGGCCCTTGTAAACGCCGACCCCAGCCTCACCCAGCGCTATCCCCTACCCTCCTGGAAACGGGCTGAACGCGCCTTTAAGTGTTCGCCCTTTCGCCTAGACCTGCTGATTTCCCTGCGCCGCCAGAGTGTTTCCGTGCGCCAGGTGTGCCATCCCCAGGGCGTCAAAAACGGCTATGCCCGCCGATCCCTGTCGGAACTGCAAGCGGATAACGAGCTCATGTGGCTGATTGCCGTGGGGCTGTTGCGGCGGGAAGTGGATGGCCAAGGGCTGACCGATAGTTTTCGCCTCACGCCCCTGGGGCATCACCTGTGCGATCATCTAGAACAACTCAGTACCAGCCAACTACAGCCCACCTGGGGCGATTATCTCACTAACGCATGGCACCGCTGGCTGCGGATACCCAGTTGGTGGCAGGGCTGATTGAGCTGATTTAGCCATCTGTTCCGGCTTCCCTCTCCCCCTGGGCTACTCAGTACACACAAGGCCTAGATATAGACCATGCGCTAGAGAGATCCCCCCTAGCCCCCCTTAAGAAGGGGGGAACCGGAGGCAAAGTCCTCCCTTAAGAAGGGGGGAACCGGAGCCAAAGTCCTCCCTTAAGAAAAAGTCCCCCTTCCCAAGGGGGATTTAGGGGGATCGCCTAGAATTTTACGACTGGTGGCAAGATCGGTGTACGTAGTAGCCCCCTGGGTGCGGGGTTGGGTGAGGGCCAGCAACGTCGTCCTCGTTAGTCTTAGATCCTGGAGAAGTGCGATGCGGGCAATTATGGTGGTGGGAACGGCCTCCCACGTCGGCAAGTCGATGATGACAACGGCCATTTGTCGCTTGTTGAATCGTCAGGGGTGGCGGGTGGCTCCCTTCAAGGGGCAGAACATGGCTCTCAATGCCTACGTGACCACCACCGGGGGCGAGATGGGCTATGCCCAGGCGGTGCAGGCATGGGCGGCGGGGGTGACGCCCCAGGTGGAAATGAACCCGATTCTGCTGAAACCCCAGGGGGACATGACCTCCCAGGTAATTTTCAAGGGCAAGGCCATGGGCAGCACCACCGCCCAGCGCTACTATGAAGACTTTTTTGATCAGGGGTGGCAGGTGATTCAGGAATCCCTCATTGTGCTTAGCCAAGACTACGATGTTTTGGTGTGCGAGGGGGCAGGCAGTCCGGTGGAGGTCAACCTCAAACACCGCGACCTCACCAATATGCGGATTGCCAAACACCTGAATGCCCCCACGGTGCTGGTGGCCGATATTGACCGGGGCGGCGTGTTTGCCCACATCGTTGGCACCCTGGATCTGATGGAACCGGACGAGCGAGCCTTGGTGAAGGGCATCGTCATCAACAAATTTCGGGGGCAGCGGGAGATTCTGGATCCGGGGCTAGACTGGCTGCAAGCGCGCACGGGTATTCCGGTGCTGGGGGTGGTTCCCTGGCTCGACCAAACCCTGCCCGCCGAAGATTCCCTCAGCCTGCTAGATCGTCTGCCCAACCGTAAAAAGCAAGCGGATCTGACCATCGCCGTGGTGAAGTTACCCCGCATTGCCAACTTCACCGATTTTGACCCCCTAGAATCGGAACCCTCGGTGCGGGTGGTCTACCTCAGCCCCAAGGATGACCTCGGCTATCCCGATGCGGTAATCATTCCCGGCACCAAAACCACCATTGCCGACCTGCTCACTCTCCAGCGCACGGGCATGGCCGCCGCCATCCGCGACTATGTGGCGGCGGGGGGCACGGTGATGGGCATTTGCGGCGGCTTTCAAATGATGGGGCAGTTCATGGCCGATCCCGAAGGCATTGAAGGCCACGAAGGCCGCTTCCCAGCCCTGGATTTGGTGCCCATGCGGACAGTGATTACGCAGGAAAAAATTGCCCGTCAGCGCACGATCACCTCCCGCTTTCCCCAGGATGGCTTGCCCGTCTCGGGCTACGAACTGCACCAGGGTCGCACCCAGATCAACCTGTCCGAAGCCAAGGAACAAACAGGCTACGAGTTTGAGTTCCTCTTTGAAGACCGCAGCCTCGGTGTGGTAGACAGCACCCAATCCCTTTGGGGCACCTACCTACACGGCATTTTCGACAATGGCCCCTGGCGACGAGCTTGGTTGAATCGTCTCCGCCAACAGCGCGGGTTGGGATCGCTCCCCACGGGCATCCCCAACTACCGCGAACAGCGAGAGGCCATCCTCAACACCCTGGCCGATGAAATTAGCCAACACCTCGATCTCAGTCCCCTCATCAGTCCCTAGCGGCTCAATGCCAACCTCTTACAGCCCAGGTTAAGATCCTAGGCAAAATCTAGAAATTCCCTTAACCCAGGCGGGGGACAGTCTAGTCTAGAATGCCTGCCATGGACTGGATTACTGCTCGACCCATTGCTCATCGTGGCCTGCACCAAGGCAAAACGGTGCCGGAAAATTCCCTGCTGGCCTTTGAAGCCGCCATTGCCCAGGGCTACCCCATCGAGATGGATCTCCACCTATTAGCCGATGGCGAACTGGCGGTATTTCACGACAAAACCCTAGATCGTCTCACCGGACAACCGGGCACCATTGGCGAACAAACCCTAATAACTCTCAAACAGTACCGTCTCTACGACACCGACCAAACCATCCCCTCCCTCGTCGAGGCATTGGATTTCATTCAGGGTCGGGTTCCGGTACTGATTGAAATTAAAAACGAAGGCCGAGTCGGAGCCCTAGAACAGGCTCTCCTCAACCGTCTTACCACCTATCAGGGGGATTTTGCCGTCCAGTCCTTCAACCCCCTCTCCTTGCAGTGGTTTAAGCGGCACGCCCCCCACATCCGACGCGGGCAACTCTCCAGCGCCATAGGCTGGGAACCCGCCCCCCGACACCTGGCCCTAGCCCACAGTAATTTACTGTTCAACTGGGCCAGCCAACCCCACTTCATCGCCTACGACCTGCGATCCTTACCCAAACTCTCGACCACGGTGGCTAAATGCGCCTTTCGTATTCCTATCATCACCTGGACGGTACGCAACCCCTCCGACCAAGCCAAGGCCCAACATTGCGCCGACAACTACATTTTTGATGCTTTTTAACGCTGCTGCCCTTGAAGGGTCTGGGATGCCCTTAGATGTCCTCATTAGATTGCACACTTGATCGAATGCCCTGTTCTTGGTCCTCACCCTAACGCGCTCTTTCATCGGGGGAGAGGGACTTTGAGGGGCTTTCAGACGCCCCTCTTCCCCCTGGGAGAGGGGCTGGGGGTGAGGGCTACGGGGACTTTGTGATCTACGGATCCTTGAACACCCTTGAACACCCTTGAACACCCTTGAACACCCCTGAACACCCTCAACCTCTGCACCCTCGGCCCATTCCATGCCCTACTCAGTCAATTGGCTGAAGTCAGTGACAAGCGCCTGGGGGTCGTGAATCCCCCGAAGATCTGGGTGGGCCGTCTGTTTCCCGATCCAGCGTTGGGTTGGCGGAAAAAGTTCCGTGATTACGCTTAGCAATTTTGCCCCTAGGGCTGTGCACCTTGAAACTACCAGCCTTGATCCGCTGATCATGACGTAGCTTTGCCAACAACAAAGCCACCGCTAGACCAGGGTGCATCGACTTGTGTTAACGTCCCGGTTAACGCCCCATCCCTAACGTCTACCGTCCACGACCGATCAGGCTGGTGATCATCAGCCATGGCCCACAGGCCAAGGGCAATCAACGTTAGCCGTTAGGAGTTATCTCGTATGTCGAGTCGTGGTTTAAATGTGTGTACGTTGGCTGGTAATGTGGCCGCCGATCCAGAGGTTCGGAGTATTGAACGAAGAACCGGGGGCGGCGCGCAAGTGGCCAATATGACAATTTATGTAGACCGCATTCCCAGTCGCAAGGAAAACGACAGCTTTATGGTCGAAATCAGTGTGTGGGAAGGATCCGCCGCATGGCGCAAGCTGCCCCATATTCGCAAAGGGTCTTTAATTATTGCCAGTGGCACCATTGACGCCGATCCCTATCTGAGTAAATCGGATGCTCAGCCACGGGCAGGTTTGAGGTTAAAAGCCACCGACATCTTTTTGGATTCTAGCCCTAAAACCCCTGATCCCTCAGCGGATCTGGTCGCTGTAGGTCAAACCTTCTAGGGCTGGATTACAGAGAACTTCCACGGAGAGAGCGCCGTGGACGAGAGCGAAGGGTGCGGCTTGTCCGCACCTTTTTTTACATGGTTTCTTTGACATCCGTTTTTGACGTTGTAGATAGGGCAGGGTGGATTTTTTGTTGCGGCATTGTAACGTCCTAGGAGATACTGTGGGGCCGTTTTTTATAATGAAGCTATAGCCTACGGCTCCTAGCTCTGATGCTCTACCGCTGGCCGTTTAACGCTGGTGTTGCTTCAGATTCATCGCTCCAACGCAGAGCAACAAGGACAGTGGGCTCACAGCAAGAAGCAGAGGAGACTCACCATGTTTAAGCGCATTCTTGTGGCCCTAGATAGTTCGTCCTTGCGGCCAACGGTGTTGGGGCAAGCCATGGACTTAGCCCAGGCTACTGGAGCCAAGTTGCTGCTGCTCCATGTGCTCTCGGCCTACGAAGAAGGCAGTCCCGGTATTCCCATTCGCTCTTATCAAGCCTACTATCCAGTCTTGGATGACGCCGTTTGGAAAGACTACCAAAAACGCTGGGAAACCTTTGAGGCCAACCGTCTGGCCATGTTACAACAGGACTCGGATCGCGCTACAGCGGTGGGAGTAGAGGTGGAATTTTCCCAAGCGGCAGGTGATCCGGCCAACACCATCTGCGCCGTAGCCAAGTCCTGGGAAGCGGATTTGATTGTGGTAGGTAGCCATGGCCGCAAGGGGCTGGGCGAGCTGCTTCTCGGTAGCGTTAGCAACCATGTCATGCACCATGCGGCCTGTTCGGTGATGGTCGTCCACAGCGGTCACCAGGTCGAGGCCGAAACGCCCCTTGCCACAGCCACCCGCCCAGCCTAGTTCCCAACCCCCAACCCATCCCCCCGTAGAGCGAGGAAACCTGGCCGCTCACGGGGGGATGGTCTTGCCGGAGGCACCGGAGCCGTGACCGGGTGGCTGTCTTTGGCAGGCCAAGAATGCAGTACTGTAGAAAACGATGTAGACGACCCAGGGACATTCCCCAAGTACCCTCAAGGAGAGATTTTCCCATGGCAGACGATGCCCAGTACCTCACGATCACGGCGGACAACTTTGACACCGAAGTGCTCCAGAGCAATGTTCCGGTTTTGGTAGACTTTTGGGCGGCCTGGTGTGGCCCCTGCCGCATCATGAACCCCATTGTGGAAGAACTGGCGGAATCCTTTTCTGGTCGTGCCAAGGTCGCCAAGCTCAACGTGGACGACGAAGACGCCCTGGCTCTTCAATACAATGTGATGGCCATCCCCACCCTGATTTTCTTCAACAAGGGCGAACGGGTCGCCACCATTGAAGGGGTTGCCGCCAAGGAAGACCTCGCCGCCAAACTGGAAAATCTGATTACCAACGGCGCAATGGCCTAGGCCCCTAATCGTAGGGTGGGCACCGCCCACCACCCCGGCTCTCCCCGACTAAACGGTTGGGTTTTGATCCGCGCCACCCAACCTACAGCAGCCTAACCCCCAACCACCCATCCCCCCATGTCCCGTTCCGCCGCCCTGCGCTACTACGTCCTCACTCGGTTGATGCTGGCCCCGTTGATGATTTGGACGATTACCACGGTGGTATTCTTGCTGTTGCGGGCCACCCCTGGGGATCCGGTGGATGCCCTACTGGGAGCGAGGGCTCCGGCGGCGGCGAAGGATCAACTGAGGACACAGTTGGGATTAGATCAACCCCTGTGGGCACAGTATTTAGATTATCTAGGCCAACTGCTGCGGCTCGATTTGGGTACCTCCATTGCCACCCAGGGGCAAACGGTTTGGGCCATCATTCGCGCCCACTTTCCGGCCACGGTAGAGTTGGCCCTCTGCGGCATGATCGTAGCCACGGTGGTAGGGGTAACGGTGGGGGTCATTTCTGCCTCTCGGCCCAACTCGGCCCTGGATGCCGGAGGGCGGCTGTTTGGCATTATCACCTACGCCATTCCGATGTACTGGTTTGGCATGATTTTGCAGCTCATCTTTGCGGTGCAGTTACGCTGGTTTCCCATCGGCACCCGCTACCCTCTCCAGGCCACCCCACCCACTGGCCCCACCGGGCTGTATCTGCTAGACAGCCTGCTCACGCTGAATCTGCCTGCCTTCGCCACCACTCTGTATTACCTCGCCCTGCCCAGTCTCACCCTGGGGGTACTCATCAGCGGTGTGTTTGAGCGCATGGTGCGGGTCAACCTCAAACAAACCCTCACCGCCGACTATGTGGAAGCGGCCCGTGCTAGGGGCATCCCAGAGCGGCGCATTGTCCTCGTCCACGCCCTAAAAAACGCCCTCATTCCAGTGATTACCCTCCTAGGGCTGACCTTTGCCTCCATGCTGGGCGGAGCCGTACTCACGGAGGTCACCTTCTCCTGGCCCGGTCTCGCCAATCGTCTCTATGAAGCCATCTCCCAGCGAGACTATCCCGTGGTGCAGGGGTTGATGGTGTTCTTCGGCATGATTGTGGCGGTGATTAGCATCGCCATCGACATCCTCAACGCCTACATCGACCCCCGCATTCGCTACTAATCCTAAATCTGGCTCGTTTGTCCCCGGTATCAGCGGGAGAGGAGACCGCGCCCCTAGGGTTTGCTGGGCTAGGAGCCGGGGTGATCTAATTCGGATTTGGTATGAGATCTCCGTTACCCTAATTTTGGGCAGCCGTGTATGGGGATATCACCATGACATCCATAGGTCTCGCGTTCTGCGATAGATTTCAGGAGGACGGGAGAATTAATCCTGCTGATGCACTGAGGGGCCACACGGTTTTGAGGCGATCTAAAAAGGCATAGACCGGGGGCGGCAGCAGAGCCTCCTTCAACACAATCACGCCGATGGTGCGCTCTAGGGGTATGGGCAATTCGGCCACTTGCAGGTGGGGCGGGATGGGCTGGGCAGCGAGGTGGGCCATGATGGTGGCTCCGAGGCCACGTTCGACCATGCCGAGGATGGTGGAATCTTCCCGGACGGAGTAGGCGGGTTTGAGGGTTTGGCCCTGGCGGCGCAGTAGTCCTTCTAAATGCTGGCGATCCCCGTCGTCGCTGGGGGGCAGGATGAGGGGATAGGTGGCCAAATCCGCCCAACTGAGGGGACTAGCCACGGGGGCTGGGGTGGGGGGCAGCAGCACCAGGTAGCGATCCCGCAGCAGTTCCCAGCTTTCAAAGTCGGCCTTGGTGGGCAGGTAGGTGAACCCCACGTCGGCATGGCCTTGGCGCACGGCGTCCTCCACCATTTCGTAGTGGGATTTTTCGTCGATGGCGATGGGAATGTGGGGATACTGCTCCCGAAATTGGCGAATCACCTCCGGCAGAATGTGGGTGGCCACGCTGCGAAAGGCGGCTAGGCGCACCTCCCCGCTCTGTAAGCCCTTGGCCAGATCGGCCTGGTGGCAGAGGTTCTGTAAGGATCGCAACACGAGGCGGGCTTCCTCGGTAATCTGCTGGCCCACGGCGGTGAGCACGGCCCCCTGGCGGCTGCGGCTGAGCAGGATGACGCCCAACTCGTCCTCTAGGGTGGCGATGGCGTGGCTAACGGCGGATTGGGATAAGTCCATTTGCAAGGCGGCTTCGCTGAAGGAGCCCGCATCGGCAATGGCCACCAGGGCACGGAGTTGGGACAGCTTGACGCGATGGGGATCGGCCTTAGCCATGGGACATTAGCGCTCCTGGCGCACCGTGATGGAATTGAGGGACTGTCCGGGCGGCAGATCCACAAAGACGGAATCCCCCGCCTGGAGGCCGTTGGTGACCTGGATTTGATCGCCCACCTGGGGGCCAAGGGTGACGGGTTGAAACAGAATATCGCGACGGCTCCCCGGCACCAACACCCCCGTTTGCCCTGCCTGGGTCACCACGGCCACCGTGGGCACCACCAGGGCTTCCGCCAGTTGGTCGCCAATGAAGTCTACGTCCACATTCATGTTAGACCGTAGCCGTTCCTTGCCTTCGGTCAGTTCAATTCGCACCTGAAACAGGGTCACATTCTGGCGACTAATGGCCTCCGGGGCCACCAATTTCACCTGTCCTTGGAAGGTTTCGTCGGGGAAGGCATCGGCCACCACCTCCACCCGCTGGCCTAGCTCAATCACGCTGATGTCGGCTTCGGGCACTTCTGCCAGCACCTCCAAATCTTGAGCCAGGGCCACAATGGCGGTGGAGGAGGCCGAGGAGGCATCGGAGGCTGTTGTCGTCGGCGTCACAAAGGCCCCAATGGCGGCAAAACGCTGGGTAACGGTGCCCGCAAAGGGGGCGCGGATCAGGGTGTCGTTTAACCGCACCTGGGTCGATTGCAACTGGGCCTGGGCCTGGGCCAACCGAGCTTCGGCCTGGGCGATGGCTTCGGGTTCTGGCAGGTTACGCAGATCATCCGCCCGTTCCTGGGCTTCTAGTAATCGGGCCTGGGCCTGGTCTACCCCGGCCTGGGCGCTGCGACGTTCCCGTTCAGCATTATCCAGTTCTGTACGGGCCACCGCTCCCTGCTGGTGCAAACGGCGAATCCGTTGCAGATCGCTCGTTGCCAAGTCTAACCGCGCCTGACTATCGCGCACCTGGGCCTGGGCAGCGGCGACGGCGGCTTCGGCCTGGGCAATTTCCTGGGGCCGACTGCCTTGGCGCACGTCCTGGAGGGTGGCTTCGGCTTCCGCTACAGCGGCCCGACTTTGGGCCACCTGGGCCACCAGATCCGCACTATCCATCCGGGCAATGGGCTGGCCCTGGATGACCCGATCCCCCTGCTCCACGTAGAGTTCCGCCACAATTCCGGCGGTTTTGGGGCTGAGGTTCACCGTCTGCACCGGACGCACCGTACCGCTGGCGCTAATCCGTACCGTGATCGGCTGAAGGCTGGCTTCGGTGGTGTAGTCGGCAATGTTGTAGGCCGGACGATTGCGCCCCAGCGTCCAGGCCACCCCGCCCCCCGTCACCAACAGCACCGCCAGCCCTCCCCCCAGCCACAGCCAAGGACGACGCAGTTTGCCAATCACAGGAATCTTCATCGGAGCGCACCAGGAACACGGCGGGGCAAGTCCCATTGTAGGACGGGCCATTGGCGGCGGGCAGCGCAACGGCTTGTACCGGATTTTAGTTCTGTGGGATAGATTTACAAAAGAGGCGGCGTTAGAAAGCCGGGAAACGGGTAACTTTAGGGGGGAACAGATAAGCCTGCCGGATAATTCAATATTTTGGCCTAGTTCAAAAGCGCTGAAATGGCATAGAGATATCTGGCAAATAAGAAGCAGTAAAGATTGAGCCATAACCTCTTCGTGAGAGAAATTTTAGGCTGTAGGCTATGCTTTTACTCGTGAATTATTGGCATAATTTTGAGGCATCTTATGCCAAAATTAATAACAATGAGAGCAGCAGTAAATAGTAAAACCTCTTCTAAATGAGGACTTCAGGTTTCCGATAACCTGACTCACCTCAATGCAATCTAACATATTAGATCTTCAACTATTTGGTATATACTTATTAAGTACTGCATAGCTAAGATTAGCTCATCTGAAGAATGTATGCCTTCACCAAAACAAGTTAGACCATCCGTTCTCGACGTATTTTGTGGTGCAGGCGGCATGAGCCTGGGCTTCCAACAAGCAGGTTGTGAAATATTAGGTGGCATTGATCAAAATCCCTATGCTATTAATACTCACCATAATAACTTTCAAAGTTGCAAGTTTAAACTCCCTTGCCAGGATATACAAGAGCTAACAAATTTAGAGGTTATAGGTTTGCGACCTTATGATGTAGATATTATTATTGGAGGCCCCCCTTGCCAAGTCTTTTCAAGGGTTGGGCTAGGGAAAATGCGAAGAGATCTAAAAATGGATGTAGAAAGTGATAAAAGGAATTTTCTATACAAAGAATTTATTAGGTTTGTAAAATATTACAAACCTTTATTTTGTGTCATGGAGAATGTTGACAATCTCAGGCATAAAAAAGAAACTTTAGCAAGCATAGTTGGTGGTATTGAAGAGAATGGCTACCGGGTTGATTACAGAGTTTTAGATGCGTCAGAATTTGGTGTACCTCAGAAAAGATTGAGAGTCTTTATTGTTGGTGTTCGCAGTGATTTAGCAGTAAGCCCTATATTTCCTAAGACAGTTTCTGAAACGCCAGTAACTGTGGGAGAAGCAATTGGAGATCTTCCTGAACTGGAAGCTTTCTCTATGCCACTCAAAGCTAAATCAAGCGGCCCAAGACAGAAGGATATAGTGCTACCCTACGCGACAAATCCTTTATCCAAATACCAAAAGGTTATGAGAGCACGAAATAAAAGTGGTGTTAGAAACCATCTGTGTCGAGCACATAACTACGAAGATTTAAAGATATTTAGCCTCCTCAAGCAAGGACAGAAATATGGAGATATTCCAGAAGAATTAATGCGTTACAGGTCAGATATCTTTGATGATAAATATAAGAGGCTTGTCTGGGATGAGCCGTCATGGACTTTGACAGCTCATATGAGAAAAGATTGCTTAGCCTATATACATCCCCTTCAAACCAGAAGCATCTCAGTTAGAGAGGCAGCAAGGATCCAAAGTTTTCCCGATGACTTCGTATTTTATGCTCCAATGACTAGAATGTTTGAGTTAGTTGGAAACTCTGTGCCCCCACTGCTTGCTAAGGCAGTGGCGGAGCCAATTGTTGAATTAATTCGCGACTATTATTCCATAGGAAACATTAAGGTAAGTTGCTAGGCATTTAAATTACGCTAGCTAGATCGCCTGATTAACTAGCACATCTCCACAGTAGGCTGAGTACAGCGAAGCAGAACCCAACACTCGCAAAGAACTTTGGGCTTAGTGGTTTTTGCTATCCCGCCATCTGATCTACGAAAGATCAATGCTTCTCGGTGTCGTGCTAGTCAACCAGTTAGATCGCTCTAAAAGCCTCATGATAAGGATCCTAGAAAGGTGGACATATTAATTTAAATGCGCAGAAGCTGAGGGTGCTGGATTGCTGAAATGCATCGCTTTCTAGAGCAATTACTGAGCGAGTTATTTGAATCCCAGAGGTCTAGCAATAACTGTTAGAATCCATCAGCTAATTTGTTTCAATATCACTACCTCTTGTAATTTTTATCAATCTTATATAAATCAATAAATTCCTTATGATACTGCTTTGATTGCTCCAATAATTCAGCATAGGTTTTTACAAAAATTGTTCCAGACTCCCTATAAATTTTTTCCTTGTGCTTGAATATAGCATCTGTAGATTTTTCGCCTCCAACTACAAAAGCAACTACTTTTGAAAAACCTGATTCTGTAGCATATCTATCATTCAAAAAGACACCGTATTCAAGAGCCTGTTCTAATGCTTTTGTATCTACTTTGTATTTGCTTCTTTTGATTTCAATAACATATAAGATGCCTCCTAATGCATTACTGCACAAGAAATCAATCCTTCGATCTTTAGTTTCTAAGTCCTCTTCCGGATAAGTCTCCTTAAGAAGACTTGAATAATGCACCTCGTCTTTAAACTCTAAGATTCTTGGATCTAATAGCCACGAAAACTGCTTTAGGAAATTATGCAGAGTAGGCACTTCTCTTGTATCAGACTTAATGTACTCCTCGAAGCGTTGTATTACCTCTATCCTTGCAACTGCCAGATCACAATACTGACGAGATTCAACAGCTTTCCATTCTTCCATGATTTTCAGGAGCATTGGAATCTCTTCCGGCTTATCGAGATCAGCAATCTTGCATGCGTACTCTTTAAATGTCTGATTTTCAAACTTATCTATTACGTTTCCTATTATTTCACTAGAATCGTCAACATCAATAGTGCTATTTTCAAGCACTGGGTTGATTATTCTTTCGCTTAGACTTCTCTCATATGTAGGTAAACTACGTTGCCATCCCTCAATATCAATTCCTTTCACATGCTTGATGCTTTCCTTTTTTAAAGTAGATCTCTTCTTTTTCCACTCTGAAGCTATTTTTTTTATGACGGCTTGAAGATATTCTCTCAACTCTTTCATCCGATCATTTTCCCAATTCAGAGATTGTCGATCAGTTGAGATGACATCTTCTTCCATCTCGTCAATGAAATCAACCTGTAAGTAACCTGTTATGTAGGTATGAAATTGATCTGTATCTCTTAAGCCATAAAATTCAGCCTTATTGACTAACTTCCCTCTAGAAACTAGATAGACACCCTTCATTTCCGTATCTTTTACTGGTGTTTCTAAAGTGATTATTTTGCCCTTTACTTTACTTGCTTCCGCATAATCTGTCTCTAATTCATCCAGAGGAAATTCCCAGGAGAATTGCTCTCTAAATCCCTCAAATTTTAGTTCATTTGAAACTTCAATTGTCTCTTCTTCATTTCTCAGAAGTATTGTTTTTAGGGAGTCAAAGATAAGAAACTTTTTAGATAGACTTTGCGCAATTGAATTACAATCAAAAGGAGACTTTCTCCTTACTCTTCTCAATTCTATGCTAGTCCCTGAAGATTCTATTGTGGGCATGTCAAGCTGAACAATATCAGGATAATAAGAAGAGTCTTCCGATTTCTTTATGGCATCAAGATTCATTATGAACTCGTTTAGGATGCCATTTTTTATAGTTCTAATTTTTACCTCATCACAAATCCCAAATATTGACAATTTGCCAAGACCCTTCTTCCCTATGACTTTTCGCCCTTTAGGAGTAATATCGCTTTCGCTAACCCTCCTATTTCTTCCAATGAGTAAATACTTGTCATTAAGCTCATCAAAGCTCATTCCTGTACCATCATCTTGATATTCGATTCTCTTTTCTTCTGGACAGTGGGAAGTTCTGTATCCGGTAGCGGGACGCCAAGAAAAACGGACATGAGCTGAGTCAATCGACCCATCATGTCCGAAACTGGCTGATGTAAAGCCTTTC
>NZ_JACJRS010000091.1 GCF_014697375.1 Phormidium sp. FACHB-1136
CGCTATCATCATCGACATAAATTCCATCGCAGCAAGTTCCTCAGACCCTCATCTGAATTCTGCTTGCTGCTTTCCTTTTTGGATCAAATGGATAAAGTCGAGCTGAGAACACAACCGTTTAAGCCTGATGGTGATTCCTGATGGCGATGCCTGATGGCGATTTAAGCATTGGAGGAATCCTCAAAGGGGTGGGGATCGACCTTGAGGGTGAGACGCAGGGGCAGAAACAACTGCCAGCGGATGGCCACGGCTCGAAGGCCAAAAATCAGCCCCATGGCCACCGAGCGCCCCAGGGGAGAAGGAATTACCTGCAACAGCAGCACATAGAGGATACCCCCAAACACAATCGGAGTGGCATAGAGTTCTCGCGACAGAAGCATCGTGGGCCGATGGGTGACCACATCCCGCAAAATGCCCCCGGCAATACTGGTGATCAGGCCCATCACCACCGCCACTGTGGCCGGATGATCCAGGGACAGGGTCTTGTCAATGGCCTGTATCGAGAACAGCGCTACCCCCATAGCATCCAGGTAGGCCAGCAACCGGGGCGGCAGTTTGAGGAGAAACCGAAAGCCCAAAAACGTAGCAAAGGATGCCCCCAGTGCTATCCAAAAGGCGGTCAGATCCACCAGCCAAAAAACGGGCACATCCAAAATTACGTCTCGCAGGGTGCCGCCGCCAATGGCCGTTAGCAGACCTACCACCACCACGCTGAAAATATCCAACCGCTGCCGTGCCGCCGATAATACCCCCGAAATCGCAAACACCGCCACCCCCACCTGGGCTAAGGCATATTCCATTGCTGTGCCCTCCATCGCCAACGGATTCTATTGTGCAGGCAAGGACTATTGTGCCTGGTTGACCGACAAAACTAATCGGCTGGAGATTCCAGTCGTTGGGTTGATCGTCGAAACAAGCCTCTACCCTGCGGGCGGCTAAAGTTACGAGGTCGAATCGCAAATCATATTCCTGGAAGGTATGCAGGCGGGTGGGTTCATCCTCGATTTATCAAAGAATTCAGCTTCAGTTGGCAAGCTTAAATACCTGATAGTGCCTGAAAATATCAGTACATTCACTTATCTTAAGATGAAGAAATGCTCAATAACTTAAATAAGCAAGGTGGAAGCCACTTAATTAATTATGTTTTTTTGATGAAGATAGTCATTTTTATGGCTTCTGCGTCCGTGCATAGCATAGTCTGGGCTTCATGGAAGAGGCGATTTGCGGTTTTTCCGGGTTTATGCTTGGCAAGTCAAGTTGGCATGCGTGTTCAGCAAGGCTTTCAGTCGTTTCGGAAAACGTAAACCGTATCGCCTGAGACAGTTCCAGTTGCGGATCCGGAAAAGCCATTGGCTTCCTACCCGGATCGTCGCTGAATGGTGTGCGGAGTGGTATGCACTTCAACATTTGGACGGTTCGCAAAAATATCAGAGGAATTGCAAAATGCAACGGGTATTTCGACCGACGACTATGGCAGGTCTACTAGCTGTAGCAACGGCCTCAACGGCGTGGGTAGCTCCGGCATCTGCGTTCACAATTGTGCAAGAAAACGATCTCAACAGCCTCTTGACGAGTCTGCTGGGAGACACAACAGGATTGAGTGGTTTTAGTGCTAGCTCGACGGGCTCACCCCAAGCGTTCGGCTTGTTCTCAGCTGATCCATTTTCCCTGGGCTCAGGGGTGGTGCTCAGTACAGGTGTGGTCACTCAAATTCCTGGGACAAACCTTGGGTCGAATGATCTCAGCACCAATTTAAACCAGCCTGGGATTGGTCTTGTTCCTGGGGAGGGGGGTGGCTCAGCCAATACATTTGACTTGGCCCAGCTTGACATTAGCTTTTTTGCCTCTGATTCGGTCAGCGATCTCTTCTTCACCTACGTTTTTGGCTCTGATGAGTTTCCAGAGTTTGGGGGTAGTCAGTATAATGATCGATTCAACCTGCTCCTGAATGGGGTTAACCTCGCTAAGCTGAGCGACGGGCAAACGGTGTCGATCAACAATCTGGTTCCCGCTCCGAGTGGTCCCTTTCACCCCGACTATATTGACAATCCGGTCGGCAGTGGTAGCTTCAACACCAAGCTAGACGGCTTCACCAAACCGTTAACCTTCCAGGGCAGTTTGCTGCAAAATGCCACCAATACGCTAAGTATTCAGATCTTTGATGTGTCTGATGGGATCTATGACTCAGCCGTCTTCATCAAGGGCGGAACCGTGGGTGTTGTGAAGCCAACCGTGCCAGAACCAGGATTAGTCTTAGGGCTACTGGGGATTGCTGGAGCCGCCTTGGTCGGTCGTCAGCGCCGCACCTTCACTTCCGAAGAATAGGCTTGTTGTCTCTTTTGAGGCGTAAGGAACTTACGAGGGGATCCAGGTGGATCCCCTCGTTTTTTTGCCTGGTGCTCAGAATATCCAACCTGATCGGGAATGGTTGCCTGGGCTGGGCCTGACGGATCTGGGTGGATAGCGATTTTGGGCCTTCTTCATGAACCAGGGAGAGGGATTGAGGGCTAGGGAAACCCCCTATGATGTCGTTAGGCGATGTTTTATGGGGGTTCCCTAGGCGATGGCTGGCGTAAATCCTTCGATGGCAACGACTGCGGATGCCGATGTGATAGTGATTGGCAGCGGCATCGGCGGACTGTGCTGTGGGGCATTGCTGGCCCGATACGGGTTGCGGGTGACGATCTGCGAAAGCCACACCATCCCCGGCGGCGCGGCCCACGGCTTTGAGCGGCAGGGGTTCCGGTTCGATTCTGGCCCGTCGCTCTATTCGGGTTTGTCCTCGCGACCTTCCACGAATCCGCTTCGCCATGTGCTAGATGCCCTTGACGAAGCGGATAGCCTCACCTGGGCCAACTACGACACCTGGGGCGTGCGCATTCCCGAAGGCGACTTTGACACGACCATTGGCAATGATCAGTTTTGCCAGGTGTTGCAGCGGGTGCGTGGCGAAAAAGCGGTGCAGGAATGGCGACGGCTTCAGCAGGTAATGGCACCCCTGGGACGGGCGGCGACGGCCCTTCCCCCGGCAATCCTGCGGCTGGATTGGGGTGCCTTGCAAACGGTGTTGCCCTACGGTTGGGAACTGCTGCAAAATGCGACCGCCTTAGCGCAGTCTAGCCAGCCCTTCAGCACCGTCCTAAACCGCACCGTCACCGATCCCTTTATTCGCCACTGGATGGATATGCTGTGCTTCTTGCTCTCCGGGCTTCCCGCCGAGGGCACCAGCACCGCCGAAATGGCCTTTATGTTTGCCGAGTGGTATCGACCGGGGGTAACGCTGGACTACCCCATCGGTGGCAGTGCGGCCTTGGTGAATGCCCTGGTGAGGGGGCTGAAGAAATTTGGCGGTACCTTACGATTGGGTGCCCATGTGCAGGACATTCTGGTGCAAAACGGACGAGCGACGGGGGTGAAGCTGCGCTCTGGAGAAATCCTTACCGCTGGGACTGCCGTGGTTTCCAATGCGTCGATTTGGGATACCTTGCCGCTAGTGCCTGCGGGGGCGCTGCCCGCTTCCTTTGTGGTGGAACGTAAGGCGATGCCCACTTGTCCCAGTTTCCTGCACCTGCACTTGGGCATTGATGCCACGGGTCTACCGGAAGATCTGGCCTGCCACTACATCACCCTGCAAGATTGGGATTTGGGCATCACCGCCCCTCACAATTTGATTGTCATGTCCATTCCCACGGTGCTCGATCCGTCTCTAGCTCCAGCGGGCAAGCACACCATCCATGTCTATACCCCCGCCACCGAACCCTATGAGCTATGGCAGGGGCTAGATCGCCGCAGTGCCGAATATGCTGCCCTGAAGGCAAAACGGGCAGAACCCCTCTGGCAAGCGCTAGAGCGGGTGATTCCCGACGTGCGGCAACGGGTGGAGGTGGAACTGGTGGGCACACCCCTCACCCACGAACGCTTTTTGCGGCGGTATCGCGGCAGCTATGGCCCTGCCATTTCGGTGCAGGATGGCTTAGTGCCCAGCGGCAAAACGCCCTTGCCGGGGTTGTGGTGTACGGGGGATTGCACCTTCCCCGGCATTGGCCTACCCGCCGTAGCCGCCAGCGGGTGGATCGTAGCCAATACGTTGGTGCCTGTGACAAAACAGCGTCCGGTGTTGCAAGTTGCCCTTCCTTAAATCCGCCGCGAATGGGTTCCACAGTTCCTATGACCAATCCGCCGCCGCCTAGCCCCGATATCCAGGGCTACCAATCCTCTATGTTGGGGTACTGCTGTGGGGCTTCACCGTGGCTTTCTAGAATTTCCACCTTGAGCTTTGGCGGTTTGTCGGGGCTGGTCTTGCCCTTTGTTTGTTTCCCTTTAGCAGCCTTGCCTTGGCTGGTCTTGACCTTGGCCGATTGAAAGCCCTTGGCGGCTGCCTCTGGCACGGGTTCGATGGCTTCTAGTTCAACTTTAAATTCCCAGCAGTCACCGAAATCAAACAGGTAGTCCATGGTTTCGCCCACGGCCAGGGGCAGGTTGCCGATGAAAACTTCGGTGGCAAAAAGGTCGGCACTGTCCGTGTAGGGATGGCAGGCCCGGAGGGTGCGACCGAGGGGGCTTTTGTAGGTAAATTCGTAGAGGTGGTCGTGATCGAAATCGACGGAGTCGAGGATGGCATCACTGAGGGTGTCGAGGGTGGCTTCGGCGGAGATGGCAATGCGCCGCCACACCTTGCCCAGGGAGACCTTGAAGAGGTAGCGCCCTGCCTGAAAGGGGGGGCTAGGCACCGCCAGACAGCGCTGCCATTCTGGGAAGTAGGTTTTTAAAATGGGCTGGAAATCCCCCAGGGGCAGGAGAGGATTGGCCATACCGGGCCATTCGTAGGCCACGGCATCGTAGGCATAGCGCAGCAGGGTCATAAGGGCTTTGCCAAAGGGTTGGGTCTGAATTTTCTTGAATCGCCAGCCTTTGCCCGATTCGGGTTTGCCGTGGGTGATGGCAATCAGGCCAAACATGTCCATCAGAGCCAGGTTGTATAGGCCGGGGTAGTAGGCCAGGTTTTGCTGCGTGGAGTAATCCGGCACCGATAGCGCAGCTTTTTCCGCGATTCTTTGCCAGCTTGTTAGGCAGCGATCCCCCACCAGCAGCGGCCCAGACCGCGCTTCGCCCAGTATTTCGGGGTGGCTGCGCAAAAACCACACCTCCAGCAGCGACAGATATTGCTCCGTGGGGTTCAGGGCTTGCCAGGAGGCATAGATCTCCGGGTTGGTGACCAGGATCAGTTGCTTGCCCTGGGTGGCGATGGTGGTGAGCCCCGTGGCCCGCAGCAGCAAGTAGAGCCCGTGCAGATTGGGGTAGGACTTTTGCTGGGGCCGCTGCATGTCGAGGGTGAGGGGCTGGCGGAGGCGTTGGTTGAGGTCGGGCAGAACCTTGATGGCAAAGTGCTGGAGCTTGCCGCTGACGGGAATGCCTTCGCTGGCGGCTAGGTCTAGGAGGGTCTGAAAATCTTGAAGGATGGTGCCGGGGCGGGTGGAGGTGATGGTTTGGTCGTGCAATACCTGCCGATCCGCCTCCGAGAGGGGTTGGGTCGCGGCTAGGTTGTGGTGCATCACGGCCATCCGTAGCGAGGCCACGGGATCCTGGCCAGAGGAGAAGAGGGTATCAATGGGATCAGCCTCGTCGAGGTCGTCGTCGAGGTCAATATCGTCTAGCCCTAGGAGGTCGGAGGTGCTGTTCTCTAAACCTTCAATAAACGCCTCAGCTTCCTCTGGGTCAAGGCGTTCGACCCCGGCCAAAAACTGCTCCATCAGGGCCATCAGATTAACGGGCGTACCCACCGGGGGTAGTTCAATCCCCAGACGGTCGAAGGCGGCCTGCATATCGTCGGGCGGCGTGGTCATGGGGATCACTGGGGGCAGGGGGGGAAGTCCCGCAGACAGCGTTTTACCCTGGGTGCGCTTGGTCTTCATTCCCTGAGTCTTGCCTCCCTGGGGCTGACTTCCCTGGGACTTACCTCCCTTCGCCTTGGCCCTCTGAGTCTTAGAATCATCGGTTGAGGCCGACCCAAGACTGGCCCTCTGGCTGGCCTGAAACGCCTGAATCCCTGCCTGGGTGGTCATATCAAACCCCTTGGCCATACCCTCCATCATCAGTTGTTTGGCCATGCCGCCCCGATTGGGGTCAAACATCCATTTAGGGAACTGATCTTCAATGGACTCCAGATATTTTGCAATTGCCCTAGCGCTACGAAACCGATAGACCTCGTGTAGATACGTCCAAAAGGCCACCAGTTCGGGAATGGCGTCGTCGGTTTCGCTGGGGTCAGTCAGCACCAGCCGACGCGGCAGAAAATCCTCCATCACCGATTGGGCTTCGCTTTTGGTCATGGTGGGCAGGGTGTAGCCGCCGTAGCGCAGGGCGAATTCAATAAAGGTTTCAATCCAGCCGCCGCCTTCGGGATATAGCCGAATATGGGCCTTTCCCGCCTTAGATTCGGCAAATTCTTCTATGGCGTCTTCAATGTAGTCGTCGAGCAACGGCTCGGCTTGGTCATAGTCCAGGTTGTCGAGCTGATGTATAAGAAAAACCATCGCTGTGTTCCCCCATGGACTAAAAACACTGTGCCTAGGCTACCGTGTGACCTGGGCGAGTGGGGAGTTGCCTTACAGAAATGTTTACGATATGGCGGATTCAGTGAGATGCACACAGACAAGGGACTTAAGCCCCTTGTTCCTAGCCCCTTGTTCCTAGGCCGTAGATGTACCTCATCCATGGGAGAGCCGCGATATATTTCGGGGTTTTCTGCGATGTTTTTGCGATTTGGCGACGATCTAAACCATCTCACCCATGTTGATGATCGCTAACGTCCCATCCGCTGCCGATCACGGGGGTTCATCAGTTCGTTCAGCCCTTCACCGACCAGAGAGAGCCCCGTCACCATCAGGGTGAGGGCAAGACCAGGGAAGAGGGCGGGCCACCAAATACCCGTGGGCAGGGCATCCAGGGCTTGGCGAATGTCAGCCCCCCATTCGGGCACTTGTTCTGGCAAGCCCAGACCCAAAAAACCTAGCCCCCCCAACACCAAAATGGCGTCGGCGGCATTGAGGGTGAACAACACGGGCACGCTTTGGATCACGTTGAGGAAGAGGTAGCGGCTCAGCACCGTCCAAGGGTCGGCCCCCATGGCCTGGGCCGCTTCAATGAACAACTCGGTCTTGACGCTGACGGTGTGGTTGCGCACCACCCGGTAATACTGGGGAATGTAGGCAATGCTGAGGGCAATGGCCGCATTCACCACCCCCCGCCCCACCACAAAGGCCAGGGTCACCGATAGCAGTAGCCCCGGCAGGGTGTAGATGGTATCCATAAAAAACAGCAGCGCCCGATCCAAGCGCCCCCCCAGATAGCCGCTCACCATGCCCAGGGGCACCCCAATCACCACACTCAGAGCCGTGGCCAGCAGCACCACCTGCCACGCCGCCCGACTGCCAAACAGGGTGCGGGCAAAAATATCGTAGCCCTGGCGGGTAGTGCCAAACCAGTGGGCGCTATCCGGCGGCTGGTGGATGGGATTTTGCAGCGCCGTGGTGGGATCTTGGAGCCAGCCCCAGGACTGCATCAAGGGGGCCGAGAGGGCGATGACCACAAAGGCCAGGGTAATCACCAAGCCCGCCACCATAAGGGTGTTAGACACCGTGGCCTTGGGGCCAACCAGGGGCAGCGCCAAACGGCGGCGGGGAGTAACGGTCATGGGGGGTGTTAAGAGGGGCGACCCTCATTATGCCAGAAGAGCGATGCGGGCAGAACTGGGCGGGGGGGACAGGCAGGGCAAACGCCTAAAAACCAGTGCCGCCGAGGAGGTGATGCCGATCTGCAAGCGCCCCCCGACCAAGTGCTGCGCCAAAGAGCCCGCCAAATCGTTCACAACATTGCCAATAACCCGCCCCTGATCACCCTGGTGCGGCTCATCATTGGCGAGTCCGAGCGCTTCCCCGAACTGGGCAAAACCTTTGTGCGCGAGATCCAAAAACCCATCCTGGATCAACTCACCCTCTATTTAACCGCCCAGCGCCACGTCCCCCTAGCGGATTCAGCTATCGCGGCACGGGTTTTTGTCGGCACCCTCGTTCACTACCTCGTCGTCCAAAAGCTGATGCACGGCGATGCCATCATTCCCGTGGATGGTGATCGCCTCGTGGATGGTCTTGTCAGCCTTCTCGTTGGGGCGGAGACTCGGATCGGGCCAGAATCTCGGAAACTTTCTTAGAAATGAGCGAACCGGAAGTGATAGAGGTACGCCGCCGTCTGATCGACCAGGGTGGGATGCAACCACTCGCCGCCGAAGGTGACCATAGGCTGAGCCAAGGCCGAGTCTAGTAAGCCCTGATCGCGCAGGCCAAGCGTATTTTCCACGTTGCCCCACACTGAGATCAATGACACCCCTAGGTACGAGTGAAGAGCATCATGGCTAGGGCCAGGGCTGCGCGACGATTCACTTTTCCCTGGAGGGTTTGGGGCAGTGCCTCCAGAGCAATCCAATATTTAGGACGTTTGTAGGCCACCACCTGAGGCATCAGCCAGTCCGCTAATTGGGCCAGGGACACCTGAGCCTGCGGTACGACCAGAGCACACACCGCCTGTCCCCACCGGGCATCGGGCACCCCCACAACGCAGACGGCTTGCACCAAGTCAGCAGACAACAGCAAGGACTCCAGTTCTTCGGGCTGCACCTTTTCGCCGCCCGTAATCAGGGTAGTGCTGTGGCGACCGAGGAGATGGAGGTAGCCTTGATCATCGAGGTAGCCGACATCATCGGTGAGAAAGTCGGGAGTCGGGAGTCGGGAGTCGGGAGTCGGGCCGCCTAGGTAGCCCTTGAAAAGGGAAGGGGTGGTGATGGCGATGCGTCCGGTTTGGTTGGGGGGCTGGGGTTGGTGGTGATCATCGAGGACGTGGAGGGTGGCGTGGGAGAGGGGGCGACCGCTACCCGTTTGTCCGGCCAGAAATTCGGCAGGGTGGAGGGTGGCGACTTGGCTGGCGGTTTCGGTCATGCCGTAGGTGGGGGCTAGGGGCAGGGATAAGGTGCGCGACTGGGACAAGAGGGCAGGCCAAGGGGGCGCACCGCCAAGGAGGATGGCCTGAAATTGCCGCAGCCAGGGCAAGTAGGTGTCGCCTTGGTTCAGCAATTCCTGCAACTGGGTGGGCACCAGAGACAAGAAGCCGGGGGCATCGGATGGCAGAGGTAGCATTTTGCCCTGTTTCAACTCGGTGTAGGGCTGGAGGATGAGTTGGCCGTTGGTAACTAGGGTACGCAGGGCTTGCATCAACCCGCTGACATGGTACAGGGGCAGCACACAGTAGGCGTTTACCACGTCAACTTGAAAATGGGCCTGAAACCCCTGAATTGAGGCCATTAGGGTATTCCAGGTGTGGCGGGCGAATTTGATCTGCCCCCCGGTGCCCCCGGTGGCGATCAGTAATTCGGGGGTTTCGGTAGACGGAATATCGGCGGCGTAAATGGCCCAACCGGGACAAAGAGACTGAGTGCGGTCGGACTGAAGCGAGGCATCCACCTGCTGCCATTCCCGCTGGCCCCACCGAGGATTCGTGAGAGCTACCGTCAATCCCCTTTGCAACCCGGCCAAGGTCGCCGCCAAACACCGCACTGAATCGATTTCAACCACCAAAATTGCCGTCATCGGAGAAGGTAACGGCGTGGAACACGGGTTAGATCGCTGAATCTCTAATTTCTGAGAAATTTCGTCAATTACAGGCCAAATGGGTAGTGGTTCGGCCCCCAATAACCAAGGATCGCCCCAACGGCGTTGTAGGGTGTCGTCTAGGCTGGGTAGGGTGTGCAAGGCATCACTTCCTAACGGATTTGGGATGGCTGAATTCATAGCGACCCATGACTCGATAGACGCTCCCAGAGATGTTCGGGGGTTAGGGTGTCCCAATCGTCCTCAAACCAGCCCAGCGTACCAAAACCGAGGGCCAGAGAATTGGGGACTGCTTGGGCATACTCCTGAGCCAAGGCCAAGGCCGCCTGCCGCCCCATAGGGGTTTCAAACACCGAGGAAAAGATGATCGGTGGAGAATGCTGCTGCCAAAAGTGCCGCAGCCGATCCGGCCAGCCCGCAATGGCAGGTTTGACCACCCACAGCCCGTTCCAGCCTCGCCGCTGATGTTCCTCAAGCTGGGCGATGGTGGCGACGGATTCATCCAGCGCTAGGGGAGTACGGAATTGCTTGGCGAGATGCTGCATTTCGGTGAACTGATCGGGAGGAAGGGGTTGTTCGAGGCACTCGATTTGGCCCTCACCCCCAGCCCCTCTCCCAGGGAGGAGAGGGGAGTCGGAATCTGTTTCAAAGTCCCTCTCTCCACGGGAGAGGGATTTAGGGTGAGGGCCAATTTGATTGAGCTGATCACACAGTTCCAAAAGCTGAGTCGCCTCGGACAACGTGAGGCCACCGTTGGCATCAAGCCGCAAACGGGCTTGGGGGGGAAGTTGGGTAATGAGGTTTTCTAGCCAGCGGCATTCTTGGGCAATATCCGTGACGCCGATTTTCCATTTGAAGGTGCGAAAGCCCTGTTCCCAAAGCCGGGGCCAGGTGGTGAGGGCGGCTTTTCCGGCTGGGAGAAGTCCGCAGATGGGGAGATGGGGAGATGGGGAGATAGGGAGATGGGGGGAGGTGCGGGAAAGCTGAAGATTGGCCCAGGCGGAGGCGAGGCCGAATTGGGTGGCGGGGAGGTTGGGCGGAATCTCGGTCTCGGTTAGAGTGACGCGATTTTGCCAGAAGTGTTGTTCTAGGGACTGGCAAAAGGTGAGGGCTTGGCGGAGGGTTTCGGTGCCAAACCAGGGGATGGGGGCAATTTCGCCGTAGCCGATGGGGCCTTCGTCATCTGTCAGCCGTAGGATAATTCCTTCTCGCACAAACCAGAGACCGTGGGCAGTTTGTAGCGGGTTGCGAAAAGGGCGTTGGTAGGGGCGAATCTCTAAGCGCATGGGGATGACTGACAAAAGAGTCTGCACCGGGCGCGGCAACCTGCCCCCTACAGTATTGAGATCCTGTAGGGGGCAGGTCTCCTGACCCTTGGACAGATCTGGGTTCTGGCAAGGTTTGTCCATCAACTAGGAGATCTGGTTCTCTCAAATCCGAATCCCAGGCCCCCAATTCCAGACCCACCCAACCGTAGGAGCGTGGTCTCCTCGTCCACCCCACCTAGCCTAGGCCGTGAATCGAGTGCTGAGCAAAAAACCTAGGCTGAGCAAAACGCCGCTCCAAAAGTGGAAGCCGATGGCATAGAACTTGGCGTTGCTAATGATTTGGGGCTGATGGTGGTGGCGACGAACATGGCGGCTCAGCTTCCAAGCAGAGAGGGCGCTAGGGAAAGCCAGAGCTGTCCACACCGGGAACCAGCCCATCAGGATTGCCAGGGCCACGGTGGCGAGGGCCGAACCTGCAAGGATGGGGACTAATTGCGCCCCTCGTTGGGTGCCCATCCGCACAATGGGGGAGCGTTTTCCGGCGGCAATGTCATCCTCAACCTGGTGGAAGTGGGAGCAAAACAGCACCAGGGTGGTGGTGAGTCCGACAAAAATTCCGGCCATTTGGCTACCCCAAGACCAGCCCTGGGTTTGGCTATAGTAGGCGGCACCGACTCCCAGCGGCCCAAAGCTAAAGAAGCAGAGGAATTCCCCCAAACCCTGGTAGCCGAGCCGAAAGGGTGGCCCCTGGTAGCAATAGCCCAGGAAGCAGCAGAGGGCAATGATGACCAACACCGTGGGGTCTTGCTGATAAAAGGCAATGGCGAGGATACCCAAAATGCCTAGGGCCAGAAAGCCGTTGGCCAGGGCGAACACCAGGCCCTTGTTGCGGGTGAGATTGACGACGGAGTGGGCTTTGTTGACGTCAATGCCCGTTTCCGAATCGAATACATCGTTGCTGAGGTTTTCCCAAGCCAGAATGAAAATAGCTGACCAAAAAAATAGCCCGAAAATGGGTGCGATGAACTGCCCCGTTTCGGCATAGGCCACCAGACTACCCACCAAAATGGGCATAATGGCTACGCTATACATGGGCGGTTTGGCCGCCGCCAGCCAGAGCTTGCGGGTGGCGGGTTGGGTGGTGGATTGGGTCGAAGATTTCGCCGAACGGGTGGTCATAGCCTTGCCATTACTACAGTTTCAGCATATCGCTAAGCCACCCCCCAGACCATGATCCCGCTAATCCTCGGCGTTGGCCATTTCTCGCACAATGTCGCCACGGGTGAGGATGCCCACCAGTTCCCCCTGGTCGTTGACCACGGGCAGGCGACGAATGCGTTTGTCGTGCATCAGGTGGGCCGCTTCCCGCATGGATTTGTCGGGGCTGATGGTAATCACCTTGGCGGTCATCACCTCTTTGACGGATTGGCCGAGGGCTTTGTGGAGTTCCTCGTTATATTTTTTGGGGCTTTTTAGGTAAATCACGCTGTCCAGCAGCACCACGTAGGCCGGAACCTCCATCCCCGTGGCCTGCCACATTAGGTCAGATTCTGACAAAATGCCCACCAGTGCGCCGCTATCATCAATCACAGGCAGCCCACCGATATGATGCTCGGCCAAGAGCTTGATGGCGTCCTCTAGGTTGGCCTCCGGCTTGACCGAAACCGGATTCGCCGTCATTACATCAGCAACGGTTTTCGCCATAGGATTCCTTGACCTCACAAAACATTACTTGGCAATAGGTTAGCCTCGGTTGACCCTCACCCCCAGCCCCTCTCCCAGGGAGGAGAGGGGGGTCGGAAGCCTGTAGGAGGGACATTGCCCACCGCAAGACTGGCTCTCACTCCAGATCCCCTTGGCCCTCACCCCCAACCCCTCTCCCAGGGAGGAGAGGGGGGCCGGAAAGGTTCTCGAAGTTTCCCTTATCCCTTGGGAGGGCTAACCTAAGAGCAACGGGGCCTTGGGATCGTCTAAGGCTAGGATCGCCGCAACCTGTACCTAATTTCATTTTATGGAAGGTTTACCCCTGGCTTTGGCGCTGTCACAGGTCGTTACAGTAGCGCTCTAGGATGTCGGTGCAGTGGGAAATTGCGCCGAGGTGGGCGATTTCGTAGCCGTGGGTGTTGTGGGTGGGGAAGCCCAGGCAAGCGGCCCGCGCCACATGGCCAAACTTCATGGCAATGGAGGCATCGCTACCAAAGCCGCTAATCACCGCCTGCTGGATGGGTGCCCCGGAGCGGGTGGCGGCAAGGCGCAGTTCGTGGTTCAGTCCTTCGTCGTAGATGCCGTAGCCATCCTGGGACAGCAGCACCGGAATATCGCCCGGTTGGATGGCATATTCCGAGGACAGGGGGCAAATTTCTAGGGCAATCAGGGCTTCGAGGCGCTGCCGCTGGGTGAAATAGAGCGCTCCTAGGGCACCTACTTCTTCTTTAGCAGAAGCCACCAGATACACGGTGACGGGCGGTTCCTTCAGCCGCGCCGCCAAGTCTAGCAAAATGGCCAAAGATGCCTTGTTATCGAGGGTGTAGCTGGCGATGTAGTCGCCCATGCGAAAGGGAGCCTTGCGATGCTTGCCCACCACCACCCGACTTCCGGCCCGAATGCCTGCCTCCGCCAGTTCTGCCGGGGTGCGCTTGGTTTCAATCCAGGCGGTTTCCCAGGTGACGGGTTGGGTTTCCTGCTGGGCCTTCTGGGGCGATTCGTGGGACACATGGCGCGACCCAAAGCTGAGAATGCCGCTAAGGACAGCCGCCTCATCCCCCAGCACATCCACTACGCCCTCGCCATAGACCCAGGGGAACGCGCCCCCCAATTTGCGAACCGACAGGCGGCCATCGGCGTAGATGGTCTTCACCAGCATCCCAATTTCGTCCTTGTGGGCGGTAATGGCAATGGCCCGATTGAGGTCGCGACCGGGAATTTTGGCGATCAGGTTATCGGCTTCATCTTGCCAATGCTCTACCCCCAGGTCAGAAAACAGCGTGATCAAGCGCTGGTTAATCTCGGTCTCGGCCCCGCTGGGGGAATGGCACAGCACCAGATCGGCAATTTGGGCAAAGAGGGGTTCGTAGGTCACGGCTATGGGTTACGTTTCGCTACCCTCGATGGTAGTCCTAAATCTGTCAGGACTACCCTTTCAAGGCTCCGATGCTAGGTCGTTGCGGTACTCTCCCTATCGGCCCGAACCCCGCTCTTCCCAGCCCTGGCTAAAGGCAGGTATCGGGGCATTCCAGGCGGTATTGTGCGGGGCGATCTGGTTAAAGAAGATTTGGTTGAAGGAAATCTGAGTCATCGGTGTTGCATCCTAAGCGCGTTAACTAAGGAGAACTACAGCGACACCTCAGGGGTTGCGGAGGGCCATAGCCACCTGATTAACTGGCCCCTTCACCATTCCTCCGATCTTCGTCCATGGTTCCGAGGATGGCCAGGGCTTCGTCACACCAGGTGAGCCAGGCCGTTTCGTAGTGGATGCCGTTGCGCAGGGTGAGGTATTGGAACTGCCCGGTGGGGGAAATGGCATCGGGATCGGCAAAGTATTGCTGCTCAATGGATTGGTAGTCTGCCAGGGTGGCTGCGTGCTGGGTGCGTTCCTGCTGAAGGGTGGTGATGAGGGTGGCAGGCGACACCAGATAGCCCACAAACAGCTTCACCAGCAACTCATCTTTAATGGGTGAACCCTTGGCGGGCTGAGCTATCCAGGTTTGCAGGAACTCCGTCCCCGCCGGGGTGACATGGAATTGCTTTTTATCTGGGCGACTGGTTTGGGCGATCACCTCGGCGGTGATCAATCCTTGCTCTTCCAGCTTGGTGAGTTCGCGATAGATCTGCTGGTGGCTGGCGTGCCAAAAAAAGCCCACGGATCCGTCAAAGCGCTTGGCGAGATCGTAGCCGCTACAGGGGCATTCGGTGAGGGCAGCAAGGATAGCGTGGGATAGAGCCATGGCTAAACGGAGATTGGATTGAGCTTAATCAATGACTATTTACTAAGCCATTAAAGCAGTAAATGTCAAAGGAATTGACTATTCACTTTTGTGCATATTAAGATTGGGCTATAAATGCAAAAAGTTGCATATTCACTTGGGGCATATCCATTATGCCTGGTGGCCGCATCCAACAGGCCATCTAGGTGAGATTGCCCCCCGCTTTCGGTCTTGAGTCTTGCGATCATCTGTCAACTATCCGCTTCAGGAGATCAAACCATGGTGAGTCAGCGTACAAGGCGGGGTCAAGGTTGCCGCCATCGGGGTCGATGCCAACCGTGGCCCCTAGCGGGTCTCCACTGGGGAGAACTGTGGGCGGCCTATCGGGTGTTTTTGTCGCATCCAGCTACGGGAATTCTGCATATTTTGGCGGCGGGTCGCCAAAGCCAATGGCAGGATTGGGTAGAGCGGCGATTAGCCCGACAGGCTGCGGCACTCACGGGGCACACCATTGCCGTGGATTTAGACGCCCTGGGCCAACTACCACCCCACACCCTTGGCGGATCCTATGCCCGCCACATGCGGCACTACGGCTTTGATCCACAAACTTTTCGGCCTGGGAAAAACCCCGGAGAAACCTGGTTACAGCAGCGCATGGCCATTAGCCACGACATTTATCACGTCATCGCCGGGTTTGATGCCTCTCCCGTGGGGGAGTTCGGAGTAGCGGCCTATACGGTGGTGCAGTATCGCGACTTGCTGAATGTCTTTGTGTTGTCCTTTGTTCCCCTCAGCCTCACCAATCCACGCTGGACGGTGTCTTTGCTGCGGGCGCTGGGGCGAGGCTTTAGGATGGGCCTTCGGAGTCAGCCTGTGATCGCCTACCCCCTGGAATCTCGCTGGGATGTTCCCCTCAGCGTAGTGCGGCAAGACCTAGGGCTTGGGGCTTTTTTCAGGGACGGCGGGGGCGCTGGGTCAGCAGGCCGTGGCGAGGGCTGAACAGCAGGGCCAGGGCAAAGAACCCAGAGGCCACCAGCACAATAGCGGGGCCGGAGGGCAGGTTGAAGTAGTAGCTGAGGTACATGCCGCTGAGGCTGGAGATCACCCCAATGCTGGCTCCTAGGATCATGACTTGATGCATACGAGGCACCAGCAGGTAGGCCGTTGCGCCGGGGGTAATCAGCAGGGCGAGGACGAGGATGACCCCCACCACCTTCATGCTGGCCACCACGGTGAGGGCAATCAGCACCATCAGGCCCAGGTTGAGCCGTCCGGTGGGGAGGCCGCTGGCCTGGGCACCGAGGGGGTCGAAGCTGTAGAACAGGAGTTCTTTGTACAACAGAACGACCGTCAGCAGCACCAGGGCGGTAATGATGGCCGTATCCCGCACGTCTCCGGGGGTAACACCGAGGATATTACCAAAAAGAAAGTGATTCAGGTCAATTTTTTTGTTTTTGGGAATAACGGTAATCAGCGTAATCCCCAGGGCAAAGAAGGCGGAGAACACAATGCCCATGGCGGCGTCTTCTTTAATGGGGGAGCGGCGGTGAATCCAGGCGATCAACACCGTGCTAATGACCCCTGCGATGAACGCTCCCACAAAAATATTCACCCCCAGCCAAAAGGCTAGGGCCAATCCGGGCAACACCGAATGGCTAATGGCATCCCCCAGCAGGGCGAGGCGCTGCACCATTAAATAGCTGCCCACGACGGAGCAGATGATGCCCACCATCACCGCCACCGCCAGGGATCGCTGCATGAAGGCAAATTGCAGCGGCTCATAGAACCAGTTCAGGAGGGCCAAACTAGGCGACATGGCCAAAGAAGCCAATGTGGCCACCGTAGGCACGGGTCATGTTGTCGCGGGTGAGCACCCATTCGCGAGGGCCAGTGGCGATCAGTTCTTTATTAAGCAGGATAATTTGATCAAAATTGGTGATCGATTCGCCCAGATCATGGTTCACCACTAGGACGGTTTTTCCGGCCTTGGCTAGCTCATGGAAAATCTGGAAAATCACCGCCTCGGTTTTTTGATCTACCCCAACGAAAGGCTCATCAAAACAGAAAATCTCCGCCTCCTGGGCCAGGGCACGGGCGAGAAATACCCGCTGCTGCTGCCCACCGGATAGGGCACCGATGGGGCGGTCTTTATATTCCAGCATTCCCACCCGATCCAGGGCATCCTTGGCGATCTGGCGGCTGGTGACGGAAAAGCGGTTCAGCCAGCCCGTCTGTTTCACCCGACCCATCATCACCACATCCCACACCGTGGCCGGAAACGTCCAGTCAATCTGCGACCGCTGGGGCACGTAGGCCACCCGATCCAGTTGATGGGACAGTAGATCATCGCCATAGACGACCCGCCCCGTCACCACCGGAAGTAGGCCCAGCATGGCCTTCATCAGGGTGCTCTTGCCCGCACCGTTGGGGCCAAAAATCCCCACCAACCGACCGGGCCGCACCGTCAGGTTAATATTCCGCAACGCCTGAGTATCACGGTAGTTGACCGTGAGGTGATCCACGGTGATTTGGGCGGTACCTTGGGGCGTGGAGGGACGGGAACGACGGGAACGGGGTGCCATGGGAAATCTCCAAAGATTGCCGAGCGGGGGATGATCCTAGAAAAGGGCGCGTTCAAAAATGAAACGATTATGAAAAATATTGTACCGTAAAAATGAAACGAATATGAAATGTAGCCCATGCAACGAATTGTTAATGTCCCCCTAGCCCCACGCTATCGAGCCTTGGCCCTGCTGTTATCAGTCGTTGGGGCAGGATTAGTCGGCTGCGACGCTGGCGAACAGGGGACTGCCGGGACAGGTGTTGAAGCCGGAAAACCCTCCGTAGTGGCCACCAACACCCTAGTTGCCGACTGGGCCGAGCAGATTGGTGGCGACCAAATCGAACTCACCAGCATTCTCCAGCCCGGTATGGATCCCCACGTCTACGAGCCCGTCCCTGCCGACAGCGTGGCCTTTGAACAGGCGGATTTGATTCTCTACAATGGCTATAACCTAGAGCCCGGTCTGATTCGGCTGTTGAATGCGGCGGGGGCCAATGCCCAGCGGTTGGCGGTGGGGGAAGTGGTGCCGCCCCTGGATCTGGAGGACAGCGGACAAACCCTGCCCGACCCCCATGGGTGGGGCGATGTGAGCAATGTGGTGCCCATGGTGGAGGCCATTCGGGATGAACTGATTGCCCTGGCCCCCGAACATCAAGCCACCTTTACCGACAACGCCGCTACCTACATAGAAGAACTCAATCAACTGCACGACTGGATTGGGACGCAGACCGCCACCATTCCCCTCAACCAGCGCCAGCTCGTTACCACCCACGATGCCTTTCAGTACTACGCCAACGCCTACGGCCTATCGGTGGTGGGCACCCTGATCGGCATTAGCACTGAGGAACAACCCAGCGCCCAAACGGTGCAGCAACTCGTGACGGTGATTCGCAATTTGGGAGTACCCGCCATCTTTGCCGAAACCACTATCAATCCCCAACTGATCACCACCGTGGCCCAGGAGGCCGGAGTGACCCTAGCCGATCAAGAACTCTACGCCGACTCCATCGGTGAACCGGGCAGTGAGGGGGACAGCTATCTGCGCATGATGGCCGCCAACACTCGCGCCATTGTCACCAACCTGGGCGGCACCCTGACCTCAGCGCCCTAGCACGCCCTAAAACGTGATGGCCCAGAAGTTGTTCCAGCCCTTCCAGAAAAAGAGCGTCCCAAACAGCAGCGACACCACCAGTCCAATCACCCGCTGGTTGCTGGTCAGCCATTCGTTCAGCGCCCGTAGGAGGCCACTGGCGGGGCCGGGAACTAGGGCATAAAGCAGCAGGGGCAGCAGCAAGAGTGCCTGTGCCCCCAGAATGTAGATGCCATAGGCGGTGAGGGCGGCGGCAAAACTGTCTAAGTTGGCCTCGCGAATGATGCCCAGGGCGGCCAGGGTAAACACCCAAAACTTAGGGGCAATGGACGTAAGCATGATGCCAATGCCCAGCAGTTTTAGGGGTTTGGCCTGGTCAATTTGCTGAAACAACTTGGGCGGCGGCGCGTCGGGGTCGGGGGCGTTGACCAAGGATTTGAGGGCCGAAATCAGCAGCATCAGCCCTAGGGCCATCAGCAACATCGCCATGATCAGCCGGGGCACGTTGGATTCGGCCAGCACACTGGCCTGCCCCAACACATAGCCAAACAGCCAGCCCTGAAGCAACCGTACCAGGGTAATGCCCGCTACGAAGGCGGTGGCCTTCACCAATCCCCGCCGACTCTGCAAAATCAGCAGCAAGATAATCAGCCACAGAGGAGCCAGGGCCGCGCCCAGCATGAGGGGAAGGAGATCAAGGAGGAGGCTAGTCGGCGGCATGGGGCAAAACTGGGATAGGTTGGTCAGACGCTTCTCAGTCTATGGCTGGAGTAGGATAAAGCCATATCATAAACAGTGATATTTCTTTACAATTAGGTCTAGGGAGCGTTCTGATGGACGTTCTTTCGACGGTGCTGGATTGATGGGCGGTGCCTATCCTACGGTACGTTGGCCTAGTCCTAAAATCCCCCTATTCTCCGAATTCCCTGAATTATGGTTGCAGAACTGACGATGGCCGTCCTAGAAACTCGCACCTGGCCATGGCGAGATCACACTATTACCTACACCGTGCAGGGTCACGGTCAGCCGTTGGTGTTGATCCACGGGTTTGGGGCTTCTTTGGGGCACTGGCGCAAGAATATTCCGGTGCTAGCGGAGGCGGGGTATCGGGTCTATGCCCTGGATTTACTTGGTTTTGGGGCCTCGGATCAGCCCGTGTTGGACTACAGCCTAGACCTCTGGCAAGCCCTGCTCTACGACTTTTGGGCCGAATTGGTGCAGATTCCAGCGGTCTATGTGGGCAATTCCATCGGCGGATTGTTGACCCTGATGATGTTGGCCAACCATCCCGAAACCGCCCGTGCTGGGGCCGTGCTGAACTGTGCCGGGGGGCTAAACCATCGCCCCGAAGAAATGCACCCGCCCCTCAGTTGGGTCATGGAAGCCTTTACCTGGCTGGTGAGTTCTGAAACCGTGGGGCCGCTGGTGTTTAACCAGGTGCGTCGCAAGGGCCGGATTCGCAGTTCCCTCAAGCAGGTCTACCGCAATCGCGCCGCCATCACCGATGACCTGGTGGAGATGATCTACGCCCCCGCCTGCCAGCCCAACGCCCAAAAGGTGTTTGCCTCCATCGTCACCGCGCCCCCAGGGCCAAAACCCAGCGACCTGCTGCCCACCATTGCCCAACCCCTCCTCGTCCTCTGGGGCGAAAATGACCCCTGGACGCCCATCCAAGGAGCCACACTCTATCGCCAACTGGCGGACGACCCCAGTAAGGCTGTCACCTTCCACAGCATCCCCGACACCGGGCACTGCCCCCACGACGAACGGCCCGATGTGGTGAATCCGCTCCTGCTCGACTGGCTGGGAACCCTGGAACCCGTGGTGGCCTAAGCTCTCTGCTGTCCCGGTGCCTCAGCCCCTGTTCTGATCCCTAGCCGTTACCGAGGGGGGGGTGGGCTGTGAATGTATACAATGGACGGTATACAAAGCAGCCGTTCCCTAGGCGCACCTGCTAACATTTCCTAAATTCTGATCCCTATAAACTCTGATCTATCGGCATCCAGCCTCCATCGTCTGAATCTCGTTACCCGCTTTCCCCTCTACCCCTTACCCCGAACTCCTATGACCACCCTGCCCACCCTCCACGCCCAAGGTCAATCTGCCCCAGATCAGGCGGTTCACCATGGTCAACCCGTGCTGCATGTGAACGGCAAGCGCCTCAACCAAAGCCTGGACGACCTCGCGGCCATTGGCCAAATGGACAACGGCGGTATCTGTCGGCTGGCCTTTAGCCCGGAGGATGTGCAGGGGCGGGAACTGGTGCGGCGCTGGATGATTGAAGCCGGGATGACCGTGCGGCTAGACACGGCGGGAAACATGATTGGGCGCTTGCCGGGACGGTTGGAGCTTCCGGCATTGGCCACGGGTTCCCACATTGACACGGTGCCCTGCGGCGGCAAGTTTGACGGATGTTTGGGCGTGTTGGCCGGACTCGAAGTGGCCCGCACCCTGCAAGAGCACAGCCTCCAGTTGGATCATCCCTTCGAGGTGATTGTCTTTGCCGACGAGGAAGACACCATGATCGGCAGCCGCGCCATGGCCGGAACGGCGTCTTTGGAAGTGACGGACTATCGCCGCAAGGATGGCCATCCCATCGATCAATGCGTTCAGCAGGTGGGGGGCGACTGGAGCCGCCTTGCCCTGGCCCGCCGCACCCGTGGGGAAGTGTGCGCCTTTGTGGAACTCCATGTGGAGCAGGGGGGGGTGCTAGAAACCGACAAGGCCCAAATCGGCGTGGTGCAAGGGGTGGTGGGGATGCAGCGCTACCAAATTCAAATTACCGGACGGCCCAACCATGCCGGAACGACACCTATGGATCTGCGCCAGGATGCCCTGGTTGCCGCCGCCCAGGTGGTGCTGGCTGTGAATCAACTGGCCACCGAACCACCGGGGCAGCGGGTCGCCACCGTGGGAGCGTTGCAGGTGTCGCCCAACGCCGCCAACATTGTGCCCGGTAAGGTGGTGGCCAGTTTGGATGTGCGGGATCTCGATCAAGACGTGATCGACAAACTGGTGAATGACCTCAAAATCGAACTCGTCGCCATCGCCCGACGCACCCACACCCACATCGAAATTCTGCCCCAGCTCAATGTGGCCCCCAGCCCCGCCGCCCCCCACATCCAGTCCACCATTGCGGAAGTCTGCACCACCCTGGGCCTGAGTTCTATTCCGATGCCCAGCCGCGCCGGACACGACGCCCTGGAAATTGGCCGCTTCACCGACATGGGCATGATCTTTGTGCCCAGCGAGGGCGGCTTCAGCCACTCCGAGGTGGAATACACCTCCCCCGACCAATGCACCCAGGGGGCCAACGTGCTGCTCGAAACCCTACTGCGCTTAGACCAGCACTATAGCTAGGTGGTCGATCATCAAAGCCAGATGCTGGGGATCCGCCTTGGGATGGGGGCCTAGTGACTGGGCTCATTGACGCTCATCCCGCTAACGCTTCACGTATGGCGGGAGCTTCTCCGTTCACGCAGTTTTGGCTAGAATGCAACGCATTCCCCGCCAGAACCCCTCTAGGAGTATTTTCAGTACTGTGCGCCCCACAGCGCCCTAGGAATCGATTTCACCAAACAAGCCCCCTGACCCCATCGCATGAAGGCCACCCAGGGCAACATTGAGCATCCTAGGTTAGGGTTATCATCAAGCCATTATAGCAGCCCGCAGGCAGGTTAGGACAATACGCGGAAGGCATTGTCGAGGGCATCCCACAAGGTGTCAAACTGGTGCAAGGTCTTTCGCACGTAGTGCTTGATCCGTGCCCAAAACTTCTCAATTTTGTTCAAGTCAG
>NZ_JACJRS010000092.1 GCF_014697375.1 Phormidium sp. FACHB-1136
CTTATGATAGTTGCCTTTCATTCGGTCATCGATCAAACTATCTAACTTGCTCGGATCTCCATGGGTGCTCCAGTAGGCCACCTTCCGCAAGGAGCATCCGATTAAGTCCGCGATCTCTTGCTGAGTCCTGCCGTCATTGCGCAGTAGCCGTATTAGAATGCGCTCTCGAATGTCAGGGTGTTCATGGAACTTCAACTGCTTCTGAAGCTCTTGCTTTTCCTCTGACGTTAGATAGTTTCTGACTCCCATGGCTTATTCCAGAATTTTAATGTATTATACGCAGTTTAGATGACTAACAGCTTAGAATGTCACCCATTTCTCAAAGCCGCTTCAACAGCATTGCCACAAAGCTCGTCGCCACCCTAAACCGTTTCGCCACCTTCCGAACTGATACTCCCTCCATGATGTGGGCATCCATGATCTTTTCTCGAAGGTCATGGGAGTAGGCTTTCATGAGTCCTCCTATCGAAAATGCGATAGTCAGCACTGCTATGCATTTCTTCTATTACCTTGATCGTACTTCGCCCGAATGAACGCCGCTATAAAAGTGAAGGAAATTGTCCCACAGGTACCCAAACATGTTCGACACAGGCCAATGACTCATCCGCGCCACTGGGGCATGGTTTTAGTTGATTCCACATTGCTCGATGACTTCGTATCTCTAGTGACAGAGCTTTTGCCAGCACTGGCGGGTAATTCGGGCGAAGGCACAACTCGCAACGGGCCATCGATAGGGGAATCACGCCATCACGGTTCCAAGAGGCCGTTGTATTGAATGCTGGATAGATCCATCGCTCTAGCCACCAGACTGTTAGCTCTGTCTGCGACACCGTGACTTTAGGCCGAGGCTCTAGGGCCAACGATGGCGGTAAGGGATGGTGCTCTAGAGTGGAAACAATACAAACAAACTATTTTTGGTATTTGGAAAGACGGTTTGTGTAGAAAAATTAATTTATTTTTTGGCCGCTCTTAGGTGTTAGTTGCGGCAATGATCTGGGCAACCTAAAAAGGACAGCGCTAGCCCAAGCCATCAAGCTTTAGGTGAGTTTGGTTAGATTGGTTCAGTCACCTTTCCTGCGTTGTCTTGCTGTCATCAAGCCCAAGTGACTTAATTATGGACTCTGAAAAAGCTTTAAGGCAACTAGAAAGAGTTTACCAGGATCTTCCTATAGATGCTGACGAGTTAATCGTTGAAGCCAACTTCTCAAGGATTTTTCTTAACGCTCTTGGATTCTCGGATTTAGAGATGATTCCTGGTTTTGGAATTCAGAATCTGGCCGTTGATCATGCAGCACGAAAAAACACTGATGACGATATTTTTCTGAAAACCCAATCTAATCCATATCTTTACATGGAGGTAAAAGGCAGAAATGTAAATCTATCTAATGAAAATTGTGCTCCATTCAATCATGCAGCAAAGCAGCTTAAAGGTTATCTTCGTCACTCTCAGTCAAAATCTGTTCAGTGGGGCATTCTAACCAACTCTCGCCACGCAAAGCTTTATAGAAAGCATGGCAAAATCATACATCCAGTCACTCCTTGCTTATCCCTTGAAGGCAATGTTAGGCATGTTGTCAAAAAAATAAGGGAGAAGATTGAATCCCCACCAAAAACATTGATAATTACGGTTTATAATAATAAAGGCGGCGTTGGAAAAACAACCACGATTCTGAATCTCGCTGCTGCTTTAACGCTATGCAAGAAGCGCGTTTTAGTTGTTGACTTTGATCATAATCAAAACGATCTAGGAGATGCGCTAAACATTAATCCAGTAAACGGAAAAATCGTTGAGATGTTAAGCAGTAAAGATCCCGATCCTCGTGATCTTATCTCTACTTATAGCTTCAAGCATCCCAGAGCAAAGGAGGCATGGGAATTTGATATTTTACTCTCGGATTCTTCTCTCATAGCAGGTGATATTGACGAAGCGAAGTTTAAGCAGTTAGTAAAACCAACAGCCTTGAGGAAAGCACTTGAAGCTGTCCAAGATGAATACGACTATATTTTGATCGATTCACCACCAAATTGGCGTATCTTCTCTCAAAAGGCTATCTATGCTTCTGACGTCATCCTGATTCCGGCGAACTTTTACGATCTTCACTCTCTACAGAATGCAGCAACAGCATTGACTAAATTCATTCCAGAAACTCAGGATTTAAGACGATTGCAAACCGGAGACTTTGGCCCTGTCGCGCTACCAATTTTTATGAATAACTCTCCGACAAAACCTGCAAATCCGATTTTGTCACTTGTTCGTGAAGCTATTGCTCAGATAATTGATAATACGAAAAAGGAGTTTAAACGTGACCTTACCCCTTACTTTTATCCCAAGATGACTCCCGGTGTAATCAATCACGAAATGATGCAAATTCCCAGAATGGCTCATATTGCAAAAGCTGACTTTCTACATAGGCCAGCAGTCTTTGCATTCAAGCCAGCTTACGAAATCTACGTCAATCTTCTACAGGAGTACTTCCTCTAATGGCCCTTACTGATGTTGGCAATCTGATGTTGCTTCACTTTGATGAGATTGAACCTGGAAATCCCATTGAAATCCATGAATATGTGATCCAATTTGCAGCCAAAAAGCTTGGCCCAGAGGGGCGTAATTGGATACCTATTATCGTTAAGGAAACTGGCCCTGATCAGTACCAAGTAATTGGCAACTCTTTTATCTATGCCGTGGCGGCTGAGGCGGGCTTAGAAAAAGTGTGGTGTATCATCGCAGAAGACTCTTCAGATGCAGTGAAGATTTCTCAAGCTCTAGCCCAAGAAGTACAGCCTAAAACGAATCTATCAACAGCAGATCGTGATGAAATTGCTGCGGCCTTAGATTATCTCATTAAGCAACCTGGAACTCCGCTAAAGGGGGTTCGAGCGGCTTCTGTTGTTGCTCGGCTAGATGACGCGCCACGGGAATATTGGAAAGATCTAAAACCGATTACCAAGCTGGGTTGTGGAATTACTGGGGGGGCGAAGTTAAAATCACTAGAGCAAGTTTTCTATCTTACGCCTCAGCCTATTCCAGAAATCACGACGGATACCCGTCTGTTAGAGATGATGGCCGTTGGAGAACTAAAGGCAATGGCTAAGAAAAAAGGGCTGACGGGCTTTGCGAAACTGAAAAAGCCAGATCTCATCAAGCTTCTGTCTGAAGCATCCGAATGATCTGGCTTTGTGGTGGGTGAACTGAGGTTATCCGTCCGTGCTAGGCCGCTGAACTAAAGCGGATTTTGAGGTAATCGTCTTCCATTTTGGCCCCGGAGGGTTGCAGGGCCGCAAGGGCTTGGGGCAGTACCAAGTTGCGGCGGTGGTTGCCGATACGGATATTCAGTTCATCGGCGGATTTGCTCAGTTCAATTTTGTCCTTGGGGATGCCGGGGAGATACAGTTCTAGGCTGTAGTTGTTGGCCTCCTGAACCACGCGCAGGGTAGTTTCTTTGTAGTAGACCTGGGCGGGATCTTCGTCCTTATACAGGGTGTCCTTGAGTCGGTGCAGGGCTTCAAGGCCGCACATTTCCTCGGCAAACAGGGGCACCTCCTTCACGGGCAGGGGCCGGAAATCGTCGTGGATTTCTTGCTTATATTCCTGCTGTTTTTCCTTCATGCGCTGGAAGAAGGGGTCTTGCACCTCTTCGGGGATGATCCGGTTGGCGATCACCAAGTCCGTACCCACGTTATACAGGCTCAGGTAGGCGTGGGCGCGAAGGGATTCCTTAATCACCATTTTTTCGGGATTGGTGACCAGACGCACGGAGGTCGTCGCCGCATCGGTGAGGACTTTTTCTAGCTCCACCAACTGCTCGTAGAACTCGTAGGGAGCGTCCATCACCTCGCGGGTGGGCAACGAAAATCCGGCCACGGGACGAAACAGCGGTTCCACCAGGGGCCGCAGCACCTCGGAAACGGCCTGGAAGGGTTTGTAGAGTTTGCGCATGTACCAACCCGCCACCTCCGGCAGACTCAGCAGCCGCAGGGCCGTCCCGGTGGGGGCCGAGTCGATGATTAGCACATCGTATTCGCCTTCGTCATGGTGGCGCTTCATCCGCACCAGGCTAAAAATTTCGTCCATGCCGGGGAGGATGGCCAGTTCTTCCGCCTCAATGCCCTCTAGGCCACGGGCTTGCAGCACATCGGTGATGTAGCGTTTCACCGCACCCCAGTTGCCCTCCAGTTCCATCAGGGCATCCAGTTCGGCCCCCCACAGGTTGGGCTGCACCAGACGCGGCTCGTGGCCCAGTTCCATATCAAAGCTATCGGCAAGGGAGTGGGCCGGATCGGTGCTCAGCACCAGGGTTTTGTAGCCCAGTTCGGCACAGCGCAGCCCGGTCGCCGCCGCCACGGAGGTTTTGCCCACGCCACCTTTACCCGTCATCAACAATACCCGCATGTGGGTGTCCTCGTTTTTCGCTAATGTTCCCTAGTTACCTAATCTATCGGCTTTTTCAGGTTTCCGCAGAGGTTGGGCCAATCTGAGGGGCAATGCCCCGGTGGAGGGAACCCCCTGGCTTGTATCAGCATTTCCTTACACTAGGCCCAGAGCTTAAGGCCATCGTAAGTATTTATTCTGATTCCCCAGGGCACAATAGATTTGAAACTGAAGGACTCCCCAACACCCTAGCCTAATCGCCCCAAACGTCCCGCCCGCCCACCCACCTTAACGACTCCCGACTCCCCCCTTTGATCACCGCATAGGATTTTCACCATGGACATCACCTATCACCCTGCGGAGCCAACGGTGTTTGGCTTGCCCGCCCGCCAAGGCCGCTGGCTGCTGATTCCCCTCGGCGTTACGGTGCTGCTGTGCCTGGGCACGGTTTATTCCTGGAGCGTGTTTCGTCGTCCCCTGGAACTGCAAATGGGGATTAGCGCCACCGCCAGCCTGCTGCCCTTTACCCTGGTGCTGGTGTGCAACGCCGTGATGATGCCGATGACCGGGTTTTATATGTGCCGCTTGGGTACCCGACGAGTGGCGGCGGTGGGTGGGGCCATTGTGGGCCTGGGCTATCTGCTGGCCAGTTTGGCCACCCAGATCGAAACCCTCACCCTGGCCTATGGGGTGGTGGTGGGCATTGGGGTAGGAATGACCTACGGCGTACCGATGGCGGTGGTGGCCCGCTGGTTCCCAGACCGCAAGGGCTTAGCGGTGGGGCTAACCATCATTGGCTTTGGTCTGTCGCCCCTGGTCACGGCTCCCCTGGCCAATACGCTGATTGCCGACCTCGGTGTGCGGCCTACCCTGCGGATTATGGGCATCACCTTTGGCCTGATCATCCTGGCCATCTCCCTGGCCCTCAAGTTGCCCCCCCAAGACTGGCACCCCTACGACGGCACCATCCCCCACTCCAACGAAGCCGCCCACCACGGCTACCCGCCCCACATGATGAAAAGCCGTTCCTTCTACGGCCTGTGGATTTGCTACACCATCGGTACCCTGGTGGGCCTCACCGCCATCGGCATTTCTAGCCCCGTGGGGCAGGAGATCATCAACATTAACCCCAGTTTGGCCGCCAGCAGTGTGGCCCTGTTTGCCCTGTTCAACGGCATCAGTCGGCCCCTGTTTGGCTGGCTGAGCGACCGCTTCCGTCCCCACCAGGTGGCCATCGCCTCCTATGGCCTGATCTTGCTGGCCTGTGTGCTGATGGTGAATGCCCAATCGGGACAGGTGGCCCTATATCTGGTGGCCTTTTGCCTATTCTGGTTCTGCCTAGGCGGCTGGCTGGCCATTGCCCCCACCACCACCCTGCGCCTGTTCAACCCCGACCACTACGCCCAAAACTACGGTATCGTCTTCACCGCCTACGGCGTGGGCGCGTTGATCGGCACCCTCAGCGCGGGCCAAATTCGGGACTGGTTCGGCAGCTATACCTACGCCTTCTATCCCATGGCCGTCCTGGCCATCATCGGCATCGTCGTCGCCGTCACCCTGCTCAAACCCGACCATCCCCACCCCCATGCGTAGGGAGTTTTAAGGTCAGCCCCTAGGTGGGAACCAACTCCCCAGGCCGCAGTTTGGCCCATTTCCCCAGTTCTTCCTGGAAGCTTTCGCAGCCCACCACGTCCCATTCCATTTCAATGTCCCCGCCCTGTTGGCGAATGTTGACATTAATGGTGGGCTCCACGGCTTCAAAGCTGGGGAATTCCGTGAGGTGGGGCTGTTGGTGCTGCCCTTCTACAGCGTGGTAGGTGGTGCAGCGGTCAACATAGTGGCAATTTACACAAATGCACATATCGCTAGGGTTTATCCACCGAAGGGGGGCTATTTTTTGATATTCTACTCAAGTTTTGTGAATGCCCTGGGCTAGGCGGCTGGATGTTGCAAAATGCAAACATCGTTGCGATGGCTCAGATCCCACCTCCGTTTGCTACGTTCCACGGGCCTAGGCCACCGTGGAGGGGGGCCACGGTCAAGATTGCGCAAGGCGGGCAGTCAGGAACCGAAAAGATTGTTGTAATGAAAGAATAGAGGCTTCCTTGAGTCTGACCCTAACTTCGCTATCCCTTGCAGTGGCTACCGAACAATCCGCCCTTTCGCCCAAAACCTGGCCCTTTAGCGTCTCGCGGTTGCCGCAGCACGCCTATTTGGTGGGGGGCAGTGTGCGCGATGCCCTGCTCAATCGTCAGGCGGATTATCTGGATTTGGACTTTGTGCTGCCGGAAAAGGCCATTGAAACGGCGGCGGAGATTGCCCACCACTACAAGGCGGGCTTTGTGGTGCTGGATGCCGATCATCAGATTGCGCGGGTGGTATTTCCCAACGCCACGGTGGACTTTGCCCAGCAGATTGGCCCCAGCATTGCCGTAGACCTTCAGCGGCGCGACTTTACCATCAACGCCATCGCCTACAACCCCCATAGCGAAACCCTGGTCGATCCCCTGGATGGCTACGCCGACCTGCAACGGAAAGTTCTCTGCATGGTCTCCGCCGAAAACCTGGCGGAAGACCCCCTGCGGCTGTTGCGGGCCTATCGCCAAGCGGCCCAACTGGGCTTTAGTCTCGACCCCGATACCCAGGCTACCCTGCGCCAACTGGCCCCTCTCCTAAAGGGCATGGCCGCTGAACGGGTGCGGGGGGAATTAGACTGCCTACTCAGTCTGGCCCAGGGTTCCGTGCTGATCTGGGAAGCTTGGCAGGACGGCATTTTGCAAACCTGGTTGCCCACCGTGGGTGAGGGGGAACTGCGCCAACTGATCGCCCTTGACCGCACCGCCGCCCAAGTCCACGAACGCTGGCCCGCCTTCTCCGACCTGCTGCATAGCTGGGTGAAGGAAGCCACCGTCCCCGGCCTGCACCGCAGTTGGCTCAAGGCCACCAAACTCAGCCAACTGCTGCTGCCCGATGCCGACCAGGCCGAAGCCACCCTCACCCGCCTGAAATATAGCCGGGTGGAACAGCAGGCAGTAATCAGTATTCTGAAGGGGTGGGCGATCCTTCAGCCCCTCCAGCACCAAGCATCGCTGACCATTGCCCAGCAGTACGACCTGTTCAAAGTGACAGGGGTCGGCCTTGCCGGACTTGCGCTCTTGGCCTTAGTCAATGGGGTGGCAGAGTCCGTGGTGATGGTGCTCCTAGATCGCTACCTAAACCCCCAGGATCCCGTGGCCCATCCCCGCCCCCTAATTTCCGGGCGCGACCTGATTCAGGGGATCGGTCTTCCCCCTGGCCCCCAAATTGGCGAACTGCTGGAGGCTATCCAACTGGCCCAGGCGGAAGGGCTGGTGAACCGTCGTGAGGACGCCCTAGCCTGGGTGAAGCAGCAAATTGGATAGCCTTCTACCATGGCGACCTCCCTCCAGATTCATGCTGGTCAGCGTAGACTAGATGAAGCCTAGGCTGGATAGGGAAACCACTCGCCATCCAGGGAACCCAGGAGCGCTAGGCGATGTCTCAGCCCCAGGCGGAAAGTATCACGCGGATAGGTAAACTACTGTGAAACCAGGTCAATGGCTAATCTCAGGCGGATGGGTGATCGGTGTGCTGTGTGCTGGGGCAACAGGGCTATCCGCTGCCCAGGCAGAGCCGCCCGGAGTCTACGTTGACGAGGAGAGTCGCGATCATGGGTTTGTGAGTGGGATGCCTAACTCAGTGGAGTTGCCCCCCTCTCCCCCAACGCGGCCCCTTGCCCAGCAGAACGAGAGTCTGCCCCTCAATACCGACCCATCTTCCTCAGGCACCCCTTTTCCCGCCGAGCCCTCGTCAGCGCCCATCCTTGTAACTGGGGAGGGGGGACATAGCCTCCTCACCGACTACCTGTTGGGGCCAGGGGATCAAATTAGAACCGATATCATCGGTTACGAAGCCTTCGCTTGGGCCGTTACCCAGCGCGTTGTACTGTCGGACGGCACACTGCGGCTGCCCTTGGTGGGAACAGTGGTGGCCGCAGGAAAAACCCTCGATGCCCTAGAGGCGGATATTACTGAGTTGCTCAGCCGAGAATTGGTCAGCCCTCAGGTGGATCTCAGCTTGGTGAGCCTGCGCCCGGTGGTCGTCAATGTGTCTGGGGATGTCTATCGCCCTGGGCCTGTGCAGTTGGGTAGTCTCACCCAAGCCCAAACCAATATTGCAGCGGGCAATAGCCTCACGACGACCACAAATACGCCAACCCTCACCGCCGCCCTGGCCGCTGCTGGGGGAATTCGCCACACCGCAGATGTGCGTCAGGTGGTGGTGCGGCGACGGTTGGCAACGGGGCAAATCGCCGAGTATCAGGTGGATTTGTGGCGTGCCCTCGTCGGCGAGAGTAATCTGGGGGTATTGGTGATGTCTGATGGGGATGCCGTCTATGTTCCCCAGGCGAGTGCCGATACTGATATTGATCCAGGGCTGCTTTCGCGGTCGAGCATTGCGCCCACCAATGTGCGGGTACGGGTGATTGGGGATGGCGTTGTTAGACCGGGCGAGGTGCAGGTACAACCCAATAGCTCGGTATCGGGGGCGCTGGCCGCTGCGGGTGGCCCCAATGCCGATGCGGATCTGGGGGAGGTGCGTCTGGTCAGGCTTTTGGCCAATGGTCAGGTGAGTGAGCAAACCATCGATCTCTCGAACCTGGTGGATACCCACCAAATTCAAGATGGCGATGTGGTTCTCGTACCTAAACGGGCCGGGTTAGTGGCCATTGACAATTTCAACCGTGCCGTTGGCCCCGTCCTTGCGCCCATTACCGGGATGCTGGGCATTTTGAATCTCTTTGGTCTGTTTGACTAGCGATCCACAGGATTGTCCTTGGGCTGGCCGTGAATAATCCCCCGCCCCCCAGTGCCCACATAGACATGGCCGAAGCGCTGTCGATCTCCCTCGATGTAGTTCACATTGCTCAGTCGTTGTTGATCTGTGGAGACCTTGACCCAGGTGGCCCCAGCGGCATCCCCTGGCAAGCGGGTGGCATCATCGGATCGAAACAGCCCGGTCTCTCTCACCCTCGATGGTGCCGTAGACAAACACCGTTGGATGGCGCTGCCCTGGAGCCGCTGGGCCAAAGCCGAAGGTCTGTGCTTGCTCTATCTGGGCCAGGGGGGGTAAAGCGCTAGCCCCCATCACTGGATCGTTAGCCACGCTTGCCGACAGTTTATCCAGGTTCACCGTCTCCACTTGGAACAGCGCTACCAAAAACAGCGCCAGAAAGATCAGTCCTGCCCCGTTCCAGGGCAGATGGAGGCGCAGCGTCGTTTGAATTCGGCTAATCTAGTTCATGGGGAGGTTGAGGATAGGGATGTGGTCATTCCTAGGTCATCTCCCTGTCCCGCGTCTTGTCAAATCCCCCATCGAGAAGACTTACACCTCGCTCATCTCAAGTTTCGTTCCTGTACCGTGGGGGGAGTACCCATAGCCTTAAGTCAGGTGTATTTTTTAGTCAAAATAGTCTCATGATTGTAAGAGCAGAACAAGTATTCTCAATCTGCCTCATTTTTTTCTACTCGGGAGCTTTATCAGGTTTTATCCCTGAAGGTCACATGGTGTATGCTTTTAAAGAGTTTTCTGCACAAGCAGCCTTTTGGGTAACATGTGTACTCCTAATTGTAAATTGGAAAAAAGCAATCTACTTAATTGCTAAACCAGCAAATATTTGGTTGCTACTAATCCTTATTCTTATTCTTATCTCGCCCCTATGGTCTGATCACCCGTTAGAAACCTCTGAATCAACAGCAGCAATGCTTCGGGTCACAGCCTTTGCTATCTATTTTGCTGTGCGATTCAATTTAAAAGAGCAAGTCACATTGCTTGCCATCACATTTTCTGGAGCAGCTATATTAAGCTTTCTATTCGCTGTCGCCTTACCACAGTACGGCGTAGTGGGCATGGGCTTTATATCTAATATGGAAGACATTGTGCATACTGGAAAATGGCGAGGAGTATATATTCATAAGACCATGCTTGGCACAAACATGGCATTAGGAATTATTATCTGTTCATTTAATTTCTTTATTCAGCCTAAATTTAAAAAACTAATGATCGGCAGCTTTCTCTTGTGCATTTTCATGTTGATTAAATCAACTACAACAGGTGCATTGGTGTTCCTTGTTTTCACAGTGACTCTGCTACCTTTCTATAGAGCCCTTCGATTGAAAATGAAATTTGCGATTCCTTTGTTTTCCATTTCATTTTTAATTGGAGGAACTCTTTTAGCCGGAGGAGTAATTGCTGCCGAACAATTTCTTTCATCTTTAGGAAAGGACATAACCCTCACCGGTAGAACATTATACTGGCCACTCATGCTAGAGAAAGTTTGGGAACGACCCTGGCTCGGCTATGGATATCAAGCTTTTTGGGTAGGCGGTTGGAAAGGAGAAGTTGCGGATATTTGGCGTTTTTTTGCACCCGGTAACGAACCTCCTCATGCTCACAACGGTTATATTAATTTCTGGTTAGATATTGGAACAATTGGGATATCTATATTTTTTATCGATCTAATTTTTAACTATCTCCGAGCAATTAAATTTGCCCGCGCAACAAGAAGTGCTGAAGGATTATTTCCAATAACTTTCCTCACATTTTGGACTTTGATTAACTTGACAGAGAGTTTCTTAGTAATGCCAGCAATATTTTGGATTATCTATGTATCGTCGGCATTGTCCATGCATAGAGCATATAATGCGCAGATTCAAATCTGAAGTGCAACACTCTGTCTCAGAGCCGCTGTCAGCCTTCGCGGTCATGACCACAACCAGGAACACGGTACAGCGCAGCACAGCAGGCTATAGGTCTCCTTCATAGGCTTAGTCTTAGATCCATGGCTGCAAGCGGATTTGAGCAGGTGTTGCACTTCAACCTTGAATTGGCCATGTCAACGGACAAAATCCTGATTAGACAGCCTAAACTAATTGGTACTTTGTTTGCGAATTGGCAATGTTCTCAAAGATGTAGAACGTTGCTTAATTACGTCTCTGCGCTCAGTACAAGGAAAGGAATGAGACATTTATTCAAGTGATTTTGCTCAAATCGCTGTTCTATTCTGAATAGGGATCTTCCGCGATTGGTTAGCACTGGTAGCCTTAAAAGCTAAGGCCTCTACCCGCTTATAAAGTGGCTCAGGAGTTACTTTTAGTAAGTAGGCTGCGAATAGGGTCAATACAGTGCGCTGAGGCTCCTCAGCTAAAATCCTCCAATCAGTTTTCATAGCTTGGTTCACCATATCAACAGCCAAACTACCATCTCGCAACGTGACGGCTCGACGGGCAACGTAACGCATACAGTATGCTGTAGCTAAACTCTTGTATGGGCCTAATACTTCTGGAGCAGACTTACAAGATTTATCAATCACCCTCTCAAGAGCTTGCAATTGATTCAGCGCATTAGCCGATAACCCGCCTGAATTGACACGATACAAGGTTAAAACCTCTGGAATACCTTCCAGTTTCCAATCTGTGTGTGCTGCAATTCGAGTCCAACATTCTAAGTCTTCAGCTTGTCTAAAACTCTCATCAAAATAAAAATCTTCCTCTAAGCCGTATAAGTTGTCCTGAAATTTGATATCTTCAAAAGTCTCTCGTCTAATTACTGCACAGGAACCATTGCTAACGGGGTTCCGACATAGAACGTATGGCGGCGTAATATCACAAATTTTGCGGGGAATCTGATACATACCAGTATAGTTACCCTCTCCATCAATAAAAGCAGAATAGCTGAAGCTAATTCCGACCTCAGGACTGTTATTAAGGTGCTCAACATGTTTTTCTAATTTGTTAGGTAGCCATAGATCATCAGCATCCAAAAAAGATAAATAATCCCCTGTTGCATGACGAATACCTGTATTTCTTGCACCTGGCAAGCCTCGATTAGCCTGCTGAACAATTTTAATCCTTGGATCCAAAAAGCTTTTACACAATTCTATACTATTGTCAGGAGAACCATCATCAATAATAATCGCCTCAAAATTTTTGTATGTTTGATCTAGTAATGACTGAAGAGTATAGGCGACGTAATTCTCGGCGTTGTAAACTGGAATTATAACGGATACTTTTTTCATTACCTTATCTCTCTAATAAAAGTGAACAGGCTAATATAGCGGATTGCATTGAGGTGAGGCACACTTTGAGAGGCCATAAAGTCCTTTTCTGACAAGGGTTTCACCATTTATGAGTGTTCTCATTATTATGAACTCCGTTCTAAGTAAAGGAGAAGAACTGCGAAGATTTAGATCTTATGACAAGATAAAACCTTTTAGTCGATTCTATTCCGACATATTTTTAAGATTTTCTACATGAATAGAAGTAACTCATGAAATTACAATGAAATGGGATTTCAGTGTTTTGATGATTTAGTGGCTTCTAAAGCCTCACCTAGCTAAATGAAATGAAGCTATAGGAGTACCTAGCATAGGCTAAAAGTAGCGTTGAAAGACTTCTCCTAGGCTCTTTCAGAATTATACGCCAGTCCGAACTTAATGAGCGGTTGATGAAGCCGATTCCTACACTGGGTGGTAACCTTAAGCGCAGAGATCGTCTTGCTAAATAGCGGAATAAATAAGCTTTCGCTTCTGAATGATGCAATGACACCAGGTCTGGAGCATACTGACTAACTATTTCGTTGAAAATGTACCATTCTTCCTCCATTTTTTGGAGTTGTGCTGACATACCACCAGTACTAGTTCTGTAGCCAACAAGAACTTGATTAATACCTTTAACGTCCCAACCAGCATGGCTTACTCTTAGAAAAAGCTCTATGTCAGCATACCCACTTAGTGCTTTGTTGAAGCCACCAATTTCTACAAATACTTCCTTGCGAATCACTGAATTAGATGGAGTACATAGCAAATTCTCCATGTATAAATGATAGGGTGAAATATTCTTCAATCTGAGACTCGAGAACTGACCAGTAGAGCTTCCATCTGGGTTTATAAACTCAACTTTAGCAAAGCTAATTCCTAGTTTTGAATCAGTTTGGAAATGCTTGAGATGACACTCTAGATTATCAGGCAACCAAATATCATCAGAATCTAAGAATGCTAAAAATTGGCCTCTCGCAGCCTGAATTCCAGTGTTTCTTGCTTGTGAGACTCCTTGATTTTCTTGAGAAATTAATCTTACACGCGAGTCTAGTTTTTGATAATGATTAACAATCTCCACAGTATTATCTGTAGAGCCATCATCTATAACTAAGATCTCGAAATCACTAAACGTCTGGTTGAGTGCTGAGTCAAGAGTTTCAGCTAAATAATCGGAAGCATTGTAAGCAGGGATAATAATTGAAAAGCTATATTTCTTATTCATTTGTTTTTTTAAATGAGGTTTAGTAGAACTTTAAATTGTGAGGAAATATGATATAAACCATAGCTTATTTGGCAAATACGTCAAGAAGATAAATTTCGTGGTTTTGCACGCGCTCTGTTTACCTTTCCAAGCCAGTAGTCCGCAAATTCAAATGGAAAAATGCTAAAAATTAAAACTTTCATAGTAATTCTAATAGTTTCATAGCTAATCATTGATTTAGGATAGCATCTAAATGCAGATATAAGTTTAGATAGTGCCAGTCGAATATCTTCTTGGTTTGTTGATCTGTCTGTGTAAAGTTTTGCGGAGTATCGATATATATTCGAAAAGATTTTTCGTTTCAAAGAAGGAGAGATGTAAGTTGAATTGGCAAAGAATTTATTTATCACATTTAACTGACACTCCTCCATATACTCGATTTTGGATGACATTGATTTCCGAGATTGTCTGTAGAAGACCTGCTCTTTTGCTACGACTACATAGTGAAAATCCTTAGCAAGACGAATCCAATAATCCCAATCGGCAGCTCCTGATAAATCGGTATCAAAAAAGCCAACTGATTCAATTGCGCCTCTACAGATTAAAGGATTTGAGCCACTAGCAATAAAATTCCAGGTTAAGAGATTCTCTAAGACGTTTCCCTCAAATAAAATTGGCTGAGCCGTGTGGCACACTTCACCTTTTTCATCCATAAAATAAGTCCAGCTATAAGCAACTTTAGCTTCAGGCTTCTCCTTTAATGCCTTCAATTGAAGCTCCAACTTGTCTGAGGTCCATAAATCATCAGCATCAAGAAAAGCTAAAAAGTCGCCTTGTGAAACCTCAATGCCACGGTTTCGAGCTGTAGCGAGTCCTCCATTTTGGTAATTAAATATTTTGATTCTTGGGTCATTGAAAAATTCCAAACACTTCAGAGTATTATCCGTCGAGCCATCATTTATAATAATCAGTTCAAAGTCCAGGAAAGTTTGTACTAAAACGGAACTGACGGTCTCTAAAATAGTATTCTCAGCATTATAAGCGGGAATAATGACAGATATCTCAGGCATTTCCTAGCTTTCCATCTAAATGTTCACTAAAAAAGAGTCTTTATAACAGAAATCACGAAAGACTAAGAATTTGGCAACTTTTACATTTGGCAGCAATAAAAGTTGCCAAATTTCTACCATAGAAAATAAGTGGTGGCTGATTATTCAGCACTCTTAACGTATCATAATTTTGTAAAATGATCATATTATCGATCAATCCTGATGCAGATTTTGATTTTGTTGATAACGTTTAAAAGGGTAGATCCCGATTATGCAGTACATAGAAATGTTGGGGATAAACTAAGGCCAAAGGCCGTAGCTTTCGAAATAATGCTTCGCAGATTCAAATCTGAAGTGCAACACTCTGTCTCAGAGCCGCTATCAACCTTCGCGGTCATGACCACAACCAGGAACACAGTACAGCGCAGCAGGCTATAGGTCTCCTTCGTAGGCTTAGTATTAGATCCATGGCTGCAAGCGGATTTGAGCAGGTGTTGCACTTCAACCTTGAATTGGCCCTTTTAGGATACCTGACGTCATGGATGCTGTCAAGGAATCCCAAATCAAAGCAGCAATTGTAAATTCAAAAATTCTAGGGGCTGAAACCCTTGATACCTCGTTCAGATCAAGTTCCATTAATGGGCAATAGATCAGCTGAAACGCCCTAAACTCGTTCCGAATTTATTTTTTCTGAAATCAAAGCCCATGTGCTAGCGCTAGCTGAATTGCTTTACGATGAGACAGACCCCGATCAAGTCCAGACACTGATCGGGATTGAAGTCGCCGTTCGTGACCACCTACTGGTCTATCTGGGGCCAGAGATCATTTTTTTATTCGCACAAGCAGGGATCCCAACTAAGGGCGAAAACGACACATCCATAGGGTAGTCCTGTTTCGTACAGGCCAGAGAATAATCAGGCGACCCTAAAGCCCTTACAGCAGTAGATTCCTGTAAGGGCTAATTTTTCTCTGATCCGTAGATTAATGCACTACCCGGCATGAGGTGGTGGGCAAAGACAGCGGCCTGACGAGTTACATCGAGCGTTTGAACAACACGTTAAGGCAACGGGTGTCCCCGCCTGGTGGGAAAGACCCTGTCGTTCTCTAAGAAGTTCAAGAACCCCATTGGGGCCATCTGGCGGTTCATCCATGACTACAATCGTGGCATTCGAGAGAATCGGGCCAAGCAAGGTGACCCCGCCTTTGCCTCTGCCCTGCACTAAAATGCACTACCGAAGCCTGCTTATGGCAAGGGGACATAGATGGGGCAGTCAGGCTATTTGACGACTAGCCCCCTGATCGGGTAAACCCATTTATCGGTGATCTAGCTAAGCCGTCTGTACCGTATCGTCAACTACAGCGACCACCAAGCGGAGGGCATTTCAACTGGTTCCGGTGAGGTGGAGTCGAGTATTAAGCAAATAAACCGACGAGTCAAAATTTCAGGTGTTCAGTGGAAGGAAGCCAACGTTCTACAAGTCTCAGGCATCGCGGCGCTTATCTCAATGGCCAGTTCTCATCGTGAGTCTCGCAAGACTGGGATGCAACCGTGTAAAATACGTTTCTCCTTGCCCAGAGCATATAAACAGGTGTGAATAAAAACTGACTTATTAACACAGAGAGTGCCACCACGAAAATATTATACTGAACTGCTACTAAAAGTAAGAATAAATATAGGAACGTTAACCCTATACTCCACCTAAAGCTACTATTCGTTTTATCAACAGCATTTAACAAGTGTGTAGTCGCAATAAAAAAAGGTCTTGGAATGGCGGACAAACAGATAGTGATTAAAATTGGGATGGCAAATACCCATCTGTCCCCAAAAACTATAGGTACATAAAACGGTGCAAGAGAGGACTGCAAGAAGACTAATGGAATAATAACAGTTGCGATAGTCTTTAAGCCATCGTAATATCTTATTTTCAAATCGCTTAGGTTGCTTCTGGCATCACACAAGTGAGGCCAGAGTGACCAGGTAAGTGAATTGATTATGCTAAGGCTTATGCCGAGACCTGCGTTGAAGGCAAAGAAATAAACTCCCAGCATCTCAATCCCTAGGAAGCGACCGACTAGAAGATAATCTAAGTTATCCCTAAGTTTAACCAGCAGGTCGGAGCCGACTATATTCACAGCATACTTGGCTATTTCTTTCCATCTGTAAAGCGTGAAAGACTTTCCTACCCGCCAACTACAGTTTAACTGGCCAATGATGGCCCAGACGGGTACAGTTAGTATCATAGATAAAACTATAGACCAAATTCCTAAACCTAATAAAGCCAGGGAAATAGTCAAAATATTCATCAGAAAAACTTGAGTTGCATTACATAATGCAATGATTTTGAGGCGATTTTCTCTTTCTATTAATGAAATGTGTACCGTAAACAGTGGAATGACAAAGTGACCTAATGCTAGCACGCAAATAGGCAATATAATTCTATGGTCTTGATAGAATAAACCTATTAATACTGATGCTAAGCACTGTAGTAAAAAAATGGCTCCACTAGCTATCCAACTCATCCAATAAGCTGTGTTACACAATACATCGAGATCTTCTTCGGCTGCTTGCACTAGCTTTGAGCTAATACCGGCTTTACCAACAAAAGCATTTGCAAATTCGTTGACAGTTATAATTATGGCTACTAAGCCATAATCCTGGGGCGTAAACGTCCTGGCTAGAACAACGGTTGTCCCTAACCTAAAAAAACGGTTAGCTAGTTCAGCTGCACCTAGCCAACCTGCATTACGTATATACGGGTTTGATAATTTATCTTTTATCTTTGAAATTACCATAGGGCTATTTTTATGTTGAAATACGGTTAAGAACAACTCTGGTGAGTTTTGCGATAATACTCCATTTGATAATTCGCTTAATAAATCAATATCATACGCTGTACCAAGTAGTTGCAAATTACGCTAGGTACCGATCCATTTTTAGCTACATATAGTCTTCCTCTCCAGTAATATTTATATTTTGAGTGCTGCCCAGATCCTTATATAGCAAAGATTTTCTTGTTTCATTAACTGCGCTAGGAAAATGACTAAATAGGTCTAAGGTAAATGCTACGAATATTCCTAAAAGGGTGCCTGCTACCATTCCAGATACAATGATCAGCTTTTTCTTGGAATCAACGGGTTCTTCTGGCACAAGAGCAGGTGATATGACGCGAGCTGTTCCTATATTTTGACTTTCTGCAACCTGCAACTCTTGAAATCGGGCAAGAAGAGTTTGATAGGTATTTTTAGCAACTTCTAATTCTCGCTGCAACTCACTCTGCGTACTTTCCAATTGAGGGAGCACACTCATTCGTTGCTGATAGGTATCTATCTGATTAGATAAAGTTCCAACCTGATTTATAAGACCCTGCTTTTGGGCATCCAGAGATACAATCTCAGCAATCACATCAGATTGAATAATTCCTATCTGCAGATTAGAGTTTCCAAGAAATGGACGATCATTGACGACCTGATCTATGCGTTGCTGTAGGACAGTATGTAAGTTTTCTCGGCTTGTATTCAATTTGATGATAACTTGACTTTCATCTGTAAATTGAGATCTTAGCTTCGCTATTTCTTCCTCTACTGTTTGTAATTCCCTTAGCACTTGCTGAACACCCTCTGACTGGTTGACAGCTGCTAAAACTATAGCAAATTGTGGATCTCTAATATTCAATTGATCTTGATAGGTTTTTATGGTTGATTCGATACTAGAAACTTGTGATTCAATTGACTCAATCTGTCTTTTTATGCTGTAAAATGCATCAACCAACAACTGGGCTTCTTGTTCTAGCGAAACAATCTGGTTAGACTCCTTAAAACGCCTAAGATTCTGCTCGGCACGATTCAAGTCTGCTTCGGTTTTAGGAAGCTGTGCAGCAATAAAGTCTCGTGCAGAAGTGGCCTCTAAACGATTGTCTTGAATGCTGTTTTCGATAAATGTATTAGCAACTTCATTCGCAACGTTAGCAGCCATCTGAGAATCATTAGATACATAAGCAACACTAATTACATCTGCTCCTCGAATAGATTTTACAGTTAAGTTACTGGACAAGTCTTTGACCTTAAGTAACGCTCCTTCCTCATCAACTAGATTTAGATCTTCAATTACTGACTGAAGTAGAGTATTGGAATGAATAATTTCAACTTGAGTATCTAATGGATTAGCTTGATATGTTAAAGTCTCTATCCGGCCCAGTGACTCTGCTAACCCCGTAAGAGAAGTAGACCGATTCGATTTAACTAGTATCTTGGCTTCCGCTTCATAGACTGGCTTTTCTGAAAAAGCGGTTATCAATGCTGCTGATATAACTATACTAAAAGCTCCTAGGGCAGCCTTCCAGTTTCTCTTAATGACAAGCCAATACTTCTGAAGATCAATTTCATCATTTATGCGTTTTTCTTCCATAACATCCTACAAACATTGACACGTAGTGTTCAGATGAATGGCCATAGAATCTAGAAAATACAGCCTTCATTGAGCTGATGAGGTGGAAATCAAGACCTAAGAGTTCGTCATAGAAAAGGTTTCCAGCTTTTTACCATACCTCACGCAAGCTAGAAACGCTGCAATATTATAGCGGACGTCCTTGATATGAAATACACCCAGAAGGTCTGAAGCCCTTGCCGGACAGAGCTTACATCTACTTGAGAGTGTTTGCATCATTTTGAATCCTGCTATGCTACTATGACTAACCGCCCAGAACGGCATTATAATTCTTTTAGTAAGCTTTGAATCTGTATTATGTCTAAAATTCTTTAGGTAAAGATGAATATTACAGATGGGCACCTCGATCAATTGCCTTATTGAAAATCCGAAGAGCCTGAAACCATTGGAATCTCGTGCATATTCTCAACAAGATTTGTATTTTTCGAGGTGCCCAGATGGTTCATTGAGCCTTTATACTAACAATCTATAAGCGTAATCATAATCTATTGGCTGAAAGACCTGTCGCTAAAGGGTTCTAGCCCAATCCTTACTGATTGTCTTCATGTTTGGCTAGTATGGGGCAAAGATCATGCACAATGAGGGTGCGCGCTACAAAGTTCTTGTACATATCCTGTGGTAGTATGCCTAAGGACACAAAAAACACCTCTGTCAATGTTATATGTAACTCGTGTAAATACACTATTATCTTTGAGTTCATAGATCAACTCTTACAGCGTTTCCAATTTAGAGGGGAGTGCATCCCAGTCAACCGTTCACATCCCCCCCTACCTTTGAACGAGAGATCAAGGCTTATGGCGATTTAGCCAGGGGGAGCGAATTATTACATCCCAGGTATCCCAGTTGCGTAATGAGTAGAAGTACTTATTGCAGGTCAAGGGCAGACGCCGTAGTCTTGGAGCAGTTGCCCTAATGGGATACAGGATACCTGAAATGATGAATGCTGCCAAGGAAAACCAAATAAAAGCAGCAATTCTCAATATGGCAATTCAGCTAGTATTTGGCGGGATTTCTAGCTCTAGCCCTTCCAGCATGAAGGTAAGCAGATGCTCCCAACTGTCGAAATACATGTGGGTTAACGCCCGCAGATCATCGAAGAAGGTCTTGCGGGTGGACAAGTGAGAGCGCAGCAGCTTGTACTTCTGGTCGAGCAGTTCCAGCCCCGTGTGGAATAGCAGGGACAAGATGTTCAGAGTCGCCAGTAACGAAGAGAGATGCTGCTTTCCGTGCCCGAAATTGTGTTCCAGGTTGTAGCCCTTGGTCTTGAGGGTATTGTTATTCTCGTTTTCGACCTTCCAACGGGCGTGTCCTGCTAGGACAACCTCGGTCATGGCCTTAAACCACTGCATGATCTGTGGGATGGATGAACCTCTGGGGGTATCGTCATCCGCATCGGAGGCAGTGCCTTGGGTTGGGGGAAGGATGAGGATGCCATGGAAATGATTGGGCATGACTACGAATTCATCGGTTTGAATGCCTGGGAATTTTTGGGTTAGAGCGAGCCACCAGTCCTTCACCATCTGTCCAGCCGGGTTCACTATCATGGTACCGTCAGTAATGGTGCCAAAAAGACAGATTCGGTTTTGGGTACATAGGGTGATGAAATAAGCACCCGCCGAGCTGTAGTCAAACCCTGACAAGCGCATGGACTGGCGATGATGTTTTGTTGGGTTGTAGGCCATAGTTGAAGTCTGCTGATGCCAGGATCTAGAGTTCCCACGGTTGAAGCCCGTAGCCCGTAGGGTGGGCAATGCCCACCATTTTTTTACATACGAACGTTGTTAGGTGGGCGGTGTCCACCCTTGTATCTTAGAAAGTGTGGCAGACCGTCCCACCCTAGGTTAACCAAAACCGTACGTAGCATGGGTCGCCGCACCTTAACGAAGTAAAACTCGAAAAATCGCCAGGAGCGCAAGACGACTCCGTATCGAGCAAGGACGAGTTTAGTTCAGAAGGTACCGATGGATGGTGGATAGGATGATGACTGAGTCAACCGTGGAACAACAATGGATCGGCATTGATGTCTCGAAGCGGTGTTTGGATGTTTACATCCGCCCGTTAGGCCGTGCCCTTCAAGTGGCTAACAGTGAATTGGGGCTCGTCGAACTGCGCCAGCACCTCGAGGGCTTAGTCCTTGGGTTGATTGTGCTAGAAGCGACTGGGGGCTATCAGACCCTAGCGGCGCGAACGTTGATGGAGCAAGGGTACCCAACGGTGGTGGTGAATCCGCGTCAAGTGCGCGACTTTGCCAAAGCGACGGGACGCTTGGCGAAAACGGACAAGCTGGA
>NZ_JACJRS010000093.1 GCF_014697375.1 Phormidium sp. FACHB-1136
CTCTACTTTTGCCTAAATTCATCGCCGCTAAGCTTAACCCCTTGCCCCCTCAGGTCTCCCAAAGCTTAGTAACTTAGTACCCCTGTCCAGAACTTATGACTGTCCAGAAGGTTAAGAATACCAAAATCCCCATCCCCCCGCTGGATGAACAAAAGCGTATTGTGGCGATATTGGATGAGGTATTTGAGGGAATTGATGCAGCCATTGCCAACACCGAAAAGAACCTAGCCAACGCCCGCGAACTCTTTGAAAGCTACCTGAACACCATCTTCACCCGCAAAGGTGACGACTGGGAAAAGAAGAAACTGAAAGACCTAGTAAATATTTCGCATGGATATGCATTCAAAGGGCCGGACTTTGAGAAAAGCAGTGATTTGGATAAGCCAATCGTACTAACTCCCGGCAACTATTCTGAAGACGGAACTCTGTATTTTACGTCACAAAATACGAAACGCCTAACTGGTCAACCTGCGCCAGACGGATATCTTTTTGATGTAGGGGACTTGACTATCGTGATGACTGATTTGTCGTCGAAGATGAAGATTCTCGGAAAACCTGCTTTCATCGAACACCCTAATATCTTACATAATCAGCGAATTGGTCGAATTCATTTTCAATCAGACTCGGTAAGTCCGAGATATGTATACTATTTCCTCCGCACACAACTATTTTCTGACAGCATTAAAGCGACGGCGACTGGAACAATGGTTCGCCATACAGCACCTAAGCGCATTTTGGCTAATGAAATCCTCTATCCAATAAATTTGGATGAACAGTCGTTAATCATTACTCAACTGGATGAATTAGCGATGGAGGTGCAGAAATTAGAATCTATCTACCAACAAAAACTCACCGCCCTCAACGAACTCAAGCAATCCATCCTGCAAAAGGCGTTCTCTGGTGAGTTGACGGCTGAGGTGGGCGATGCGGCAGTGGCGGGGGCCAAGGAGGTTATAGCGGCATGATTACCCTGGAAGACCTCAACCAGTGGCTTAATGCCCCCGCCGAAACCGAGCGGCTAGAGTTTAAGCAAGCCAAACAGAGCTTTAGCAAACCCGATCTGTTGCGGTACTGCGTTGCCTTGGCCAACGAGCGAGGCGGCCACCTCATTTTGGGCGTCACCGACAAGCCTCCCCGTCGCGTGGTTGGCTCCCAGGCGTTTCCCTCGGCCACATCCCTCAACGAAGTCAAAGCCCTCATCGTCCAAAACCGACGATTCCGAATCAGCCTCTACCCGGTATGCCCGTTACCTCCCATTCTGGGCCTAGAGTGCTTTAACGCAAAACTAAACCAGCTCCCTCTAAAGCCTGAAACCCTTGTAAATCAAAGCAAAAAGTGTTTTAACGCAAAAGCAGGGAGCATTGCTATGCTACAGCCTAGTCTTTGCGTTGTACTCCATGAACAATAACCTGGCCCAACCCAATGATCGGCTCTTTCAAGACATTGGACAGCTTATTGATGCTGCTAAACAACGGGCAGCCGTGGCCGTCAACGCCGAACTCACCCTGCTGTACTGGCAGGTGGGTCAACGCATCCAGACCGAAGTATTGCAGGGGCAGCGGGCCGAATATGGCAAACAGGTGATTCGTTCCCTCTCCCAACGGCTTACCCAAACCTATGGGCGCGGCTGGGGCGAGCGGCAACTGCGAAACTGCCTCCACTTTGCCGAGCAATTTCCCGATCAACAAATTTTGCATACACTGTCTGCAAAATTGAGCTGGTCTCACCTGCAACTGCTGAGTACCCTCGACGACCCGCTAAAGCGCGACTTCTACATCGAGATTGCCCAGCTTGAAAACTGGAGCTTTCGCCAGATGAAAGAGCGCATCGACTCCATGCTCTACGAGCGCACGGCCCTCTCCCGCAAGCCCGAAGATACCATCCGCTACGACCTAGACCATCTCCGCAACCAGCAAAAGGTTTCCCCCGACCTACTGTTGCGTGATCCCTACATCCTGGATTTCCTGAACCTGCAAGACCGCTACACCGAACGAGACCTCGAAGACGCCATCCTGCGAGAAATCGAGCGCTTCTTGCTAGAAATGGGAGCAGGCTTCACCTTTGTGGCCCGTCAGAAGCGCCTGCAAATCGACGATGACGATTTTTACATCGATCTGTTGTTCTACAACCGCAAGCTCAAACGCCTGGTGGCTATCGACCTGAAACTGGGTAACTTCCGCGCCGAATACAAAAGCCAGATGGAACTCTACCTGCGTTGGCTGCAAAAACACGACCAGGAACCCAATGAAGAGCCACCCCTCGGCATTATCCTCTGCGCTGGAAAGAAGCAGGAGCAGATTGAACTGTTAGAGCTAGACCGCAGTGGGATTCATGTGGCGGAGTATCTGACGGTTTTGCCGTCTAAAGAGGTGCTTCAGAACAAACTCCACCAAGCAATCAAGGTCGCACGGGAGCGACTTCAGCCCCCAGCCCCTACTGACAACGGCCTAACCCCTGAGCCATGATGGAAGCGCCCCTTGAGGACTTCCATGCTTTTTAATCGTGGGTAAGATAGGAGCAAAGCACTGGACAGCGGTGATCACCTACCGGGGACAGAACACGCGCATCATCTCTGTTAGACGATCTCGCAAGGAAGAGATAGCGTTCTATGAAAGCTAAAGACTTCGACCAGAAATTTGACGCTGGGGAAGACCTCACCCCCTATCTGGATCTGGCCCACGCCCAGCGGCTGGGGGCGACCCATCAACGAATTAGCATTGACCTGCCCCTCTGGCTGCTAGAGCGTATTGACCAGGAGGCCAATCAGCAAGGGGTCTCACTCCAGGCCATCATCCAGACCTCCTTGGTCGAACATCTTGCCCTTAGCAAACCCCAATGAACGAAGCCGAAACCCGCGCTGAACTGATTGATCCTGCCCTGCGGGCCGCTGGCTGGGGCGTGGTAGACCATAGCCGAGTGCGGCGAGAGGTCATTGCCCCTGGGCGACTGGTCGGGGGTGGACGACGGGCCGCCGCCGAATTTGCCGACTACGTGCTGGAATATCGTGGCCACAAGCTCGCCGTCATTGAAGCCAAACGACGGAGCGAACCCGATACCCTTGGCGTGGCCCAGGCCAAACGCTATGCCCAAAAACTCGAAACCCGATTCGCCTACTCCACCAACGGCGACGGCATCTACCAGATAGATAGGCATACCGGGGAGGAAGGCTATATCGGCCAGTATCCAACCCCCGACGAGCTGTGGGCCGCCACCTACAGCAAAGCAAACCTATGGCGTGATCGCTTTGCCGCCATCCCCTTTGAAGACCGCAGCGGTACCTGGGAAGCCCGCTACTACCAGCACAACGCCATTCAGCACGTTTTAGAAGCTATCTGCGAAGGACGCCATCGAATTTTGTTGACGATGGCTACCGGAACCGGAAAAACCTTTGTGGCCTTTCAGCTCACCTGGAAACTCTTTCAAAGCCGTTGGAACCTCAGCCGCGAGCCCAACCGTCGCCCCCGCATTCTCTTCCTCGCCGACCGGAATATCTTGGCCAACCAAGCCTACAACGCCTACTCCGCCTTCCCCGACGATGCCCTTGTCCGCATCGACCCGGAAGCTATCAAAAAACGAGGCCGCGTCCCAAAAAACGGCAGCGTCTTTTTCACCATTTTCCAAACCTTCATGGCTGAGAGCGCTGGTTTCGACTCCGCTCAACCAGCGAACACCACGGGGACTGAGCGAAGCCAAAGCCCCCGTGACTCCGCTCCACCAGCGAACACCACGGGGACTGAGCGAAGCCAAAGCCCCCGCGACTCCGCTCCACCAGCGAACACCACGGGGACTGAGCGAAGCCAAAGCCCCCGCGACTCCGCTCAACCAGCGAACACCACGGGGACTGAGCGAAGCCAAAGCCCCCGCGACTCTGCTCCACCAGCGAACACCACGGGGACTGAGCGAAGCCAAAGCCCCCGCAACTTTGGCGACTACTCTCCCGACTTCTTCGACTTCATCATCATCGACGAATGTCACCGGGGCGGAGCCAAGGACGAAAGCACCTGGCGGGCTATTTTGGAATACTTTGCTCCCGCCGTGCAACTGGGCCTTACCGCCACCCCTAAGCGGGCCAACAACGCCGACACCTATGCCTACTTTGGCGATCCCGTCTACACCTACGCCCTCAAAGACGGCATCAACGACGGGTTTCTCACCCCCTTCAAGGTGCGACAATTCGAGACCACCCTCGACGAATACCTCTACAGCCCCGACGATGAAGTGGTTGAAGGGGCCGTCAATACCGAGAAAACCTACACTGAAGCCGACTTTAACCGCATCATCGAAATCAAAGAGCGCGAACGCTACCGGGTACAGCTCTTTATGGAGGCCATCGACCAAAACCAAAAGACCCTGGTCTTTTGCGCCACCCAAGACCACGCTCTCGCCATCCGCGACCTAATTAACGAATTCAAAATCAGCACTGACCCCAACTACTGCGTCCGTGTTACCGCCGACGATGGCAACCTGGGCGAACAATTCCTACGCACCTTCCAGGACAACGAAAAAACTATTCCCACCATTCTCACCACTTCCCAAAAGCTCTCTACTGGGGTGGATGCCCGCAACGTACGCAATATCGTCCTGCTGCGGGTCATCGGCACCATCATCGAGTTCAAACAAATTGTGGGGCGCGGTACCCGCCCCTTTGATGGCAAAGACTATTTCACCATCTACGATTTCGTCAAAGCCTACGAACACTTCAACGACCCCGAATGGGACGGACGGCGAGCCCGCCGAACCCGTCCCCGTTACCAGCCGCCGCAGCCGTGAATCGGGTGGGCAGTACATCACCGACCCAAACACCACCGATCCCAGCAATGATGGAAATGATGGACAGGAGCGAGACGATACCCGCCGCCGCCCCGAAAAAATCGTCATCCAGCTTGCCGATGGCAAAGCCCGCACCCTGCAAAACACTACCCAAACCCGCTTTTGGAGCCCCGACGGCACCCCCATCACCGCCACTGAATTTGTGACGAAGCTCTTTGGCGACATCCCAACCCTGTTCAAAGATGAAGCTGAACTGCGCCACCTTTGGAGCCGCCCTGATACTCGCAAAGCCCTGCTAGAGGGGTTAGCTGAGCGGGGTTACGGTGACGAACAATTAACCGAGATTAGCCGCCTAGTAGATGCCGAAAACAGCGACCTCTACGACGTTCTAGCCTACATTGCCTACACCACCGATCCCATCAGCCGACAAGATCGAGTCGCCGTCCGCAAACCTCAAATTTTGGCCCAATATGGCGATAGCAAGCAGCAAGAATTTCTAAACTTTGTTTTGGATCAATACATCCACGCTGGAGTTAGCGAACTTGACCAGAGCAAATTGCCGCACCTGCTAGAGCTGAGATACCACAGCCTGAAGGATGCGGTACGCGAGTTGGGCAGTGTGACCACCATCAGTGAAGTTTTTATCGGCTTCCAGCGGTATTTATATTCCCAAGATGAGGCTGCCTGATCTGAGAGGCCATCAGCTTAGAAAGGCCGTATAGCTAGCCGAATTTTCGCGGAGTACTTGGTTATCCGTCTTTTAGTCAGGATGCTCAGGATCGCAAGATTCTTCAGTCATGCGAGTACGACACAGTGCCACAAATAGCTGCTCCTTACCGCCATAGCCTTTCAACAGGGCTTTTTCGACCTCATTCTCCAGCTCAGCCATCAAGTCTGTCAGTGCCTCTTTGTAGAGGGTCGAGCTATCTTCGCTGCTGCCAAAGATGAAATCTGGGCCGATGAGCTGTCCCAGGCGTACGCCGGAAATATCTAGCTCTTCGGCCCAAGCGGTCAAATCTGTTTCCACATCCTCATCAAGATAGAGCGTGCAAGCCGTGTAGTAATACTCCGCTAAGCACAGCAAGCGAACCAGGGTCTTACAATGCTCCAGACCATTGGAGTCATCGGTGAGGCCAGCTTTTGCCAAAAAGCCCCATGCTGTCTCGGCCCACTCTAAATCTCCACCACTAGACCAGATATTAAAAAAACGATCTGCCAAATGGCCAACTTCGTCCCACTCCAAAGTCATTGGGCTATACCTTGTTGTCTTCTTTAATCATGTCTAAGCTTCTAGCCCATCACGGGCAAGGGCATAAATGATAACCGCAATGCTCTGGAGGATGTCTGATGGCCTAGTCGCCCCTTGCATCCGATGACTTCTTTCTATTCCAGTCCAGAAATTTCCCCACAACTTGGCATGGAGGGCCACTATCCAGGCACGCTCATTCTTCGTGGTCGCCTGAAAAGCACCAGATTATCATCCACCCTATCCTCTTGGTTACGACTTGATAACGACTCATTCACAACTTGATAACGGCTGAATGGTCTTGAGCCTGGAGAACATCTGAGATTTTCTTACAATTCACGACTTGATAACGACTCATTCACGGCTTGAGCGTGGACTTCCATCTTATCCATCATCATTGTGATGAGAAGCCGTCACCCATCACGACTTGATAACGACTCATTCACGACTTATTTATAGCTTGATTCAGGAGCAGGACTCTCCTGCTGTAGCTGGGGGAGTGGGACGGGGGCTGCACCCCTCCACGTTGTTTCGGGGTTCCGCAGTTCACACACCACGCCCAGCCCTGGGCCAGCGGTTTTCTGAAACCCATCGGTATCAAGGGATTCGGACATAGGAGATGATGGTCGGTCGTGGTCGTCTTCCCTTCCCATCATCGGCCTAGCTGCTGTATCAGGGCATTCACCCGCCGCTGTTGGTCACGGGGCACATTCATCGGAGGCCCACCCCTGGCCCTACGGCTGGCATTGAGTGCGGCGGTACGGGCCTCAATAATCTGCTGGGGGTTGGGGTCTGCGGTGGGCAGGTTGGCGACAAACATGGTTCCGGCATTGGGTGATTGGGTGTAGCCATCGAGGGCGGCAACCATGGCGGCTTGGGATAGGGGCTTCCCGAACTTGGCCACGGCTTGGCCATTGATGCGCTGCTCAGCCTTGCGGAGGGTGCCTAGCCAGGATGCGTCTGCGGCTTCCGGTGAGGCGGCGCAATGCTGATACGAGAAACTGCCCTGATTCTGGCATCGTCCCTGCCAACCCGGATCACGATGCCCAAAGAACGCTTGGGTGGGGTTGCCGTTAGCGTCGCGGGTGCCCTCGGCTCTACCGATGGCGCGTTTCAGCAGGTCGTCTGAGATGGGTTGCCCAGGTGCGGATGGGGCTTGCTGCTGTTGGGTAGCGTTCTTTCCCTTGGCATCCTTAGCCCAGGTCTGGGGGTTGACCCATGCCCCATTGCGCTTGATTTTCCAGTCCAGGTGAGGGCCAGTGCTGACAGAATCGGTGGGGCTAACCTTGGCAACGACCTGCCCAGCGGTGACGGTATCGCCCACCTTCACTGAGATGTTGTCCACGTGGACAAGCTGGTGTTCTACTGGCCCCTGCCAGTCTTGGCCTTGGATATGAATCTGAAAGCTGCCCCCGTTGGCCGATGTTCCGATCTTGCGAATCTCGCTCACCCTGCCAGCAATGGGAGCAGCCACAGCCGCCCCTACACAGCCCCCAATGCGGCAATCAAAATCCACCCCACCGTGGGGGCCATAGCGGCGCATATTGCCTGTCTCAGGGCCAAAGCTTTGCCCGTGGCTGGGTTGGTAGGCGACCAGGTCGGCTAGGGTTTTGCCCACGATGGGAGAGGCGTAGGTTTGGCCTTGGCCCATCATGGCAACGGCAGCAACATCGGCGCGGCGTAGGGTAAAGCGGTCGTTGGCGTCCTTGTCCACCATCACCCAGGTTGAGGCACCAATCAGGGCAACGCAGCCCAGCTTGAGGGCAACGTCCCCAGCTTGGATGGCGCTACCGATGATCCACCGCCACACCGGGGGCAGTTCTGTCCAATGGGGTTTGTGTTGGCTAACGGTTGAGTTCACTGTGGGTCACAACTCCTTCCTGTACGGTTACGTCTACGGCCAAGCCATTGTTGAGAACCCAGCGGTACACCCCATTGCCAAGGGCACAGGCGGGGGCACCGAGGGCGGTTAGGGTCAGCACTTCCGATTCCCCCACCAAGGCCCGCCGGATGTTGGCGGCGCTGGCATCAATGGCAACGGGTTCGGGGGCGATGGTGTCGCAGTTGAGTAGGCGGGTATCGTCTGGGCTAACTCGGTTTTGCTCGATCCACTGAGCGACCTGGTGCGCCTCGACGGCGGATCTAACTCGGCTAACGGGATTGATGAACTTGCCCCGCCCTGGCTCTAGCAGGTCTAGAAAAGCCACCCCTGCCACGGCACAGGCAAGGATGGCTAGACGGCGGGTGGGTACTCGCCACAGCAGCATGGTTACTCCCCAACCCGAACGGCGCGGGTGTAGGGGCGAACCTCAATGGGTTGACCGATGCGTTCTTCCCCGGTCAAAACCTTGTGAGCGCTGCCTGCGATGGACTGGGTAGGGACTACCAACATCGCCCCAAAGTTAGTGCCAGCAACCACGGGGTTCCAAATGTCGCCACTGGCCTTTACTGCTGACCCTTGCAACACGTTCAACCCAGCCGCCAGGACGAACAACCCACCCCAGACTGAGATAAAGGCACCGCCCATCGTTTGCAGGGGATAGTTCCTGAGGCAGGACAGGCCCGACCGCAGCACCGGGAAAATGCTCCATGGGTCGGTGGCGGGGCTGATGACAAACACGGGTTTGCGTTTGCCTGCGGAGGCATCGAACCACCCCCCGTCTTGGATATTGGATTGCATGGAGTTCCTAGGGGCGAGTTGTAGTGAGCCACCCCGAACGGGGCTGGGTTGGATGTCGATCACTTGGGCATCGATCACCTCTGGCCCACGGCCTGGGGTGCGGGTCATGGCGCTGCTGTTGGCAGGGGTACGGCTAGTCATGGTCTGAGTTCTCCTGAATGATGGCGTGGATGCGGTCGTAGAGTTCGCCCCCGGCGGCGTAGCGCTTGCCTGTGTAGCCCAGCACCTCTTTGATAATCTGGCTGCGACTCATGCCAGTTTCCAAAGCACGAGTTACCGCGATGATGAGGGCCAGATCGGGGGCATTTTGGGCCGATTGAAACTCGGTAACTTTCGTTTCGGGTAAGGCCACAGCCCCCGCCCCGTCTTGGTTCCCGCAAGTTACCGGGGAAGTTTCACCGGGGGAACTTAGTTGTCCGTTTTCCCCTGCGAGTTTCGGCACCTCATAGGCCACCATCGGCAACCATTCCGGCAGGGCGCTGTGGTAGAAGACGGCACCCTTGGGGCTAAAGCTGCGCTCGTAGATGGCAGGGTCATCAATGGGCGGGATGGTTTTATCGGAGGCTCGCAAGGATTCCAGATGCCCCTGGCTGGTTGGGGTCTGCAAGGTCAGTAGGTCGAAGGTGGCCCTCATGCCCCCGCTCACTCCGATGTCACCGACCAGGCTGCTCTGGGTCATGGCCCACAGTGCCCGATCATCGGTTTCGCCGCTGCTCAACTCCATGACCAACTGGGGCTTGAGGAAGGATTCGTACCAGGTCTTGAAGGTGGTCTTGAGCATGGCGAGTTCATCCACGATCAGCACCTTGGGCCGCTGGGGAATTTGCCGCCAAGCGAAGATGAACTGTTGCATTTCCTCCTGCATGGCCTCGATGTCTTCCTTGGTTTCGAGGCTGTCAGCCATGAAGCCCAGGACGTTGTCAGCGGCTTCCCAATACCAGTGTTCTTTGGGGTGGTACTTGGGCTGGATGACCCACACCGCTGCCCCGTTGGCCTGCGCTTGTCGGTAGGCATGGGCCACGGTTAGCCCCTTCCCCACCCGTGGGTTCGCTGCGATGAGGGTAGGCCGTAACCGTTGGGCCAAGATGGCAGCGGGGTTGCCCACGCGGTAACTATCCGGCTGGCTTCCTTTGGGCATGGGAACCGAACCATCCCACGCGGGCGCTGTGGGGGCCGTGGGGGCCATGGGCGAGGCGGCGAGGGCAAACGGTAGGGGTTTCTCCCTTCAGTGCCCAGGCAAGGCCAGAACCGACCGATACAGCCCCTAGGAGCATAGCCAAGGGTAGGTAGGGATTTGTTACCCGGTATTCCACCTGCCCACCGTTGGCGAAGGTTTCGAGGTCGGCGGGGGTGAGGTTAGAGGCAGGGCGCTGCACCCCGCAGAACACGCCCAAGGCAGCGCTACCAATGGCGGTATAGAGTAGGGCGTTACCGTCTATTTTCATCGGGTGAACCTCCAGAAAAACTGCTGGGCAACCTTCACCACGGCCATGCTCAACAACAGCAGGCCATAGGCCACCAGCAGCACCGCCAGCAGGCTTAGAACGTGGCTCAGCACCCAAACCAGGCCCAAGCCAACAAACCCGGTTAGGGGCACCCCGACGGCAGCGGCAAAAAGTTTCTCTGGGGGCTGCTGGTTCAGCAGGGCGAACACCAGGCGGGCATAGTTAACGGCGAACTTCATGGGCTTGCACCTCCTGCGACAGCGAGTGAGTGCGGTCGTGAAACTGGGTGATGTTTTCGATGGCCACCACCGCTAGGTTGATCGGCGGGTCTTGGGGCACCGAGGGCAGGTTACGGGCCAGCTCAACCGCGTTGACCCGGAATAGGGCATTGTTGGCTTTCCGCCAGTCCCGTTCGGTTTTGGCGATGTCCAGTTGCGCCTGGGCGTCCCGTTGAAACCGATTCAGCGGGCAGATCAACTGCTGGCCAAAGCACGGGTCAGTTTCACGACGGACGGCCCGTTCGGCCTCGGTGCGGAATCGGTAGGCTTCATTCTCCAGAACCGAGCGCTGCACATCCTCCAGCACCAGGCGGCTGTCCTGGTAGTTGCCACTCAGTCTGTCCTGGGCGGCGCTCAGAACGTTGTCCAAGTTCGGCCCTGGGTTCTGGCTCTGGTAAACCCCGGTATTGCCCACACGGCCACTCTGGGCCAAGGCAAAGGCCACCCCGGAGAGGGCAACCAGGGACAGGCCACCCACGGCCCAGTAACGGCGGTTTTGCCACCACGGCAGCGGCACTCGGTAGATGTTTTGGATCGGCCCTTCCGGAGCGGTTTCGATGGTTTCCTTGCGGTAGTCGAGGGGAACAGGTGGGGGGGTGTTCATGGCTAAACGTCCTCAAATCCTGGGCAGTGGCTCATGTCGGCATCGTTGGGGCCGTTGTAGGGATCGGTGAAGGCATCCACCGCTGGGTTGCCTGCCAGCGCACACCCCGCAGCAGGGCACCAATGGGCGCAGTCTAGGCAGGAGGCGGGGCAGTCGGTGGCGTCAATCTCAAAGTCAAAAATCTCGGTCATGGGGCTAGTCCTCCAACGTGGCGATGAACTGCTCAAAATCGGCGTAGCACTCGGCTTCAGTGGGAAAGCCGTCTTCGCTGCAATACTCCTCGGTTTCCCAGTGCCAGTAGCCCAAAATTAGGTAGTGCTGGTATTCGGTGCGTAGTTGGTCTTGGATGCTCATTACAAATCCTCAACAAAACAAGGGCAGCGGCTCATGTCGGCATCCACAAAGTTCGTGGCATCCCGGCAGTAGGCCACTACCGGGGGATAGTCCGCCAGCTTGCAGTAGCCGACGAAATTGCAGCAATCTAGGCAGGTCTTCGGCTCGGGTTGGCTCATGGGTCAATCTCTAAAAAATCAGAACGGCGATCAATGCCCCCGCAAGGGCGAGGGCGAGGTAAACCCCTACGGCTGGGGGCTTTCGGCGGGTTGCTGGGGCTTTCCCAGCACGGACATATCCCGCTGCATCTGGGCGTCAATGGCGGCGTTGTGCAGGGCCAAGGATTCAGAACGGAGCTTGTAAACCAGGCTGGCTTCCTTCACCTGCTCAACTTTGGCCTTCACCGCTGCGGCCTGTTGGGCCTTCCGTTGGGTGATGGCCTGTTGCTGGTGATAATCGGCCTCGACAGCCTCCAGAAAGCCGTCACAGCTACTCAGAAAGCGGTCAACGTCCTCAGGCTCAAAGCTGGTCAGGGCAACATCACCCCGGTAATCGGCCAAGTTGATGGCGGCTGGGGCATTGGGTAGAGCCAACGCCCCACGATGGTTGCCCACCTCAATCACCGTGGGGTTAAGGGCGGGTTCAGTGGGTTCGGGCTGTGGGTCTTCAATGCGGAAATGGGCCTTGGCAGCGGCGACGGCCTCAGCAGTCATGCCCTGCGAGGTGTCGTAGCCGTTGTCATTCAGCCACCGCTTAACGGTGGTTTTGGGAATCTCGTACTGAGTGCAGAAGGAATGTAGGGATTGCATAAGCCTTTGTCCGTTGTGGGTACTCGGTTGGAACGGATTGGAACACTGTTGGAACGGCCTACGGAACGGGGCAACCGTGCCACACATCGGGCGAATCGGTGCCAGCCCCGTACCTATGCCGTTTCGGATATGGAACGCTTTTAAACCTGAAAGCGATGGTAGCATAGAGACATCAAAGTGGTAGCACTATGGTTTTACAGTTTTTCTACAGGCTGGCTACCATTGGCCCAGAAAACCTCTATTCCAGTAGCATTGAGGGGAAATCATGTATCTGAGTGAGAGTGTGGCTACAGATAAGGCCAAGCTGTTTGCATACGTTGACCCGGCACTAAAAGCCAAGATTGAAAGGTTAGCTGATCAGCGTTTGCGGTCTGTCAGCAACTTGGTTGAGTCCGTCATGGCTGAAGAAGTGGCTAGGGCAGAACGATCTGGTGAGCTTCCCACTGAAACCAGCCAGGGGGCTAAGTAAGCCGTTTTACGAATGACACCTTCTGGCCTTGCTGGGTCTCAATGCCTTGTCCCATCAGGTCTATACGACGGACACTTTTCAGGATATGGCCATGCCCTATCGCCATCGGCGGAGCGGGTCTGACCCTACCCTGACTCACATTCCTCCGCATGACCGCAACTCCAAGTCGGAGAGCTTCAATCGGGCACCTCGAAAAATACAAATCTTCGTGGGAGTGGCTACGAGATTTCAGGGGTTTCAGGCTCTTCAGGTTCGCAATATGGCAATTAATCGAGGTGCCCAATCTGCTGACGTTGTGCCCTGCAACCTGGGCAGTGCTGCTGCATGATGATTTGCCCCGTGACCATCTTTGTTGTGTTCAGCATGGATAAGCGGCACCTTGCACCTAGCTAATCCCAAAGCTAATACCTAAAAAGCGTCTATCTTTTGTGCTTTACAACTATGTTGTCGAACAAAACGAGAACACAATTTCATTTTTCAACTACATCAACAACTTGATTGATATTGCAAAAATGCAATAAAAAGCCTTGCAGATCAAGGCTTTCAAATCCCGACATCCAAAGGTTTAGCCTATAATTACCCCATGAATACAAAACCCGTTAACCAGTCCGGCAAGTATTGGCTAATCCAGCCAACCAACCGACGTGATCGCCTGGTCGCGGCCCGAATTCCTGCGGCTCTGGAAGAAGAGTTAGAGGCAGAACGGCAGCGGCGAGGTGTCCCAAAGTCGGAGGTTATCTTCCTGGCTCTACAGGAGTTCCTGGGGAAAGCAGGCTAAAGACTAAAAACCCCGTAGAGCCGGCAAGCTCCACGGGGTAAGCGTTACGGGTGGCTAGACCCTTCAAAAAAAGCGAGGTGAAAATGCTTTTTCGCATTATATCAACTGGCAGGGGAACCCTCAACCCCTCACCCCGTGAGCGTTCCGTAGCTCCTAAGGGGGTGGCGTCATGACGGGTAGACTACGAGAAGACCACCGTCAGCACTTCAGGGATGACGGTTGGAAGAAAGAGGAAATTGACCTGGCCGTTCAGGAGTACGGCGTTCGGTCGGTCTCCCAGGAAGAAGCCGTTGCTCTGCTGGGCTTCTCCCATACATCAGGCGGCTACCCCGTTACGTCTGGGATCTGGTTTCCCTTCGATGACAAAGGTTTTGGGCAACTGCGCCTGGATGCTCATGGCAACGGTGGCCCCAAGTATCTCAGCCCCTCAAAGAAGAAAGCTAGACCCTGCGTTTGGCGACCAAGGGGGGTTAAGACACTGGCCGACTTGAAGGCTGTTACGGAGGGTTGGAAAGATGCCTTTATTGGGACGATTCGCGGTGGTCAACCTATCGGCGCGATTGCAGGAGTGAGCCACGTTCCGACGACTCTGATAAAGGGGGCGGGGCTAACCCTGGTCTTCGACTCTGACGGCCTCAGTAACGCCAACGTGGCCCAAGCCCTGATTAAGGGCGGGCTTCACCTCGGCGGAAAAATTGCGCTGATTCCTCAATCGGCTGGGGAAAAGGCAGGATTTACCGAATTCTTTAACGCTGGCTTTGGGCAGGAGGACTTCAACAATCTGCTGGCGGGGGCCGCTAAGCCTCGCAAGTTCCTGTTGGACTGGCTAGACTATCTTCTGGCCGCGCCCCTTCCCAAGCACTGTGATACAGAACCCCGGCTCTATACCCGGCTGTGGCAGCTCTCCTGGCTGATTAGTCGGGATTACGTTGACCTCAAGGCGCGGATCGAAACCTTCTGCTTGGCCCACTCAAGGGAGCGCGGAGCAAAGCTCTCTAAGCCCGATATTCGCTCCCTTAGAAACCTTGCCCTTGCTCAGTTCTTCAAGGTTGAGGTCGCCCAAAAGCTTGAGGCCCGCAAAAAAGAGGTGAGGGTACCCAAGGGATATGGGGCTTGGGTGACGAAGGACTGCTTCGATGGCCTGATTGGCCTTGGCCCACGGGGGAGTATTGTTCTGCCCCAGGCAGGCAAGTTGGCGGCGGCAATGGAGCATTCCTGGGGACGGGAACTTCAGTATCGTTCCGATCTTGCCGGGTTCTACGCTTATGGTCGAACGATTCCGGGGCTTTGGGAGCGGGTCAGCGACCGCGAGGTCAAGGAGCTTGTCCAACGAGAACTGGATGCAGCGGGGGCGGCAGGAGAATACGGCCAAACGGCAGTTGATAGTACTGTGGCGCTGCTCAGCCAACGGGTCGCTGTGCGGCGGTGGCCCTCCTCCGTTGGTCTAGTGCCCTTCCTAAACGGGGTCTTGAGGCTGTCTGACAAGACGCTGCTGGCCCACAGCCCCGCCTACGGCCTCACTTGGCAGCTCCCCTATCCCTATACTCCTGGGGCAACCTGCGATCCCATCGTGGACTGGTTGACCTGGGCAGTGGGGGACGATGCTTCGGTGGTTCAGTTACTCCGGGCTTGCCTGAAAGCGATTGTGCTAGGCCGGACGGACTTCCAGCGCTATCTGGAACTGATTGGCCCTGGCGGTACAGGTAAGGGTACCTTTATTCGACTGGTGCAAGCGCTGGTGGGAATCACGAATACCGTCAGCACTTCCTTGTCCAGGATTGCCAACTCCCGATTTGAGACATCCCGGTTCCTTGGCAAGCGCCTGATTTTCATCCCCGACGCAGATTACAACCCTACGGCGGTAGACACACTGAAGCAAATGACGGGGGGCGATCACCTGCCGTTGGAGCGCAAAAACGAAAACCCCGACTACAACGACGGGTTTACCCTTGAGGGCTTGGTTCTAGTCGCAACGAATAAAGAAACGATCCCCAGCGATAGAACGAACGCCCTGTTTCGGCGGCGAATCCCGATTTACTTTAGCCGGGTGGTGCCGGAGGGGGAGCGGCGCTGTTTGCTGGATTTTGGCCCGGATGGAAAAGCCAAAGGAGATTTCCTGGAGTGTTTACCCGGCCTCTTTAATTGGGTGCTCGATCTGCCCGATGAACTCATGGAAGCCTATATTAAGACTCCCCTAGAGTATGTTCGCTCGATTGGAGGGTTCCAGGCCGACAGCCTCCTCAACACTGACAGTATGGCCCAGTGGATAGAGGAATGGGTGGTCTACGAACCGGGGGCGTGGACGCAGATTGGGAATAAAGGGCAGTCCAGCAAAACTTACCTGTATCCGTCCTATTGTGCCTACTGCGAGGGCGCAAACATTAAAGCCGTTGGCCTACCGACCTTCGTCAAGCAGTTTGAGAGTCTATTTGCGCACCAGCTTGGCCTGAAGACGAAAAGAGATCGCCTGAACAGCTCAACCGGGAATGGGTTTTATGAGGTTCGACTCCGCAAAACTCAAACCGAGCCCGTGGGCCAAGACGTTTACGGCCCCTCTGAAGAAGTGCCCGTCGAGGAAGCACCGCTCACGGTATCCAGGGCGCTACGGGGGAAAATCACCCATCCCGGAAAGCCTCTAAGCGGAGGTGACTTAACCCGATTCCTCAATCTGAACTGTGACGATCCCGATATTTATCAATCCGAACTGACCTGTCTAACCCCTGAACAAGTGGACTATCTCTACCAGGAACTTCCGGAGCTAAAACCCCAACCCAATGAGGTCAATGGCCATGCTAGGCACTAGAGAATTCGCTGATCTGATGGCGGTGGCAAGGGCTGGCCTGAGTGGTGAAACCCGCGACCTAGCGGATCTGCTGGATCTGTTGAAGCGGCTGGAACCAGAGGATAAAAAGCAGTTTTGGGACTACTTGAAAGCCCATAACCCACTGCTGGGGCAACGACTGAAGCGGGCCAAACAACGGGTAGAGGCGAATCCACCCAAACCTGCCCCTTGGTATGCAAAGCGATTAGGGAGTGAGGCCAATGCGGTTTGAGGTTCAACTGCTGACCACAGAAGAAGCCTGTGAGATGCTGCGCTGCAAGCCTGACGCACTCAAGAGCCTGCGCGACCAGTGGATTTGTGGCGTTCACTACGTGCGGCGTGGTCGTGGCCCTACAGCCCCCGTGCTCTACATCAAAGAGATGATCCTCGATTGGCTAGTGAATCAGGACGCCCCCGAAACTCACCTAGCTGCTATCGAAAACTTCCGGCGTAGCCTTCCCAGTGGGCAAAAGCGTTCCTTTGGTCGGCGGGCAAGCTAACCACGGTTGGCTCCTGCAATGCTGTGCGAGGGGATAAGGGAGCGTGTGAAGGGATCGAACTTGTCCCCTTCACACGCGAAAGCTTTGTCATTAAAGGGTCTTAGGGGAATTGTGAAGGGGGTGAAGGGGGTGAAGGGGTAGGAAGGGGTTTGCCTTACTACCCAGCACTGCAAAAAATTAAAATAGTTCCGGTGTGGTGGGGTGACTCTTAATCAGTCCGGCATAGTTCTTGTAAAGGGTCTTCACGTCATGGCCCGTGATGGCCGCCACCTCTACCGGGTTCATCCCAGCTTCTAGAGCATGGGACACAAAGGTATGACGGGTTTTGTAGGGCGTTCGGTAGGGCACGCCCTGCGCCTCCAGCACCTTGGCCCATCCCCGCTCACTGAAGTTACCCTCGGTGATTGGGCCTCCCTCCGGTGCCGGAAATACCAAAGCATCGGGGTCAATGTCCTGGGGCATTCGTGCCCGTAGCATCTCAGCCAACGATGGCGATAGCTTCACCTCCCTAGCCTTGCCCGTCTTGGTGTCTTTGAACTGCCCGTGGGTGTGGCTCTCCCCAAACCAAACCACGGTGCAATCCTGATTCAGGTGCCGCCACCGTAGCCCGTTGGCCTCCCCTGTCCGGCATCCAGTCCCAAACTTAAATCGCACATAGTCTGCGTAGTGCTTGTAGTAGCAACTTTCGGCAAACCCTTCCAGGATGCGCCTTACCTCATCTTTGGTGAATGGCCTATCCTTCTGCTTTGGGGGATTCCTCACCGTCAAATCGGCCCACGGGTTGAGCTCCACCAGCCCTTGACCCATAGCCCACTGCCACCCAGCCCGCAACAGCACCAGGCGCTCACGGGTGGTCACTGGCTCCAGGTTTTCACCCAACCACTCAATAAATGCCTCAGCCTCGGAATCACTGACCGGGCGATCACTAAAGTAGTCCCGTAGCCACGTCACCAGCCCTCGGTATTTCTCAAGGGTACGCGGCTGTACCCGTTTCGCCTTCCACTCCATAAACCGCTCAAATAGATCAACAGCCCCTATGGCCTGGGCCTGCTGGCTACGGTCGGTTTTGTACTTAGCCAAGGTCGGGTCATAGTTCCCGCTCACCATATCGAGTCGGATCTGGTTGGCCCGCTGCTGCGCCACCGCTAGGTTTACGGGGTCATACCTCAGCCCCAAAGACATCGTTTTCCGCTGCCCCTGGTAGCGCCACCGGAGGCGAATCCAGCCGTCTATGTTTTCGATTGCCACTTCACCTTTGGGAGTTCTGGCCATTTTCGGATACCCAATCTGTACCCATTGAACCGCCAAAAGCCGCATTCTTTCGTCAAATTCCGGTAAGCTCGTACCCGTTTTGAAGGCTGATCACAACCTTGAGCTAAGGCTGAAAACCTTTGGAACGGTTGCTTTTCAAGGAATGGACGTAACTGGACTCGAACCAGTGACCCCCACGATGTCAACGTGGTGCTCTAACCAACTGAGCTATACGTCCTTGCAGAGAAACAAGCTAGCACAGGATGAGTGACCACCGCAAGCTCGATTCACAGTTTGGTCTTTTCGGAAAAATCGTGATCGGGCAGTCCGAGTTGGGCGTGGGGCCGTTAGACCGCAGGAGGAGAGGGCGGCGATTCGGCAATCAGATTGTCATACAGGGCGGAGAGGGTGCCGACTTGGTAGCCCTGGCGTTCCATAAGCTTTAGCAGGGGCGGTAGGGCTTGGGCGGTTTGCAGACACCGTTCCCTAGACCCGCCGTGCATGACAAAAATCGCCCCCGGAAAGATGAACCGCGACAGATACCAGGTGTTGAGGGTGGGGGTGCTGAGGGGTTGGAAGGTGTCGAAGGGCACCATGGAGGCCAGGGCGACGAGGGATTCGTAGCCCGGAGTGAGTTTGAGGTGTTCCACCATGGCCCGGTTATAAAAGCCGCGCCCTGGGCGGTACCAGCGGATCGGTTGCTGGGTCGTGTCGGTGATCAGGTCGTGGGCTTCGCGGAAGTGGCGCTCAAACTCGGCGGGTTGGAGGATGGCTGGGGTGGTGTCGGTGGTGCCGTGGTTGGCAATTTCGTGGCCCGCCGCCAGGATGTCTTGCAGGATGGTGCTGCCCGGATTGAGGTGGTCGGTAATCACAAAAAAGGTGGCCCGCACGGGGTGTTTGGCGGTGCGGTTATGGGCCTCTAGGGCGGCGAGGATGAGGCGGGTGGAGGCGTCGTCTTGGTCGCCGGGGGTGGGGATGTCGTCGATGGTGAGGGCGATCTGGCGCTGCTGGGTGGGGGCATAGAACAGCGCCTCTGGGAACAGTCGCGCCACCTGGGTGAGCAGGGCCGGGGGCGGTGGGGTAGGCACCATAGGCTACTCCTCCACGCGATAGCCAAAGTCTTCTAGGCGGCTGCGGGACTGTCGCCACTTGGGCACCACTTTGACGAACAGTTCCAGGTAAACCTGCCCCATCACCAGCTTTTGGATTTGCTGACGGGCCTCGGAGCCGATGGTTTTCAGCATACTGCCCCGCTTGCCGATCAGGATGCCCTTCTGGGAATCGCGCTCCACATGGATGGTGGCGAGGATGCGGGTGATAGTGGCGTCCTCCTCCACTCGGTCGATGGCGATGGCGACGGAGTGGGGCACCTCTTCGCGGGTGTGGAGCAGAATTTGTTCGCGGATCAGTTCTCCCATGATGAACCGCTCCGGCTGGTCGGTCACCAGGTCGGGGGGGTAGTAGTAGGGGCCAGGGTCGAGGCGGTCGATCAGGGTTTGCAGCAGGGTATCGAGCTGCTGCTCATGGAGGGCGGAAAACTTCACCAGGGGCCAACCGTGGGTGTCGGCCATGGCCTGGTAGCTGGCGTCGATAGCCTCGGCCTCTTCGGCGGGCTGCTGGTCAATTTTATTGAGGCCCAAAATTACGGGCACCGCACTGGGGGCCAACAGCGAGGCGACAAACTCATCCCCCCGTCCCGCCGCCACACTGCCATCCACCACAAACAGGGTGGCATCCACGGCATCGATGGCCATGCGGGCGTTTTTGACTAGAATTTTGCCCAACTCGTGGTGGGGCTTGTGGATGCCGGGGGTGTCCACAAAAATAATTTGCGCCTGGTCGTTCGACAGAATGCCCCGTAGACGGTTGCGGGTGGTTTGCGCCGTGGGGGAGGTAATCGCCACCTTTTGCCCCACCAGGGCGTTCATCAGGGTCGATTTGCCCACGTTGGGCCGCCCCACAATGCCCACAAAGCCCGATTTGAACCCCTCCGGCGGCGTGGGGATGGTGCTAAAACTCAGCGGGTCAAAGGAATCGAAGGAGTCGGAAGTCACAGAAGCGTTATTTCCAGGATCAGTAGTCACAGCCCTAGTCTAGAGCCTCGCTACAGTATGACGAAAAACCCGGTTTCTGGGTTAGCCCACCCACGAGGGCGTATGCCACGGTTGGGGGATCCCCCCTGCCCCCCTTAAAAAGGGGGGTCTGAGTCCGCTTCAAAGTCCCCCTTTTTAAGGGGGATTTAGGGGGATCGCTAACTTTGGTCGGTAGTCCCCCAACCTCTAGGTACGCCCCCATCGACATTACATGCGACCCAGATCCCAAAAACGGGTTTCTGTGGGTTGAGTACAATGGGGCAGCAAAGCACCTCCGTTAGAATGGGACTATTCACCCCCCAAGTTTGGCTAAATTTTCTATCGCTGCTGCCTGCCACCACCCTGGCCGTGCTCACCCTCGCCATTGCCTTTCTGCGGTTCTACGATGTCCAAGATTTCCCCCTCCTCGGATTCATCGACCAACCTCGTCTCTGGAGCAACCGATTCACCGTGGCAGCCCTCCTGGCTACACTGGTTAATTTCGGCGTTGAGTGGAACCGTCGAAATTGTCTAAAGACACGCTTCGCGAACGAGAAACAAACCGCCTGGCTGAAGCAAGAGAACGCGAGGCTCGACGAGATCGCGAAGCAGCGGAAAGAGAGGCAGAGGCGCGTGAACGAGAAACTCGACGAGATCGATGCCAAATACGATGCCTTGCGGCGCAAGTCCGGTATCAACTCGACCCCACCGACGACCACCGACAAGAATTAGCCCTGGCTTTGGCGCAGCTTGAGGAGTATGAGCAAGCTTTAGGAATTATCAATTAACTCAAATGATGACACACGATTTTCAGTGGCCCCTTCAATGGCTGTTTGGATCACACAAGGAAAAACTGGATGCTATCGACTTGAATAGCGATAATGATAATTTTTTGAATAGCGATAATGATTTTGATGAGCCAATAAAAAAGCTGAACTGGAGGAACTTGTATTATATGCCAGGTTGGGAAAGCTCTTGCTGGTTGCAAATAGAGGAGAATAAGGAGAATATTCCTACCGACCCAGGCATATATGTGATCGCTCACGAAGCAGAAAAGCCTGCTTTATATGTAGGCCAGTCAGAGAACTTGAGAAACAGGATTTTAGATCCTCGTCATCATAAAATTCCAAAGATTTTAGAAATGTATCGCGCCAAAGGAGATTATTCTCACCGCGAGGATTTTCCATTACGCCATGATCGAGATATCGTCGAATACGAGATAATTGTTTTTTGGAAGATTGCTAAGCTCGACTTTATCCATTTGATCCAAAAAGGAAAGCAGCAAGCAGAATTCAGATGAGGGTCTGAGGAACTTGCTGCGATGGAATTTATGTCGATGATGATAGCGTTT
>NZ_JACJRS010000094.1 GCF_014697375.1 Phormidium sp. FACHB-1136
GAAAGGCTTTACATCAGCCAGTTTCGGACATGATGGGTCGATTGACTCAGCTCATGTCCGTTTTTCTTGGCGTCCCGCTACCGGATACAGAACTTCCCACTGTCCAGTTCGGCAGACTGGCCAAAGTAGATCGAGCATTGACGGTCGGCGACATCAAGGATGCCAAAGGGGACTAAGACCGCGTTCCAGAGGGCATCGTGGTCATCGGCTTGGTTCGCCTCTAGGGTGCGGGCCTGATCTCCTCTGGAGAGGTTGCCAATCTTGACTTTCGCTTGGCTATCTATCGACCGTCTCAGCACGGCGGGATTCGCGTCTGCGGCTCGGTTCGCCTGCGCAACGGGCTCGAAAATCGCATCGGTTTCAGGGATCTTTTTCTGCGGTTTCACCTTTTGTGTTTTTCTAGGCGGTAGCCCAACCGATTGAGAATCGTCCCCATTGTTTGACGGCAGGGTACACCATGTCCGGGATGTGACCCAGGGAGAAGATGCGTCGCGCATCCACAGGCACCCGTTGCCGCAAATCTTCGCCGTCGCATCGAACAGCGGATCTCATCCTGGGTCAGTCGTCGGTTAGGCGAACGGGCACTTGGCGATCTTGGAGGTAATGCTTCACTTCGGCGACGGTCAACTGGCCATAGTGCAGCAGGGAGGCCAACAGAGCCGCTTCCGCCCTGCCCTCGGTGAGCGCTTCGTAAATATGTTCACAGTTGCCTGCCCCACCGGAGGCAATCACGGGCACAGGTACACGGTCGGCAATAGTGCGGGTGAGTTCGAGGTCGTAGCCCGCCTGGGTGCCGTCGGCGTCCATGCTGGTGACGAGCAGTTCTCCGGCCCCCCGGTTCACCATTTCCTCGGCCCAGGCAATGGCATCAATCCCGGTATTCTCGCGTCCGCCGCGCACATACACGTCCCAGCCAGGGTTATTAGGATCCTGCCGACGACGGGCATCAATGGCCACGACGATGCACTGGGAACCGAAGCGGTCGCTGGCCTCTTGAACAAATTCCGGTCGCTTCACCGCCGCCGAGTTGATACTGACCTTATCGGCCCCAGCCCGCAGCAGTTTTTTGATGGTATCCAAATTGCTGATGCCGCCACCCACCGTCAGCGGGATAAAGACCTGCTCAGCGGTTTGGTAAACCACATCGTAGATAATGTCCCGGTCTTCGTGGGTGGCGGTGATGTCTAAAAACACCAGTTCATCGGCCCCAGCTTGGTTGTAGGCTTGGGCCAGTTCCACCGGGTCGCCCGCGTCGCGCAGATCCACAAAGTTGACCCCCTTCACCACCCGACCCGCCTTCACATCCAGGCAGGGAAGAATTCGTTTTGCCAGCATTGCCCTTTTCCGCCACCGACGCATTACCCATTCACGATAGATCATCCGGGAGATCATTAGGGGACAAGACGCTGATACACTGTGTTTTGGTTTTATCGTTACGTAAGCAGTTGGAGCCGTTGATTGCCATGGCTTTAGAGATTGGCCAGAAAGTGAAAGTTGCCCGCCTGAGAGACCGTGTTTCCCCCGATGTTGCTGGTCGCCTGGGTAAAAGCGGCACCATCAGTGATTTCAAAATGGTGGATGGCAGCGGCGTCGGCGTTGTAGTGGAATTTGACGACAAATATGCCACCTGGTTCTTTGAAGACGAGCTATCTGCCGTCTAGGCTCATTTTCTACAGATTCGAGCGTATTTAACCAGACCTTGCCTAGATTTCGTTAAACATCGGGCAAAATCTGCCAGAGCAAGGGGCCTTAGCCCCTTGTTTTGTATCGTCCCGCAAGGTGAGCGATGCCCTACCCTCTATTGTTTCGTAGGGTGGACGCCGCCCACCACCTACCCTGGGTTGGCGAGGAAACTACGCCCCTACGGTTTTGCGAATTCCCAGGGATAGGGTGCTGGTAGGCAAAGCCGTAATGCGCCATCTTGTCAGGGCTTGTCAGGATTAGATGCGTTACGCTAGCGCTAACACAGCCTACAAATCTACAGATACTTCTCCCCAGCAGTTATGGCTAAAATTCTTACCTTCCTCGGCAAAGGCGGTTGCGGCAGTACCACCATGGCCATCGCCACCGCCAAGCAACTAGCGGGGTCTGGCAAGCGGGTGTTGCTGATGATCCAGGACGTAACGCCGGGGCCAGCCATTCTGCTGGGGCAATCCCTCAGTGCGGAACCGACGGCCATTAGCCCAAACCTCGCGGCGGTACAAATGCACAGTGCGGCCCAGCTAGAGGCCAGTTGGCAAACCCTGAAGGAACTGGAAGCCCAATACCTGCGGACGCCCTTTTTGAAGGATGTCTATGGCCAAGAACTGGGGGTGCTGCCGGGGATGGATCAAGCGCTGTCGCTGAATGCCCTGCGCGAGTACGACGCCAGCGGCCAGTACGACGTGATTATCTACGACGGCACCGGGGGCATGGGCACCCTGCGGATGTTTGGCCTACCGGAAATTTTGGATTGGTACGTGCGCCGTTTTCGCAATGTGCTGCAACAGTCTGACCTGTGGCGGTCGCTGTCTCCCTTCATCCAGCCCGTATCGGCGGCAGTGTTGTCCACGGATTGGTCGGGGGATATTTTGGATCGGCCCACCGGGGAAATGCGCTCGATGCTGGAGCAAGGTCGCGATGCCGTCAGCAACCCCAACCGTACCCTCGCCTTTTTGGTAACAACCCCCGCCGCCGATGCCGTGGCCACCGCTCGCTACCTCTGGGGCAGCGCCCAGCAAATTGGCCTCACCGTCGGCGGCGTCCTGGTCAGCCAAGGTGATCTAGGATCTGAGCACGAAGGAGCCTTTGCACCCCTGCCTCACTTTGCCATGCCCAGCCAGTACAGCCAGGGATGGGATGCCGTGGTTCAAGCCCTACCCGACATTGAGCACATCGCCGCCCAGGCCAACCCCGCCACGGTGATCGATTTGCCTAGCAAAACCGTCAAGCTGTTTCTGCCCAGCTTCGACAAAACCCAGGTAAAGCTCACCCAATACGGCCCAGAAGTGACCGTAGAAGCGGGCGACCAACGGCGCAACCTGATGCTGCCCTCCGGCTTGGCGGGTAAATCCGTGGCGGGGGCTAAGTTCCAGGATCAATATCTGGTGCTGACCTTCGGATAAGGGGAATCAATACTGCTAGACAGCCTCGCCCCCAATCACAGGTATAGTGATTCCGCCTAATTTTGAGACAGTCCAGTCTAGTGAACCAGTTTCACCTTTGACCACTGGTGATAATTGGTCGAATGCCGTTGCACCGCAACCCGGAGAATTATCAGGACATGCCCCCTGGAATATGTTTGCTATGGTATGTTTCCAAGGCCACCACGTAGCTAGGGATTGCTTCGTCGGCAACAGTGCAGGCAGCTTTGTCTACGGCCAGTAGGTCATCGCCCCAAATCACCTGGCCGATGGGGATGCTGTCGCCTCGGTCGGGTTGCCAGTCGCGACTGACGAATTTTTGGGTGCAGTCCACCACGCCACCGTGGAAAAACTGGCCCAGGGTGCAATACACATCCTGAAGCACCAGGGGCACTGAAGGGCGATGCAGTTGGCCCCGCGAGTTGGGGCTGCGGGCCTTATATTTCGCCCTGGGGAAGAGGCCGTAAAGGTTTTTCAGGGAAGCCGAAATCAACGCTTCGCCCTTGAGGTGAGTGCGTTTGAAGGCGCTGACTGAAATGCAGCCATCCACCTCTTGCAGCAGCTTCGGTGCCCACATCGTCTTGAACCGCGCCGGATGGGGGGACGGGTTGGGATACTCGACACAGTCCAGCAAATCGGCATCCAGCAGGCGCATACCCTCATCTAGTAAGGCATGAACCCCATTTTTGGCCATGATGGCCTCAAAGGACACCTTCGAGCAAACCCCTTCCACAATCAGGATTTCTGCCTGGGGGTTGTGGTGCCGTAACCCCGCCAGTACCCGACCCAGCGCCGCCATGCTTACCGTCACTGGAGGCCCGACGGGATAGCCCAGATTAGGCTTTACGACAATCCGCCGCGCCCCGTGCAGAGAGGCCGGGGGCGTATAGATAAACTCCGCCGTGGGAGCCGTCTGCACCGAAGCGGTCATAGGAATTGGGGGCATGTCAACACTCGAATGATGGGGGATCAGAGATTGAGGTTACGGCTCAACCACAGGATGAGCCGCTAACCATGCGCTCAACTCATCCCCATCAGCCAGATCGAGCACCACGTCTAACAGGGCCTCCAACTGCGGCAGCGATAGATTCTGAATCTGGGCCACTTGGGACTCTGGCAACGGCCCTAAACGTCGGGTCAGCAACCGGATTAAGGTCGCTGCCTCGCCCTTTTGTGTACCAATTTGTTCTCCTTCTTCACGGCCTTCTTCACGGCCTTCTTCACGGCCTTCTTCACGACCTTCTTCACGGCCCTCTTGGAAGACCTCCTGGTAGAAGCGGGTTTGCCGAATATCCGCGATGGTTAAATCCAGCATGGCCAGAATCTCCTGGGTGGTGAATTGGGGAAATCTGTTGATTAGTATAGCTTCCAGGCTATCGAGGATGGACTGAAAGGCCGTTTCCCCTTGGGTTCTAGCTTGTTCGATCACCTGCTTGGCCGCCTTGGGTAAAGAGGCATCTGGCAGCACAATCAACCGTAGTAACGCCAGGGAAAGGGGCAACTCTGCGGCCTCCCGTAGATCGTTCAAGTAGAGCCGCTGCACCTGTTGGTTGAGGAGCGTGGCGTAGGGGATTTCACTCCCCAAGTTTTGTTGCTGGGAGCGCAAAATCAACAACCCTCGCCACGGGCGTTCAATTTGGTACTGGTACAGATAGAGGTGAGTTTCCGCAAAGTAACGCCCATAGAATCGTGGGTCGGCCTGCATTTGAGCCTCAATGAAGATGACAGGCACCGCAGGATCATCGGTCAGAGGCATCAACAACCCATCGAGGCGAAACTCGCTTTCCTTCACCACGGGCGCGACGTATTCAAATTGGCAATCGGCGGGTAGCCCAGGGATCAGCTCCGCCAGGAGAGCGGGCTGGGCTAGGAAAATTTGGTAGTAGAGCTTATCGGTTTTCATTAGACCTGAAGCAATTTCCTGTCATGGTTGCTCTACTCATCGCCAGAGGATATCGCAATATTCCTGAAGTACCGCTTCGATAGGCTGTCCCGCTGATCAGATCCCAGGGTTCTGGCTGAGGCTAAGCTATGGCACTACCGATAGGCCAAAGAACCCTGGGATCTCGTGACGACAATGGCTAGGCGGCTAGGCGTTCGGCGATGGCGCTGCTCCAAATGTCCGCCAGTTGGGCCACGGTGTCGGCGATCAGGGGTTTGCCGTCTTGGGTGGTGAGGGTGAGGGTATCGCCCTGGACGGTGCCGAGGGGTTGCCAGTAGCCTGCGAGGTTGTCAGCTAGGTAGGCTTCCCAGGCGGCTTGGTGCTCAGGGCTGACGGACACCAGAATTCGGGCACCGCCTTCGCCAAACAGCGCTCGATCCCAGCGCAGGTCGGTCTGATGAGAGTCCAAGGGCACCGTTACCGCCGCGCCCAGTTGGCCACTGATGCAGGATTCTGCCAAGGCCACCGCTAGGCCACCTTCGGCAGAATCGTGGGCGGAGCGCACCCAGCCCTGGGCAATGCCGTGGCGGCAGGCGGCTTGCACTCGTTTTTCGAGGGCCATATCAACAACAGGGGGGTGTCCGGTGGCTTGGCCCTGCACCACCATCAGGTATTCCGAGCCACCCAGGGTGACGAGAGGACGGTCGTTGGCGGTGGCGCTGGCCGTATTTTCCAGAGTGACGCCTAATAGATAGATGCGGTCGCCTGTCGATTGCCAGCCCTGGCCACAGGTGAAATTTAGGTCATCAATCAGCCCCACCATGCCGACTACGGGAGTGGGGTAGATGGGCTGGGGGTTGCCCTCACTGTCTACGGTTTCGTTGTAGAGGGACACGTTGCCCCCGGTGACGGGGGTTTCAAACTCGCGGCAGGCTTCGGATAATCCCCGGCAGGCTTCCGCCAGTTGCCAATAGCCGATGGGCTTTTCGGGGCTACCAAAGTTGAGGTTATCGGTCACTGCCAGGGGCAGGGCACCGACGCAGCTTAGGTTACGGGCGGCTTCGGCCACGGCGGCTTTGGCCCCTTCGTAGGGGTTGAGGTACACATAGCGGGCGTTGCAGTCCACGGTAGCGGCTAGCCCTCGCACCACGCCACCGGGCTGATAACCGGGCACCGATTCCAGCGGACGCAGCCGAATCACCGCTGCATCGCCTTGGCCGGGACACTGCACGGTGTTGTTCTGCACCTGGTGGTCGTACTGGCGGTAGACCCACTGCTTAGAGGCAATGGTGGGCTGGCCCAAAAGCTGATGCAAAATGGCCGTCCAGGCGGTTTCTCCGGTGGTGTTGACCAGCCCCGATGCAGTGGCGGTGGGTAGGCTGTCTTCACTCCAGTCCCAGGCGGCTTGGGCATAGACGGGGGGTTCCGGCAGCAGTTCTCGGTGGTAGATGGGGGTATTTTCCGCCAGGGCCAGGGCCGGAATTTCGGCGGCAACCTCGCCTTTAAACAAAATCCGCACGATGGGTTCTTCGATTACCGTCCCGGCGACGACGGCATGGAGACCCCAGCGCTCAAACACCTCGATGACCTCAGCTTCGCGGCCCGCCGCCACCACAAACAGCATCCGCTCTTGGGATTCGGACAGCAGGTATTCGTAGGGCACCATGCCCGTTTCGCGCACAGGAATAAGGTCGAGGTCTAGCTCGATGCCCACGCCGCCCTTCGCCGCCATTTCGGAGGTGGAGCAGGTGATCCCCGCCGCGCCCATGTCTTGAGCGGCGACGATGGCCCCGGTTTTGAAGGCTTCCAAACAGGCTTCCACCAAGGATTTCTCCAAAAACGGATCGCCCACCTGCACCGCCGGACGGTCGGCCTCGGATTCGTCGGTGAGTTCGGCACTGGCGAAGCTGGCCCCGCCCATGCCATCGCGCCCGGTGGTAGACCCCACATAGAGGACAGGATTGCCCAGCCCCGCCGCCCCAGATTTGACAATGTCCGGCGTTTCCATGATGCCAATGGCCATGGCGTTGACTAGGGGGTTGCCGTTGTAGGCCGCGTCAAAGTAGACCTCGCCGCCCACCGTGGGCACGCCGAAGCAGTTGCCGTAGTGGGAAATTCCCGCCACCACGCCCTGGCACAGCCGACGGGTGCGGCTATCGGCCAAATCGCCAAACCGCAGGGAATTCAGCACCGCAATCGGTCGTGCCCCCATGGTGAAAATGTCGCGCAGAATGCCGCCCACCCCCGTCGCCGCGCCCTGGAACGGCTCCACCGCCGAAGGGTGGTTGTGGGACTCAATCTTAAAGGCCACCCGCAGGCCATCCCCTGCATCGATGATGCCCGCATTTTCCCCTGGCCCCACCAGCACCCGTGGCCCCTCGGTGGGAAACTGCTTCAGCAGCGGGCGGGAGTTCTTGTAGCAACAGTGCTCCGACCACATCACCCCAAACATGCCCAGTTCGGCTCGATTGGGATGGCGACCCAAGCGCTCCACAATCTCGTCGTACTCTTCGGGCTTGATGCCCTCGGAGGCGATTTCTTCGGGGCTGAAGGGAGCGGCGGCGTAGGCGGTCATGGTAGGCGCTCGAAAAACGACGAAAAATCTGCCTACCGATCTTAATTCAAATCCACGGTGGAAGGGCCACCTTAGCTGCTTTTATGGCCAACCAGCCGTTGGTGCTCCCCCCTGTTCCCGCCCTTGGGGTTGTCGATGGCGGATAGCAATGGCTAGCCTTTGGGAAAGCTAAGGCTAATTCACTGGTCGCTGCCAAGGTGATGTCGTTCCATTCCGCTGATTAAACCCATACCCCGACATTATGAAATCACCCCAGGTCAACACCCATGAACGGACTTGAATTAATCATTATTATCATCGGCCTTTTTGCTATTGGATGGCTGCTAAAACGCCTCTATACCCTGCGCCAACAGAGCCAGAAAGTTCAGGCCAAAGCCACCTCATTAGAGGATGAAGTCACCCGTCTCTGGACAACGCAGTCTGAACTTTCTGGCGAAGCTAAGCGACTGCAAGCAGAGGTAGATCGCATAACAGCGGAAAACCGCGATCTTAAACAACGCAATGCTATTATTCAATCCTTTGAATCTTTATCTATTGAGCAACTATCCTCGATAAAAAGCAATCTTGATATTGCGACCCATCGCGATCAGTTAAACCAAGCTATCGCTGAAGCCGAAAACCAGAAGCAATCTCTAGAAACTGAAATCAGTCAGCTTAAGCAAAGTGTTGACCTCTGGCAAGAGGAATATCGTAAAATCGAAGCCCAGCACGACGAGATTATCGATTACGACCAACGCCTTAAAGCCTATCCTGGGTTACTCCAACAGCAAGAAGAACTCATCCATAGAATTGATGAGCTAGAACAGGAAAAAGCAAATTTAACGGAAAAACTCTGGCAAGCCCAAGCCCAGATTGAGCGAGACTTACAAGGATTACATCGTATCCAGATTATTTCTGCCTGTCGCCAACACAGCACTAGCGACCAAGAGCTTTTCCATGCCAAACTTACCCTAAATTTTAGCCGAGTACGAGAAGCCTTGGACTTTGCCGAAACCATGTTTGGCGATGTTTTGGAAGTCTGGGATTCAGCCCGTGTCTCCGCCGATGCTTCCAACTTTATCCGACCCGATGATGCCTATCGCGCACTGCAAAGCCTAGCCTGGTTTGGTCAATTTTACTTTAAATGTAATGGAGAGATCGGCAATACTCACTATCATGTTCTTAGGACTAAATACAATCTAGATTGCACACCAGAAAGCATAACGATTCAGAATTCCAAAAAGTTGAGAAGTGAGCGCTGCTTCTGGCATGGTGATCAATGCAAGGAAATGTTTGATCACCTCAAGATTGGCGGTGGTAATGGTATGAATAATATCCTGCGGATCTACTTCGCCATTAACAACAAGAGTCGAAAAATCGAAGTTGGCCACTGCGGCAGACATCTATCGAACTAACTACTAGGTGCCCAGTTTATACCAAATTCCCTAAACTCCTGACATGATTAGCCTCAGGTTTTGTCCTTCCACAAATATGGCGAATGCTAAGAGTATGCCTACTAATAAAGCATCCAAGCTCAGCCCTCCTCCCCCAACCCCCTATCCCCAAGGGAGAAGGGGTTGGGGGAGGGCGAAGGCCATGGCAAATGGATAGTCATTTCTATGGAATACTCTAACCCTGTTGTATAGCGATCAATGGAGCCAAATATAGGGCCATTATGCCGGATCTGGCCTCTCCACCCTAGGCTCTCAGTTTGGCCAACACCCAAATCATCAAACCTGAGGCCGCTGCAATGATCAGCACTACGGTGAGGGCGCTGGGGGCGGTGGCATCGGGTTCGGTCAGCGTGGCGGGAATCTCTGGTTCGGTGGGCCAGTCGGTAGTGGTGGTGGGTTCGGGCGTAACGGGGGCGGCAGCGGCAACGGTGACGGTGTAGGCCAGCTCAAAGGGGTCAAATTCGGCCTCATTTTGAGGACGGCCCTCTAGCACGAGGGTGTAGGTGCCCACGGCGGGGAACACGAAGGTGGCGCTGGGGATGTCCTGGTAGCCCTCGGCGGAGATGGGCTGAAGGTAGGGCTGGGCCAGCATCGTATTGCCCTGGTAGATCCGCAGGGTGCAGTAGCAATCTTCCAGGGGAATCACCCGTCCACCCCGCTCGGTGAGGGCCAGCCAGATCAAGGTGTCTTCCTGGGCACGGGGGGTGTCGTTGGGTTCGAGGTGGAGGGTGGCCCCCACGGACCCCCCGGTTTGCACCTGGTGGGCCTGGGCGGGTTGGTTCAGGTCGATGAGCGCCGACAGGGCGAGACTTCCCCCTAGGCCAGTCCAGCGGTTAACGACGGGGTTCGGGCTGGGGTGCAACATAGGTTTCACTGGAGGTCTGAGGGACATACTTTGAGGGGGCATAGGGGGCAACATAATAGGCGTCTAGGGAAGTCCAGGCCCAGAATCGGCGGGAACGCAGCAGCAGTACCGCTACGCCAAGGCCCGCCAGTCCCCCCAGCCGTAGCCATTGTCCGAGGTTGACGGGGGCTAGACCACTGGGAGCCGTGCCCATCAGCAGGCCGTGGGTCAGACCCAACACAAGGGCAGGAATGCTCAGGAGGTGCAGGGTTCGCCAGCCCGCCCCCAGCCAGCGCTGAAGATCATTGCGGCTGGTGAGGGCCAGGGGCAAGAGAAGCGCCAGGGTCAGCACCCCCGCCAACACCCCCCACTGGTGTAGGGGCAGCATAAACCAAAGGGCGTTGAGGTTGCCTTGCCAACTGTGGTGAACCATCTGCACGGCATGGGCCAACCCCAGCAGAAACGCCCCCACCCCCAGCCCCCGCCGATAGCGCATTGGCCCCGGCCACAGACGGCTAATGGGCCGCGCCACCAGGGCCAGCATCAGCAGGGCCAAACTGGCATAGCCTCCGTAGTCGGTCATGGCGTCCCCGGTGCGCGTGAGGGTGATCAGGCCGATGATCAGCGTAATCCATCCGCCCAGGCGAAACAGTTGACTGCGGCGATCTTGGCTCAGCCAACTGGCGGAGAAGCCAATCCCCACCATCATCGGCAGGGTGCCCAGGCCAAAGGCCAGCATGGTCAGGGATCCGGCGGTGGCTTGGGTGGTTTCGGCAGCTTTGATTTGGGCGGCATAGAGAAATCCACAGGGCACCAGCCCCCACACCAACCCCAGGGCAGCGGGCGTCCACCAGCGGCGACCATCGGCCACATTCCCCATGGCCTGCATCAGCCGTTGGTGCAGGGCTTGACCTTGCAAAGGGTGCAAAAACGGCAACCGAGGCAACAGCCCAGGACTCACCTGCATCAGCCCAAACCACACCAGCAAACTCCCGGTCAGCAACGCCATGGCACGGCGTAAATCGCTACCCACCCCGGCCATGTGCCCCCCCGCCACCAGCACCGACCCCAGCCCGCCAATTAGCCCGCCCACCAGGGCATAGCTGGCCATCCGTCCGCCGTTCAGCAGCAGGTGAAAGCGCAGAGCCGCCCAGCGGTTGGGCTGTTCCCCCACCCCGGCCCCCAGGGAAAAGGCCACCGTCAGCGGGCCACACATGCCTAGGCAATGGCCAAAGCTGCCCAAAAAGCCCAGGCTGGTCATCAACAACAGGTCAACCATCACGCTACGACCCGCCTAGAGATGCAAAAACCGATCCAACGCCGCCACCATGGCCGGGGGCCAACGGCGCACCTGGGCCACCCAGTCCAGATTTTTGTAGCGGCTATCCAGCCCAATCACGGCCACCCAGTTGCTTTCGGCCTCCCCCGGCTGGCCATTGGCCCACAGGGCAGCGGTGAGGGCGGCGCGGGCATCGGCAAAGTTGGGGTAGCGGCGGGTAAGGTTGCGAAATTCGCGAATGGCCTCGTCGGTCTGGCCCAGTTGATAATTGGCGAGGGCCGCATTCACACGGGCAAAAGCAAATTTTGGATCCAGCGTCACCGCCTGTTGATAGTCCTGAAAAGCGGCGTCCCAATCTCCCAACCCCGCCTTGGCATTGCCCCGATTGTTGTAGGCAGCGGCATCGTTGGGGTTGATCTCTAGTACCCGGCTGTAGTCGGCCATGGCGTCGTTCCAGCGTTCCAGTCGCTCCAGGGCTGCGCCCCGATTCAGGTAGGGATCGGGCTGATCCGGCGCGAGGGCCACCGCTTGGTCATAGTCAGCCAGGGCGGCGAGGGGCTGGTTTTGGCTGAGGCGCACATTGCCCCGATTGCTCCACAGGGCCGCTTCGTTGGGCAGATACTCCAGCAGCAGGCTCCAGTATTCCTCGGCCTCGGCAAACCGTCCGGCATTGGAGGCCGTAAACGCCTTTTGGCGCAGGTCGGCAATCATCGTCCCGGTTTCGGCAGATCGTTCCTGGGAGGGGAACCCATCACCGAGAACCGCCAGGGTTTTATGATGTGCAAGGTCACTTAGCGCCCCTGGAACTGAGGAGGTCAGCCCCCCGAAATCGGCCCCCAAAGCCCCAGAGGGCCACCCCAGCCAACTGCCCATGCTGAGCAGCGCCAGACAAAAAATCGTGAAGCAGCGAATCATCGGCATTTTCCTGTTGTCCTTTCCGATTGTGCCATTCTCTCTGCCCTCCTCCCACTCTCCGCCGCTGACACCACAGCATCCGTAAAAAAACCTACGGACGCTCCCCCCTCTATCTCGTAGGATGAAGATGGTGTATAACGCGACAGTTGGCGCTCATTGGTTTGGGTCAAATCTTTAAGGAAAGACTATGGTTCGTCCCCGTACTTCCCCGGAAACAACGCCCATCCTCCAACTACTGAGCGACTATAGCTTTGATGTGGACACCTACGCCGCCGAGGCCATGGTAACGGGGTGGCTGCAACGGTTTGAACCCGCCTGGGTCAGCCAAGCCATCACCGAAGCGCTCTATCAGGGACGCTACAAAATGGTTTCTGTGGATCATATTCTGCAAATTTGGCAACGCCGGGGTCAGCCCTTGCGCCACTTTAACCGAGAATTTGAGTCCATCATTCTGGGGCAATCCTGGGGCCAATTTTTAGCCGCCACCAAAGCCAACGCCGCTTCCCTCGACGCTGATCTCCCCAGTTCGGCAGCGCCCACGAGAGAAGCTGACGCCCAACCCCCCATAAGCGCCGCTACGGCTGGGGAGAACGGTTACCCGGTCACCCCTTCCCTGTCGGAAGCGTTTCTGTCGGCCCAGGGTTCAACCCATGGCTCCCCGGCCTGGTTCACCCCCGACCTCTCCGCCCCTGGCCTGTCTCAAACAGAGTCACTACTGCTTGATCCGCCTGGGGACAGCCCTGCCCTGTTTGGGGGATCGTCGCGCACTATTCTCCCCCTCACCCCCGACCAACTGGCCCGCTTAACCCAGCCCGCAGGGGTGCCAGAGGCCGCTAATCCCGCCATGGCAGAACCCCAGAGTCATCCACCGATAGACGATCTGGACCACCTGACCGACGACACCCAGGTAGCCGAAGCGGGTACGCCAGCAGAGGGGAGGAAGGCCGAGACGAAGGCCGAGACAAAGGCCGAGCAGATGTCCGAAGCCCTTCCCGCCTTAGAAACAGCGACCATAGCCGAAAGCATAGCCAACCCCATTACGCCCGAGGAAACCGCAACCGAGCCACCCGCCACAGAGACCGCCGCCACAGAGGCCACCACCACAGAATCGTTAGATTCAGCAACGTGGGAGTCAGTAACGTGGGAGTCTGAGCCAGTCCCCATGCTTCAGCCCACCTCGGAACCCAGGGGCGAGACCAACGCCACACAGGTCGGTATTCCCAATTTTCAGCCCGTTGCCGCCCTAGCCTCCCGCCCAGAATCGGCGGATAGTATTCCCCCCTTTGTGCCCAACCTTGGCCCCTCGGATTTGCACCAACGCCTAAAGGCCGTTGTGGAAGCAGGGCGGCAAGATGACTAAAACTCGCCATGCTGGGTCAATCAGTCGCCTGGGTGGAGGAGCGGGTACACCCATAGGTCATCCCGTATCAAGCTGTGGAGGCGATAGCTGCCTTAACAGGCAGGGCTAAGGACGATATTCCACGCGGGCTGCATAGCCCTGGGCGATGAGTTCGTTGGCCTTGGCTTCGGCGGTGGCTTGATCGGCGTAGGCTCCCACTTGCATCATGGGTTGCCCGCCCAAATTCACCCGAAAGGCATCGGCCACCACCGCCCGCACCTGGGCCTGGGTAGCGGCATCGGCGGCGGGTACTACCACGGTATAGACCAGGCCCAACAGTCCGCGATGGGAGGGCGGGGGCGGGGTTGCACCGTTTAGGGCCAGGACGGTGGTCGGTGGAGCGAGGTTGGGGATAGCACTGCCGCCACTGCCGATGGGAATCCTGCGGTCGGGCACAGGCAGCACATCAGGGTTGGTGGGGATAGGGGTAGGATTGGAACTGGGCTGAGCCGTGGTCACTGAGCGGGCGGGCGGGGTCACGGGGCGGGCGGGCGGGGCCACTGAGCGGGCAGGGGCGTGGCTGGCTCTGGCCACGGTATCGACCGGGGGCGGAATTACGGCAATGGGGATAGATCCAGATACTGAAGCGGCCACCCTATCCCTGGGGGGAGGATCGGAAATGGCGACGGTAGCCCTATCCTCGGCGGGGGCCGATGGATCGACTGGGGATGTCTGAGCCTCTGGGGAAGCCTGAACTGCCGAGGGAGCTTGAACTGCTGGAGGCGTTTGAATGATGGTTGGAGCCTGAGCCTCTGGGGAAGCCTGAACCGCTGGGGGAGTTTGAATCCCTGGGGGAGCCAAGGTCACCGTCGGGGCATCCTGGTCTTGTTGTCGTGAGGGGACAGCCGCAACAGAGGGCACAATGGCCGTTGGGGCAGACGCTTCAGCCTTGAGGGCCGTTTGGAATTCCACCACCCCATTCCGGCGGTTTTGGGCGATGACATTGTCCTGAAGAATCGGGTTGGCGCTACCATCCAGGATGAGCCCTTCCTGGTTTTGGACAATCGTGTTGTTGACAATCTGTGGCTGGGCACCGGGGGCCACCCGAATGCCAATGCCCGTTTGCTCGAAGCGGTTGCCGCGCACCTCAGCGGCGGTCTGCCCCGACAGCACCAGGCCCACCACCCCATTGCCGCTGAACTGGTTGCCCTCCAGCACCGGAGCGCTATGGCCCGACACATACACGCCGCCATAGCCACTGCCCACAAACTGGTTGTGACGAATGGCCGGACGCCCTGCTTCGACGACTAAGCCATAGCCCGCCGTGCTGGTATTCGTCACCGTCACATGGCCCAGGCCCGCCCCATCGGCCCCCACCAGAGTGGCTTGCACCATACCTGCGGTGGTGCTGGCAAAGATGCCGCTGCCACGAATCACTGTCTGGCCTAGGCCACCGTTGGGCGCACCCTGCACCGTCACCCCCGTCCGCAGTTGGATAGGAAACCGTTCCCCGTTGGCCTCGCTATATTCCCCCGGTGCCAGCAGCACGATGGCGTTGGGTGTGGCCCTTTGCAGGGCGTGGGTAATGGTTTGGTAGGGCCGCAGTTGGCTCCCGTCGCCACTGGTGTCGCTGCCTGCGCGGGCATTCACATGGACGAGGGGATGGGTTTGGGGGGTGGTCGCTGGCGTTGTCCTGGGCTGTAGGACAACGGGAGCCGCCGTTTGGGCCAAAGCCGGAGTGGCCATCAGGGCTAGGGCTGCCACCAAAGCCGGACTAAACAAAGGCTGACCAAGGGAGAAGGATCGCATCGGCATGACCTGTGGGAGGTGAACCAGTGAGGGATACCGCAGCCTAGGTCAGGGGAACACCGAGGGAAATGAATCCAGCGAGCCTACCTAGGCAACGGAAACGACAAACTGATAACTCAAACCCCAAAAATCAGGGGCATTCGTTCACCAAACTTAACAGAATCAGGCCCAAGAATCACGGCTGAAGACCCACGTTAGTCAAACCCCAATTCGGTACTTTTCCCGGCGTGGACGAGGGCCAGTTGATAGTACTTGTGGGCATGTTCGATCAGGTCAAGGACTTGGGCTTCAGACAGGTCGCGAATGACCTTGCCCGGAACGCCCATGACTAAGGATCGCGGGGGAACATCCTTGGTCACCACTGCCCCTGCCCCGATGATACTGCCGCTGCCGACACGCACACCGTTCAGCACGATTGCCCCAATGCCGATCAGACTCCCGGTTTCCACATGGGCACTATGAATGACGGCCCGATGGCCCACGGTGACCCGATCCTCGAGGCAGGTGGGCTGGCCAGGATCGCCATGGAGAATCGCCCCATCCTGGACGTTACTATAGGGGCCAATGGTGATGGATTCTACATCTCCTCGCAGCACCGCCCCATACCAAAGGCTGCATCCCTCCTGGAGAATAACCTGGCCAATGACCGTGGCATTGGGGGCCACAAACGCCGCTTTAGAACAATCGGGAGTAGGCCAAATCAGCGACATAGACAAACCATGGGGGCATTAAGACTATCCATACAGTAGAGGATTTCAGTTATCCCATGCGGTGCTGTTTGGCCCGTTCCATGAGGATGGCCTGGGAACTGCGGGCGGCTTCGGGGGTGGGGGGCTGGCGCTGGCTGTAGGTGCCGTCGGGGTTCATATCCCAGGCGTGGCGGTTGTCCTGGAGGCAGGTTTCCAAAATAAACCGCAGTTCGGCCCGCAGGGCGGGGGCGGTAATGGGCACCACGGCCTCCACCCGGCGATCCAGGTTGCGGGGTCGCCAATCGGCACTGCCCAGCAGAAAGATGTCGTCGCCGCCGTTGTGAAAGTAGAAAATCCGCGAATGTTCTAGGAACGGGCCGATGATGCTAGTGACGCGGATATTTTCGCTCACCCCTGGCAGGCCAGGGCGCAGGCAGCAGATGCCGCGAATCATCAGGTCAATGGTGACGCCTGCCTGGGAGGCTTGGTACAACCGCTGAATCAGATCAGCGTCGGTGAGGGCGTTCATTTTGGCGATGATATGCCCCCGATGGCCGTGGCGCACCCGTTGAATTTCGTCGTGGATGAGGGTCACTAGGCGCTGGCGCAGGGTGAGGGGCGCGACCAACAACTGGCGATACTGGTGCTGGCGGGAATAGCCCGTTAGGTAGTTAAACAGTTCTGACATATCGGCCCCTAGTTCTGGGCAGGCACTCAGCAGCCCCAGATCCGTATAGTAGCGGGCGGTTTTAGGGTTGTAGTTGCCCGTACTGAGGTGGAAGTAGCGGTGCAGATGATCCCCTTCCCGGCGGACGACTAGGGTAATTTTGGTGTGGGTTTTCAGCCCGATCAGCCCATAGACGACGTGGACGCCGGACTGCTCTAGTTTTTTGGCCCAGTTGATGTTGTTTTCTTCGTCAAAGCGGGCCTTGAGTTCGACCAGCACCGTCACCTGTTTGCCGTTGGCCGCCGCCGCAATCAGGGCATTGACGATGGGCGAATCGCCGGAGGTGCGATACAGGGTCATTTTGATGGCGAGGACGTGGGGATCGTGGGCGGCCTGGGAAATGAACCGCTGCACCGTGGCCGAAAAGGCGTGGTAGGGGTGATGGAAAAGCTGATCCTGGCGACGCACCAGGGCAAAGAGATCCTCGGCATCCTCCAGATCGTCGTCGGCTTCTCGCACCTGGGGGTGGCCTAGGGTTTCTAGGGCCGGGGGAACGGTGGGCACCCAGGGAGGCGCTTTGAGGTGGGGCAGGGGCAGATCAGCCAAGGCGGTGAGGTCGCCCAGGCCCAACGGCCCATCCACGGCATAGACATCCACCGCCGACAGCCCCAGTTCTGCCATGATTCTCGTCCGCAGGGCTTGGGGGGTACGCCGCTGAATTTCCAGCCGTACCGCCGATCCCCCCAGCCGTCGTTTATGCAATTCCTGCTCAATGGCCAGCATCAGATCATCGGCGGCGTCCTCCTCCACCGCCAGATCGGCATCGCGGGTAATGCGAAAGAGCGTTTGGGCCTGGATGGTCATGCCAGGAAAGAGGGATTCGATGTGGTGGGCGATCACCGCCTCTAGGGGCACCCCCACCCAGTGGCAGGGCTGTCGCCGTTTCGACCACAGATCCTCCGGTAGGGCAATGAATCGGGGCAACACACGCGGCACCTTCACTCGCGCCACGTGGGTTTCCTGGGTCTGGGCATCGACCACCACCACGGCCAGACTGAGGCTGAGGTTAGACAGGTAGGGTAGGGGATGGCCGGGATCCACCGCCAGGGGGGTGAGCACCGGAAAAAGGTGATCTTCAAAATAGTGAGCCAGGTAGCGCCGCTGGGCTTGGTTAAGCTGGCGATAGTTGAGGAGATAAATGCCGTTTTCGGCCATGCGGGATCGGAGGGTGCGGTTGAGAAAACGATGCTGCTGCTGCACCATGGGCCGCAACACCCGATGAATCAACTGAAGCTGCTGGCTGGGGGTACGGCCATCGGGAGATTGCACCGTCACCTGGGCGGCGATCTGCTGCTTGATCGCCGCCACCCGCACCATGAAATACTCGTCTAGATTGCCACTAAAAATGGCCAGAAACTTTAGAGCCTCCAGCAGTGGTGTGCGGTCGTCCAGGGCTTCGTGGAGCACACGGCGGTTAAACTCCAGCCAACTGAGTTCGCGACTGAGATAGTAGGCCGGATCATTCCAGGGCTGGTCCGGGAAAGGATGCGCTTCGGCGGCAGTCATCGCCCTATTACACCTCCCGTTGGATGTTCCAGCGGTTGCCTAACACGGTTGCCTTAATCAAGGGTTAATGGCCGATTTACGTTAAGTTAATCATCCTACCCTGATTTCCTAGGAGGCGCATAGGCCAGGAACCGCAGGACGCTATACAACTGAAAGGCCGCATCCCAGGGCGAAGCGGCGCTGCGGCTGAGTTCGAGGTAGGGCGGAATCTCCGGCAGCAGGTCGATGAAGTCTAGGGCACTTTCGCCAAACCCGGTAAAGTCCCGGTGCAGCGAGGGCACAATGGCCTGCTCAAAGGCGGCTTTTAGCGCCTTCCAGGCCGTCGCTGCAATCAGGGGGCCATCCGTGGGCGGTTCCCACAACCCCGGTAAAGAGGCCGATTCCCGGTAGCGGTAGGTGCGGTCGCAAAACCGCAGCACGCAGCCTCGCCCATGCAGGTGCCAGTCCAACACCTCGGCATAGTCCTGGGTGGTTTCCTTGCGCTTCAGCTTGCCCCAGGGGCCAAGGTCTACCACCGACTCGTAAATGGGCAGCAAGCCCGACACCCACTGGCTAATCTCCGACCATTGCAGTTGCAGGGTGCCCCGCTGGCCGCTGGCATTTTGGCACAGTACCGTCACCTGGGGCGCAAAGCTCTGGATGGTCTGCACCCGAAACACAGGCAGCGCCTTGATGTCTTGAATCGACGACCAAACACAAGGCACCCGTTGCTGGCGCAGTTGTTCGCCCATGTAGCGCAGTTCCCCCATGGCCCCCGTGCGATAGAGTCGCCAATACTGACTGGGCAATCGGGTGCGAGCCGTATAGGCATCCATCTGCATCACCTGGGCCAACCCCTGCACCGCTGCCTGCCGTGCATCCCCCACCACGGGTTGAAGCACCAACACCCCAGCGATTTCCGATCCGGGCTGGGCCTTGGCCTGGTTGAGGCTGTGCTCCCGCTGACGGGCCAGGTGATCCCGCACTCGCTTAATGCCCTCCCTCGCCTGACTCAGCACCTTGGTATTGGCCGTCGTTTGCAGCAGCTTCGTGTAGGTGGTTTGCGCCCTTTCCACCTCATCCTTCGCCTCCCAATACTGCCCCAGGGCCAGGGCCAACCAGGGATCCTCCGGCTTCTCCCGTTGCCACTGCTTGATCAGTTGGGCCGCTTGGGACAGTTGTTGGGCCTGGAGGGCAGCGGAAACCAGATCGTACATGGGGATCGGGGGGGTAGGGGAAGGGCTGGGGGCCAAGGGCTAGAGCAAACGGAGCTGTTGGGCGGCGTCTAGGGTGGCATCGTCGTCGGGCCAGGGGGCACGGTCAGCGAGGGTGTCCCCATCGTCAGGATCATCGTCAAACGTCAGGTCAGGGATGGGCTGATCCGAGGCCAGATCATCGGCGGCTTCGATCAGTAGGGCCGCAGCGGTCACCATGGCCTCCCGGAGTGCCGCCACATCGGGCCGACTATCGAGGTAGGCGCTGAGGGCGGCGAGGGGGTCGAGGCGGCTGTCGGTGCCCAGTTCGGGTAGACGGTGGCGGTGGGCGGCGGGGGCCACCTGGGCCTGCACGGTGTAGGTGTGGGCCGCTGAGAGGACCACTCCGAGGGCGGCACTGTCGATGTGATCGACCTGGTCAGATCGCAGGCGATAGAGGCAGCGCACCACGGCATCGGTGATGTTCGTATCGGCAATAGCCTGGAGCAGGGTATCCTGGGGCGTTTCTGAAGTGGTTAAATCCACCTGAATGGTGCGAAAGGGCCGCACGGGCAGGGGGCAAAATTCGGCGGTGGTGGCCCCTCGGTCAAGATGCACCCAAACATAGCCCTTGTCCTCAGCCTCTTCGCTAAAATCGACCCGCTCAATACTGCCGGGGTAGATCATCAGCGGGTGATCGCACAAAATTTGATGACGATGCACATGGCCTAGGGCCACATAGTCGAAGCAGGGCCGAGCCAACAGGGCCATGGGAATGGTCAGCCCTCGCCCCGCCGAGAGAAACCGCTCCCCCCCATAGCTGGCGGTGTCTACCATGGCATGGGCCAACAACACCGTGGGCAAGGTCGGATCGAGACCACGAATTTCTCCCTCCAGGGCCACCCGCAGCCGATCCAGCAGCAGTTCGTTGACCTGGGCCATGGAGAGCCCATCGGTTTCGGGCCGGGTGAGCAGGGTAGATCGGGTAATCCAGGGTAGGGTGACCACCTGTACCGGGCCTCGGCGGGTGTCGATGCGGTGGGTGGCAAGGCGATCTCCCACAATCACCCCCGGCACCCCCAGAGTCCGGTAGATGGACAGACTGGCCCCGCCCACCCCCTGGGCATGTTGGTCGTGGTTGCCCACCAGCAACACCGTCGGAATACCCGCCGCTGATAATCGACAAAACTGCTGAGCGAGCGCCTGCTGCACCAAGGGGGGCGGGGTGGCATCCGGGAAGGCATCGCCGCCAAACAGTACCAAATCCACAGGTTCCGCCAAGGCCCGATCCATGCAGCGAGACAGGGCCGCCACAAAATCTTCTAGGCGAGTATTCAGGCCCGTTTCCGGGTTCATCCGACCGTGGGACAACCCACTGCCTAGGTGAATGTCCGACAGGTGGAGGAGGGTCAGCATCGTAACAGCGAAAACAGAGGGCAGGGGCCGCTCCCCCATGATAAAACCTGCCCGCGATAACGTGGGCCGCTTTAGAACAAAGACCGACGACGGGAGAAGAGTTTATAACCAAAACCCATCGCCATAAGGGCGACAAAAAATTGCCACAGACTGGTGGGATTGAGAATAGCCCGACTGCTGGCAAACACACAGACGACACCAAAAGCGACCGCCACCCAGCCAAAGGGCCGCATAGGGGGCGGCAAAAAGACCAAGGCAAAGACGCCAATGCACAAAGAAATGACCGACAAATCAGCGGCAATGCCCCGCCACCAGGGATAGGCATAGGTGGTGAAGATGATATTCTTACCAAGAAAATAGATGCCTAGCAAAATAAGCGCCAGACCCAACAGATAGTTGAAGATTCGCATGATGATGATTCTAAAACGTCAACACCAACCATATAAATGGAGACCCTGGCTTAGAATACCCAATCCGGCTAAAAATCATACAATTAATCTATAGCGGGTTTCACTCGGTTGAAGTACATTGCGATGATCCCCCCTGCCCCCCTTATCAAGGGCAGGGTGGTTTTATGTTAGCCAGCGAAAAACTTTCTGCACTTGATTAGCCAGTAACCGCATGGCCTCAGGCACCGTTCGAGTTCCCATCCGTCGGGCCAGAGTAAA
>NZ_JACJRS010000095.1 GCF_014697375.1 Phormidium sp. FACHB-1136
GTGGCCATGGGCCTGTCCCTGTTGCCCTTCCAGGGCCGATTGATCTTCGCTTGGCTGGTGGGCTTTATCAGCTTGTTCGGTGTTCAGTTTGGCTACAACCTCGTCGTCGGCTTAGTCGCCAACCGCATTGGCCAGACCGCTACCAGCACCCTCAATGACCTGGGGTTTGCCTTACTTCTGGCCATCGGCGCTCCGGTGGTGGCGGGTCTGGTGGCGAAAGGGGGTGGCGTGGCGGTCTATTCCGGCCTTCAGAGGACGGTCGCTCGCATCAACGGTGCCCTCGTCGGTACAGCGGCCTTTGGGGTGAGGAGTGCCTTTGCGTGGCGGATGGCCAATCAAGTGAGTAGCGCGGGCCAACCCGGTGCTGGCGGGGCCAACAACCTAGTGCGAGCCGATGACCGCAGCCCCACGACGGGATAAAGACCGCTCTTTAAAGATTTGTCCAACCTATCACCTGTGACCTATGACCGGAAGAATTGGTCGATTTAGCCGCAACAAAGGCTCAGAGCATGGTTTGTCGAGACAGCGGTTGTTAGATGGCAACAACAAGAGTCTGCTGGCCCTGCTTCAGCTCGCCATTCTGGGCTTTAGCAGCGTGACGTTATTGTTTGTTTTGTTTTTGACGGTGCGGGTCAATCGCATTGTGAATCGTCAGCCTACTTTTGTTCAGTTAACGAATGGCGAGACCGTTTACATGAGTGAACGAGAACGGAACTATCGTCGGCCTGAGGTGATTCGCCAAGTCGTCAATGACTGGACGATGCTCAGCTTCAACTGGGACGGGACGCTGCCCGGCACCGATGAACCCGACGAGGGCGTGGCCGTTGATGGGGTCAGGGGGCGAGTCCCATTCTCGGTGTCGATAGCAAGTTTTTTATTAGAGCCAGAGTTTGGGTCTGAAATGCTTCAGCTTTTTGCTACCGACATTGTGCCCAGCGGTGTCTTCAATGGCGAACTACGCCAAGTCATTACGATTGAACATATCTCAGACCCCCGACAGATTGCAGAAGGGCGATGGGAGGTCGATATTGTATCCACACGGCGTTTACTCGACCGCCGAAATGGCTCACAGCAAGCTATTCCCTGGAATCGCACCTACACATTACAGGCTGTGGAGATTCCAAGTTCTCCCTTAGGTGAAGCAGCTTCTCGTGTCGAGCAACTGGTCTACGACACGCAAAGTTCCGGGCTTCAAATTATTGACATTGTTCCTTTTGATCCGAGTTAGTCATGGTAGATCCAACGAAGACAGGTTTAATGGGATCCGATGAGGTTGAAAAGATTGACCCAGCACAAGAGCGAGCCTTAGCGGGTCAAGGTGGGCCGCTCCCACCAGAACTGATGTTTGAGGGAGACGGTGCCCTTGAATCGCCAGAGCCTAGCGACGACACCGCATCTGGCACCGACTTCCAAGGCTTAGTGGATGAGGTGTTCCAGAGTGAATTGGCCGATGAAAATAGCCGCGTGCATACCGTCAACCGCAAGCCCTTCAACAAGACCCTGGCAGTTGTCCTCGGCCTCGGTAGCGTGACCTGCGTCGGGGCGTTGCTCCTCTTCGGTCTCACGTCTCGACGCTCCCCGACCGTGGCCGAAGAACCTGAGGAGGAAGAGATTGAGGAACTGGTCTTTCAAGATGACAGCGCTCGGCTCCGTAGTCAGCTCGCCCTCCAGGATCAGCAGACGGCGATAGCTGAGCTAGAGGCCCAGGAAACAAACCTGGTGGTGGAAGAAGACCCTGAAGAAACTGTTGTTTCAGAACCTGCACCACCTCCAGCCCGTCCTGTCTCGTCTTCACCTCCACCACGGCCCGCTCCTCGACCTGCGCCGCCATCTCCGCCACGTCCTGTATCTACCCCATCCGTCGCTCCAGTCGCCGCAGAGCCACCCATTGACCCCTTCGAGCACTGGTCACAACTGGCTCAACTGGGCACCAAACGAGCCGGGGAAGAACAGATAGGGGGGGCTATAGTAGCGGATTCTGCCGATGGATTTGCTCAGGCGGCGACGGTTTGGGTTCAAGACCCATCCGGCCCATTCCAGAGCGTTTCGATTGGCTCGATCACCTCCCAGGCTCTGCGCCAGGTTCCGTCTCAACCTCAGATCTTGCCTCGACCTTCGGTGCAGCCTGCCCTAGCGCAACCTGGGTTTCAGGCTTCAATTCGGCCTCAGCTTCAGGTGGCTAGGCCAGCATTGGGTGAATCGGCGTTAGTGGCCTCAACTCCAGGCGCTCAAGGGATTCTCGATTGGCAACGCCAGCGTCAGGCACAGCCTTCCCCACCTGCTCCTATTCAACCCGAACTTGGCACTCAGGTTGAGGCCACTATCATCGCTCCGATGGCTTGGGATCTGGCCTCCGGGGCCAACCAGTCTCCAGATCTTGGAGCGGGGCGGTTTGTCATTGAACTAGACCAAGACCTCACCGATCCACAGGGGCGAGTTGGGCTACCCAAAGGTGCGAACCTGATCGCGCAGGCCAGCACCGTCAGTCCCAATAACCAACTCGTGCAAGCCAGTGTGATTGCGGTGGTGTATCAATCGGCAGGTCAGACCGTTCAACAGACCCTTCCAGAGGGGGCGCTGCTGGTGCAAGGCCAGGGGGCTCAGCCTTTGGTGGCCCAACGGTTGAATGACCTTGGCCCCAACCTGGCTGCTGAAGACCTGTTGGTGGGCACTTTATCGGCCCTAGGCCAAGCGGGTGCTGTCTTGAACCAGCCTAGAGAAGAATTTAGGAGTGCGGCATCGGGGGATAGTACCAGCTCCACCGTGATCCGAACCACCCGAGACCAAAACCTGCTAGGCGGGGTACTCGAAGGATTTGGCAGTACGATTTCAGACCGAATTCAGCGACGGTCTGAGCAAAACACCCAGGCCAACATTGATGCCAATACGGTGGCTGTTTTACCTGAAGGGATGACGGTCACAGTAGTCGTTAACAGTTTTCTAGAGATTGCCCCTTAATCGACACACAATGATGCGTGGTTTACCAATCATTTCGGCTGGCATTGTTGCCATGACGCCAGTGATGCTGGCACCATCCGTCCAAGCAACCGCCTACCGCCCAGTGTCTCAAGATCAGGCCCTTCGCGACCTCATCGAGGTTCAGTTAGAACCAGGACGCTCGACGGTCATCGATTTTAGCCACGTCCAAGAACGGATTGTCTTTGTCAATCTCGCTGACCCGTCTCGAACCGTATTTACCAGTAATGCTCCCATTGAATCTGGACTAGCGACAACGTTATTTGTCACGCCCATTGAAGCGTTAGCCTTTCCTGGACTGACTACGAATGCCGTCACCACGCTTCAGGTACAGACCATTACACCCGGTGGTGATCTGCGGCTTTACACCTTCAATGTAGGGCAGTCTGGCCGAGCGGCACCCCATGCGGGCATTATCATCACCGCCGCACCGGAACCGACCCAACCTAGCCTAAATCCGGCTCCACCTATTGATCTATCGCCCCAACTCATCGCCCAGGGTCTGACCGCTGCCATTGCCCAAGGTCTGACTTCTGACGATGATCCCATCGTCGATGCAGTTCAAACCGTACTGGCCAAGGTTGACGCAGGCCAATCGCTACGGGATGCTGCTCGTGCTCAAGGCGTTGACGTCGAAATCCTTGAAGCTTTGGCCGCATTAGGCCAAGAACAACGCCAGTTTGACAATGTTGAGATTCAGGTTCAAAAGATTTAGATTGGCTGAAACTTTCTCTCTTCCTTCTTGTCTAGAGAATCGATATAATTTGAATCAAATTGATCAATAGATTGACATGATTCCTGTCGATGTTAGCCCTGATCATATCCTGATTAGGCTAAAATGATTTGAACTCAGTTTGCAACTCAAAACCTATGGCTCTTTCTGCTCAGCTCAAACTTGAACAAGCCAGTGCATTATCACCTGAATATCTTCAGGCCTTCTTAATGCGTTGTCCCTTTCCTTTCACCGATCCTAATGATGCCCACACTTTCCTTCAAAAGAATCGTGAACGGGGTCAAGAACACGGTGTACAGTGGCTTGAACAGGGCTTAAAGATTCGGATCTTGAACGAAGTCATCGACCTAGAGAAAGCCCATTACTGGGCCTATCATCCGGCCAAACGGACACGGTCTCAGTACCAAGACCAAGGGGTTTCTGTTCAGATCCACTTTGCCTTCCCGGTGCCTGGAGCCAAAGCCTACTATGACCCAGGTGATGGTCAAGCTCAGCCCGTACCTGAGGGGGAAGACTTCGTGGGTCTAGGCCCACGGGTTTGGGTGCGCACCTTCGCCCAGCGCCTAGAGGATAAGAGCGAGGCAGGCAAAGCCCACAATCGCCGGGTGGTGGCCCTACGCAAGCTGCTCTATGAGTACAACGAGATCTTGACCGGCTCCATCCCCGCCCTCCGCGCCGCCTGGGACTACGACGATGAGGAAGACGATTTCTTGTATGACTCACCTCCAGCCTGGGCGGACGACGACCTCAGCGATTAACTGAAGCCCGCCCCCTGGAGAGGGAGAGGCTTGGGTTAAACGTTAAAGCGTTGCAACGGGAACGGCGGCTCCTTGTCCTAGGCTCACAAGCCGTCCTATAGTCTGCCGACGACTGAGCTGTACCATGTTCCTGATTGGGGTCATCGCCGCAAAAGCTGACCGTTGTCAGGAGAAAACTTCCTAAGCGGTGCTTGGATAACACGAACCATCGCTATACCATGGCCTGCATCGTACCAGCATGTAGGCCAGATCTTGACCATCTATAATGGTCTCGATTCAACCTCAATCTTTTCCGACCATACGGGCGCGAGCAACAATGTCATCTTCATCTCAACCATCTGCCGAGTCCTGCATAGCGACCTTCGATGAATTCGTGCAATTGGCGGATTATTCACTGATGGATACTTTAAATGCTGATCCTGATGCCACGGTCGATGGTGATGATCACCGTGCCCGTCAGGTTTTTTCGGGTCATTTCGTTCCGGTGACACCCACGCCCCTCGCAGAACCAGAATACGTCACCCATAGCAGCAGGTTTTTTAAGGAACTTGGGTTGAGCGATGATTTGGCACTCAATGATCTATTTCGCCGTGTCTTTTCTGGCGATATCTCCGCAGCACAGGAACCGATGCGTCAGGTGGGCTGGGCGACGGGTTATGCCCTGTCGATTTATGGCACTGAATATACCCAACAATGTCCCTTCGGTACGGGTAATGGTTATGGCGATGGTCGGGCCATCTTAGTGTTTGAAGGCATGATCAATGGCCAGCGATGGGAAATGCAGTTGAAAGGAGGTGGCCCAACGCCCTATTGCCGTGGTGGCGACGGGCGTGCCGTTCTTCGTTCCAGTGTGCGTGAGTTTCTAGCGCAGGAATACATGCAGGCATTAGGGGTTCCAACATCACGCTCTTTGACCCTGTATGTTTCTAAAGCTGAGACGGTTACCCGGCCCTGGTATTCTCAAGATTCCCGATCCATCGATCCGGATATTTTGATAGATAATCCTGTGGCGATCACAACTCGCGTTGCACCATCCTTTTTGCGCGTTGGTCAGCTAGAGTTATTTGACCGTCGAGCTCGCAGTCATGCTCATCCAAAAGCGCTAGAAGAATTGCGTATGATAGTGTCGCATTTAATCGAGCGAGAATACAAAAGCGACATTGATCAAACCCTTAGTTTCTCAGAGCAATTGGTTGAGTTGGCTAAGCTATTTCGCCAGCGTCTTACGACCCTGGTCGCAAACTGGCAACGGGTTGGTTACTGTCAGGGTAACTTTAACAGTGACAATTGCGCCGCTGGTGGTTTTACACTTGACTATGGGCCATTTGGTTTTTGTGAAATTTTTGATCCTTGGTTTCAACCTTGGACAGGCGGCGGCAAACACTTCTCATTCTTCAATCAACCCATTGCAGCAGAAGCGAATTATCACATGTTTTGGCAATCGGTGAGACCACTGCTTGCAGAAGATGCGAAAGCTGTAGAGCATTTCGACCAAGTACGCCACGACTTTGCAGAAGTAATGCAAGAACAAATCCAAGTCATGTGGGCAGCAAAACTCGGTTTACCTGAATTCAACCCAACACTATTTAAGATATTGATGCAGTTAATGACCGAATCAGAGGTCGATTACACGATTTTCTTCCGAGAATTATCCCATATACCAGGCGATGTCTCAGCCTTAAAAAAGAGCTTCTATGGTCAAACTTCGCAGCACCTCGATGAACAATGGCAATCTTGGCTAAAAAGCTGGCGTGATCTCATCATTGAGAGCGGCAATTTAGCTGAAATATCTAAAAAGATGCAACAGACTAATCCAAAATACGCATGGCGAGAGTGGTTGATTGTTCCTGCCTATCAAAAAGCTATGCAGGGTAACTACACGTTAGTTAAAGAGTTGCAAGAAGTACTGAGCCATCCCTATGATGAACAATCACGAGACGTAGAAGATAAATATTATCGTCTAAGGCCCAAGGCATTTTCTAACGTTGGTGGCGTATCGCACTATAGCTGTTCATCTTGATGACAACATGGTTCGCGCTACCCCCCTGCGGCCTCGTCTACTGCTCAGGTTGGAGAATCCATTGCCGTCCGTCATTTTTGAGTCATAGTTGTCCTGTAGGTTGCGTGTGTTTCCTGGTTCGTACTGCGTTTTGCACTCACCTTTTGGAGGTTAAATCATGATGAATCGGATTGTGATCGGTGCCCTAGTGCTGAGTGGTGTAGGGGTTGCCCTAGTGCTCCCAAACCTCAGCCATGCCCAAGCCACTTACACAGGTACCGTTGAACGAGTTTGGGAAGACGGCTTTCGCCTCAACACGGGCGACCGAACCCTGCGGGTCGATTCCTGGAGCGTCTACGGCGACAACACCGCAAACGCGGTCAGGGTCGGTGATGAGTTGACCGTCACGGGTGAATTTGAAGGTCGTGAATTCGATGCCTTCACCATCACGGAATCTGGCTCTACTGTGTCTGCGGCGGCGGAACCTGCTACAGCCTCTGTTCCGGCAGAGACTATCGCGACGGATACTTCCCCTCGGTCGGCTACCAACAGCTACAGCGGTATCGTTGAACGGGTGTGGGAAGATGGCTTTCAACTCAATGCAGGCAACCGGACCTTGCGAGTGGATGCTTGGGATGTCTACGGCGACAACACGGCCAGCTACATTTCGGTGGGAGATCGCATCACCATTACCGGGGAATTTGAGAATGGCGAATTCGATGCCTTCACCATTCGTCCAAATCTATAGCCCGTTCTCTCTCTCCGGTTAAATCTCGCCCATGTGTATCCTGCTGGTTGAAGAAGACCCAACACAGCTAGAGCCTCTACAGGCAGCCTTGATCCATGTGGATCATGTGGTCGATGCGGTTGAGGATGGCCCTACTGCCCGTTGGCTGACGGATGAAAAAGACTACGATCTGCTCATTTTCGACTGGATGCTGCCGGGGGAAGATGGGCTTTCCCTCTGGCAGCATTATTGCCAAGAGGGTAGATCCGCCCCGATCTTGATGCTGACGGACAAAGACACCACCGCCGACAAAGTCATGGGCCTCGATGCCGGAGCCCATGACTACCTGGTGAAGCCTGTGGATTTGGTGGAACTCCTGGCCCGTACACGCGCCTGACGGCGGCAATCTACCCTCTGGTGCGGGGATGTCATTCAGGTTGCCAACTTGGTGCCATACCTGGATACCATTCAAATTGAAAGCGTCCCGTTCTACGATAGATACTGGACTGATGACAATAGCGATAAGCTGTTAGTCATCTAAAATACACTAACTAGATTACCCTAAAGACCTTAAAGTAAAGGATTCAGGGAAGGCCAACATGCGATTTAGATGCACATCAGCTTATGGCCTATATGCAGGACGCTGCCTAGTTCCTATCCATACACCAGATTTGACAATATTTCCCGAATTACAATTCACAGATCCCCCAGTGCAATCGAGGATTATAACCATCCGGCAGGTTCCCGTTTTTAGCTGAGTTCAGTAGTATTGCGTGCTGCGCTCCCTCCAAATACACTCCTCCGTGCGTTACATTATAGATATTAAATACTTGATCGTGCTGATCACGTGCATTTGGTGAACGCTTTAGCTGCCATCTCCGCTGCTCTTCATTCGCTTCGTTAGCAAAGAGAGCTACCACATCATAACGTCGGATTGTGAGAAATCTGCCACTAGTAGAGGACTTAATAAAAGACCATCCATTTCCGATATCAATTATATCCCAATACGACCATTGTGTTGGCTTATTATCCTGTTTATCAGTCTGATTATTCACGAGTGGATAGACTGTTCCTCTTTCATCACTTGTTAGATAGTTAGTAACAATATCGTCGTATCCATAACGGTATTTTGCTGGATTTCTTTCGTCAGTGAGTAATACAAAACTCATTTTTATTTCTCCTTTTTTCCTAGTATTTGGTCTTCAGTCAACAAAGGACAATCTTTGTTCGTCAGTTTATAGCAAGTAGAGCACTGTTCTGTCAATGATTTCGATACTTAAGACATATCGTTTCTATTCAGTGGGATTACGCAATAAATCAAGAGGTAGTCTTATTGGAATACATACGTGTGAAGGGTACATCGAAAAATACAAATTTTCATGGGAGTAACTAAGAGATTTCAAGGGTTTTAGGCTCTTCATGTTCGCAATACAGCAATTAATTGAGGTGCCCTAGAGAATTTTGGATTTTATGTCTGAAGAAAATCTTAAGGGTTTTTACTTACGCAAATTTGAATTGGCCTTAGTACGGGAACAAAGGTTGAATCGCTTGGTCAAACTTAGCAGACCATGGAGCGAGATTGCAGCAGGAAGCTGATATGCATCTAAATTGAATATCAGCTTTCTGTAAAGCTCTTGCTATAAAATTTGTGGGGCAATTTATCTAGTGCATTTTAGATGGCCAACAGCTTACAGCAGAGAAAATCGCACCTGTAGCGGAACAGACTCTTAGCTCTGCGGCCATAGGATTTGATGGCAATTGGATCGTGCTGATGATGCCAGAGTCCAGTGAGCATGGCCAACAGAATCCTATGGCAAGGAGGACGACGAACTTACTGAGGCACGTCTACCACCACCGTTGATTCAATCGCCTGACCGTCATGGGTAAAGGCTTCGTGGCCATTAGCCGTGAGGCTGACGGTGATCTCATTACGGCCTGGGGGCAACTGGGGCAGGTGCAGCCACGGGCCGTAGACCCGAGCACCTCGTTCGCCGTTAATAGACAGGTGGCCATGGCCTGCGTTGGGTTGGTTGGCCTGGTTGACTTGCTCTGGCGCAAAACGAAAATTGGTGGTTTGAATTTCTAGATTCCACCCCCGCACAGGGTCAGGGTGAACCACCAGGTTAATCGTCGGAATCGGCTGTCCGGCAGGAATCTCAACCGTGCCGTGCCCGTGGTGATGATGATCCCCCATCCCTGGATGGACAGAATCGGCCTGATAACCAGCGCCATGGCTGTGGGGCTGGCTGTCGGCAATCGTGGGGCCGTCGGTAGCGTTGGCGGTGGTGCTAGGGGTTGGGCTGCTACCGCCGAGCGTCAATCCTACGGTGAGGAGTGCCAGGGCAAGGTTGGTATTAGCGTTGAAAGATCGGCGAAAGGACATGGTTCTCTAGGGTAAATTGGGTCAAATTAAGTCAGTAGGGTAGACAGGTGGGCGGTAGCCTAGCCGGATCTCGAAGGGCCAACATCACCGTGGAAAAGGGATTCGCCCCATCACCCCACCGCCATATCAGGACGTTGCCACTCGTTGAGCAACGTCAGAATGTAGTGGTGTAAATGCTGCTCACCGTGGGCCTGTGCGCAATTTTCCGCCTGCTGTAGGTCAGCTACTCCGCCCTCTCGATCGCCCAACGAACGGCGCAGCAAACCTCGCTTGAGATAAGTGCGGGCGTGGCCCGGATCGAGCGCCAGCACCTGGTTAAAATCTGTCAAGGCGTCGTTAAGACGTCCCATCTGGTGGCAGGCACAGCCATGGTTAAACAACGCGCGAATATTTTGGCCATCGATGGCTAGAGCCTGGTCAAAGTCGTGCAAGGCCTGCTGGGGCTGGGCCGCCATCAACTTAGCCAAGCCACGATCATCGTAAATATCGGTCAATGAAAGTGGATCTAAGGTAAGTCCTGCCGCCCGGTCAAAATCTGTGATCGCCGCCTCAAAGCGGTGCAGAGCCACTTGCACTAGCCCCCGGTTGTAGTAGCCCCGAAAGTCATTCGGATGCTGAACCAAAACCTCAGTGTCATCGACCAACGCCTCAGCAAACCTCCCGGTGCGATAGAGAGCAATGCCTCGGTTGAGCCGATGTTCTGGCCTATGACCATCGAGTTGAATAGCCCGACTACAGTCGGCAATGGCTTCGTCGTAGCGTTCTAGCTGAACTAGGCTGAGACAATGATCGCCCCACACGGTCGCTCGGTGGGCAGAGTGGCTAAGAACCGCTAGCCCCCCTACCGGATGCACCGCCGCAGGAGCCATAGAGGCGGCGGTCGTCGGCTTTGGCCAGCCCAACCACAGCACCAACGCCAGACCAAGGCCAGCGATTTTGGATAAGTCCACGGCGACGCTTCCTAGACAAACGGGCCACCGAAGGCTCCAACCCTTGGCAGAACTGGGGCGATTGACCAAAAACTTCAGGGGCAAAGCTACCACCCTTGCTCCGCCTGACTGAGCACATAGGCCGCCACATCGGCAATATCCTCATCGCTGAGCCTCCCCTTGAAGGCAGGCATCGCGTTTTTGCCGTTAGTAACCTGATTCGCAATAGCCTCTACAGAGGCCATCTCATACTTTTCTAGGTCAGCCTGCTTGAGAGTCTTAGATCCGTTGACCACATTGCCGCCGCCGATGTGGCAAGCGGCACAGTTGTTGCCAAAGATCTGTCCACCGTGCCCCAAGTCTGCCGCCTGAGCCGCTGGTGCCGTCCACAGGGTAAGGGCGGTGACAACCACCGCTATTGCTAACGCAAGTTTTCGCATAGGTTTTATCGATAAAATTTCTCGCTAAGTATCTTCTGGGAAAGACCCTTGGAAGTCAAAAGACGGCCTGTCAATTATTACAGCCTGAAAATCTGATCCAATGGCAGAGAATTGGGTTTATGGTCAATATCGAGCCTTGTAGGGTTCCATAACTCCCTATCCTTTAGCCGTCTAGCGCCATGAGTGAATGCTTCGCTGGAGTCCGATTCAGTAGCCATTCCGCTTGCTCCCTAGCCATAGAACCTATCGCTAGGGGGCAAGGTCAAAGTGTTGCAACGGGAGCTGTCGAGCTTTGCCCTATTTGTAAAATATCGTTCGCCATCGCTTGAGCCGTAGCATTGGCGATGGCCTGCCAGTCCTCGGCAGTAAAGATCTGGGCCAGCATCGTGACCGATTGAGTGCGAATTACCGTCTGTTCGTCGGGTAGAGCCAGCTCTTTTGCCGCTAATAGCGCCTCAATCCAGGCTGTTTGTTCTGGCGTCAGGTTTCTCAGGTGGCTGCACAGGCATTTTTGGGCCTCCAGGTAGACCACCTCTAGACTCCGCCCAAGCTGCCACGACTCTAACCACCCCTTCAGCTCCGGCAACAAGACCGATAGCATTTGCATCGTCCACCGTTGCTGCTGTAGCGCTTCTGGTGCAGCATTCTTGAGTAAGTCCACATAGGGCTGTAGACCCAGACCCGCCTCAACCGTCCCTTCCTCACTGGCATGATCGGCATCGGCGTCCCGAACCCAAGCCTCGTCATTGAGCAAATCCATCAGGTTGCCCGTTTTTCTCAGTTGCTCAGCTAGGATGGCGTCATTCATAAGCGATTTTCTGAGTTAGAGCGTTAAAGCACCGTACTCGAAGTATACCAACCCGTTTTTGTCCGAACGGATCTTCGAGCAATCGGCGATTCCATGGCGCAGAAGCCAAATATTCGACATAGACCAGAGGAAACCGTTGCGGTAACCAGGAACGGTGCCATTGCGTTTCGAGCAAGATAACGCCTTGAAGGAGCGCCTCAAACTCGATGCCATAGGCCTCATAGCGATCATCATTGACGGCTAGCCGTAGCTTATAGGCCCAGTTCCAACGGACATCAGGCTGCCCTGTTTCCTGCAACAGGCCTATCCAGATAGCATCGATTTGTCCGACCTGCTCCTGGGTTAGCAAGCCAATTGCCGCCGTGACGATGCGGTTTGGCGGTTGGGTTAATCGAAGTAAACGGGGCATAGGCATCACATCAGAGTGCCCTAAAGCTTATTTAACGGATCGGTGTCCTACCCAAACTAGAACTAGGCGGTCAAACCAGCCTGGATGATCCGACGACTGGGTTTGACGAGAGCCTGCACAATACGGTCGCTCGCTAACCGTCCGCCGAACAGGTTCCGGGCCACTGGCCCCAATTGTAGAGCCGCCGCACCACCCATCACGAAGAGATTGCAACCGGGCCAGCGCAGATGGTGATCTAGCACGGGTAAGCCGTTCACGATGTCAGCGGGATAGGTGGCCTGCACCGCCGCCAGCAGCGGCCAATGGGTAACGTCAAGCTGGCTCCCGGTGGCCAACCAGAGGCGATTCAGGGGCAGGTGAGCGATACAGTCATGGTCAGCGGCGGTTTTGCAGTGAACTCGCCAAGCATCGCCCTTCCACTCGGCCCGTTGCACCTCGCACTGTTCATAGAAGCTGATTTTGCCCTGGCGTTCTAGCCGCCGCAGGTGCAGCCACATGGCTGGGGTCAGGGATCCACCGTTGCGGGCCTGCTGAATCATCTGCCAGCGCTGCTGCCAACAGGGTTCTGCCTGGAAGCCCTTGAGGTATTTGGGGCCAAGCCAACCCGGATCGGCATCGAACAGCTTGGCATAAAACTGTCGCCGCGCCATCAGAATCACCGTGGCTCCGCGCTTAACCGCCCCCAGAGCTAAGTGTCCAGCGGTCAGCCCACTCCCCACAATTAAAATCCGCTCCCCCGCGAGGGAAAGCCCCCGTAGGTCGATCTGGCTAGAGTGGCGTAGACCATGGCTGGGGTAGGTCTGGGGAATCTGCCGCACCCAATCCGGAAGCTGAGGCATACCACCGCCCAGGGCCAACACCACCCGCCGCGCCCTAATCTGGTGACCATCCGCTAAGCCCAGGCGAAACGATGGTCGCCCTAGCCCCTGACCCAGGTCTAGGTGCTGCACGGTTCCCGCCATCACCCGATCCGCCAAGTCCCACCGCTCAATTACCGACTGGCAGAAGTCACGAAATAGATTGGTTGTGGGTAGGGCATAGGGCGGCAATAGTTCATCAGGACGACCTTCCGCAAAGGTGCGCAGGGCATGGGGATTGGGATCAGGGTGGTGGACGGCGGGGGATCTGAGGTGGGGAATCTCTAGGGCGGCAAACTGGTGGTGCCACTGGCGCAGCCAATCTCCGGCGGGGTCGATCACCACAAAGCGGCTCCGCAGGTTGGCCTTTTTCTGAAGGAGATGGGTGACGAGGGTGAGCGCCTGGGGGCCAGCACCGATGATTGCAAGGTCTGTGGAAAGCGCCATGGCAAGGGTAACGAGGGGTCTGGAATCGCGAAGGAGACGTCGAGTAGTCCGGGGGAGATCACAGGGGAGGGCGTACCTAGACACTGCAGCACCTGCCCTTAACCCACCAACCCCAGGACTGGCCCAGGTCACCGGAGGGGGATTAACCAGGGCACGCCAGTCCAAGAAAGCCCTGCCCAACTCGACTTGCTTTGACTATGAGAACGGTTATCATTATCTAAATTAACCACAAAATCAAACACACAAGCGAGGGATGACCATGGTTGCTGATGGACAGCGCGCTGTGCCCGTCACGGTGCTGACGGGGTACTTGGGGGCGGGCAAGACCACGCTCCTGAACCGGATTCTGACCCACGAGCACGGCAAGAAGGTGGCGGTGATCGTCAACGAGTTTGGCGAAGTGGGCATCGACAACCAGCTTGTGATCGACGCCGATGAAGAAATTTTTGAGATGAACAACGGCTGCATCTGCTGCACCGTGCGCGGCGACCTGATTCGCATCATCGGCAATCTAATGAAGCGTCGCGACCAGTTCGACCACTTAGTGATTGAAACCACAGGGCTAGCCGACCCTGCCCCGGTGATTCAGACCTTTTTTGTGGATGACGAGGTGCAAACCCAGGCCAGCCTAGATGCGGTGGTCACGGTGGTGGATGTGGCCCACATTGCCCAGCATTGGGACGCTGAGGAAGCCCTAGAGCAGATTGCCTTCGCAGATGTGATCTTGCTCAACAAAATCGATCTGGTCACCGAGGCCGAGCTAACCGCCCTAGAGGATCGCATTCGCGGCATGAATGCGATCGCGAAAATCTACCGCACCTGCGACGCTCAGGTGGAAATGGATGCCATCCTTGGGGTTAAGGCCTTTGACCTGGGCAACGCCCTCACCCTTGACCCCGAGTTTCTCAACGAAACCGCCCACGAGCATGATGAAACCGTGGGATCCATCGCCCTGGTGGAAGCGGGGGAAGTGGACGGCCAGCAACTCAACCAGTGGATTGGATCCCTACTACACGACCACGGCCCCGATATCTTTCGCATGAAGGGCATTCTCAACATCGCTGGTGAAGACCGCCGCGTCGTTTTTCAGGGCGTACATATGCTGTTTGAAGGTCGCCAAGATCGCCTGTGGAAGCCTCATGAAACCCGCAAAAACGAGTTGGTCTTTATCGGCAGAAACCTAGAAACCATGGCGTTGGAGGCCGGGTTTCGGGCCTGTTTAGTGTCGTAATGTCCTGGGGCTTATTTTACCCAAAACCTGATCTATGCCAAAACCTAAACCGCTCCTCACCCCCACCTGGCAAACCCTTCTAACCGACTATGTCACTGCCCTAGCCTGGTCTCCCGCTGGTACGCACCTGGCGGTGGCTTCGGCGGTAGGGGAGGTGGTCTTGTTTGAGGCGAAGACGGGGATATCGGTGGAGGTACAGCCGCCCCAGGGTCATTCTACGGATGCCCTCGCCTTCTCGGCGGATGGTCGCTTTCTAGCCGCTGGGGGACAAACGGGCCGGGTGTCGATTTGGCAGATCACCGCAGCCGCTGCCCCGCAGCTTTTGACGACCTTAGAACATCCCAGAGTGTGGGTCGATACCCTGCAATGGCACCCCCAGCAGCCAGAATTGGCCCTAGGGTTAGGGCGCTACGCCCAGGTATGGGATGCCGCCGCCCAGGAGGTGGTAACTACCCTTGATTTTGAGGCTTCATCGGTGCTGGATTTGGCTTGGCACCCCAGCGGCAACGCCTTGGTGCTGGCGGGCAACCAGGGGGTAAAAAGCTGGCAACGCGAAGATTGGGACAACGACCCTGAGGTTCGGGAGACGGGGAGAGCCAGTGGATCCATTGCCCTGTCCCCGGACGGGCAGTATCTGGCTGCGGGCAACAACGACCGGACGCTGCTGGTATGGGCCTGGGATAACCCCTACCCCTGGCAAATGCAGGGCTTTCCAGGCAAAGTGCGGCAGTTGGCTTGGTCTACGGCCCAGGAGAAGACCCCGTTGTTGGCCTCTAGCAGTGCCGAGGGCGTGGTGGTGTGGACCAAAGCCCCCATCGACGACCAGGGCTGGACATCCCAGGTTTTGGATCTGCACAGAGCAACGGTAACGGCCCTTGCCTTTCAGCCCCGGTCTAGGCTGTTGGCCTCGGCCTCGGAAGATGGCTGGGTGTGCCTGTGGCACAAGGCCACCCAGATTGCCCAAATCCTAGAGGGTGCGGCGGCTGGCTTCTCAAACCTAGCCTGGTCGCCCCAGGGGAACTATCTGGGGGCAGGGGGCTGTGGGGGAGAGGTCGTGGTCTGGGCAAGAACCTTAGCAGGGCGGGGGTTTGGTTAGAATTCCAGACTCCTAGTTCAGCGGTGCAATGGGGGTGGGACGGTTGTTGGATGCCGCCCCACCTATTTTTTGGGAGTCAAGGCTTTTGGCGGAACGAAATTTTCTCAATTAACGGATCGCAATTCCCGGCAAGGCAGGCTAAAATATTCAAGAATGATAATCATTCTCATTCTTGGCGTACTCTTTTTGGTGCGATGGTTTTCTCTCCCTCCCCCGTTGCGGCAACCACCCCAGTGGATGTTCCCCCTCAGAACGAACAGGCGACCTTGCTGGCCTCGGTTCACCGCCCCCGCCGTCTGCGTCGAACAGGCGCTTTGCGGCGCATGGTGCGCGAAACGGTGCTGACCGTCGCTGACCTGATTTACCCCATGTTTGTGATGGAAGGGATTGAACAGCGGCAGGAAGTGCCCTCCATGCCGGGATGTTTTCGCTATTCCCTAGATGCGCTGCTCGACGAATTGCAGGTGGTGACGGGGCTAGGTATAGGGGCCATTGCCCTGTTCCCCCTCATCCCCGACGCCCAAAAAGATAATGCGGGCACCGAAAGCTATAACCCCCAGGGGTTGATTCCCCAGGCGGTGTGTGCCATTAAACAGGTATTTCCCGATCTGCTAGTGATCACCGACATTGCCCTCGACCCCTACAGCAGCATGGGCCACGATGGCATTGTGGAAAACGGCGAAATTCTCAATGACGAAACCGTCGCCGTTTTGGTGAAGCAAGCCCTCGCCCATGCCGAAGCCGGAGCCGATATGGTGGCCCCCTCCGACATGATGGATGGTCGCATTGGAGCCATTCGCCAAGCCCTGGATGCCGAGGGTTGGGTCAACGTGGGCATCCTTGCCTACTCCGCCAAATATGCCTCGGCTTACTACGGCCCCTTCCGCGATGCCCTAGAAAGCGCCCCCAAATTTGGCGACAAAAAAAACTACCAAATGGATCCCGCCAACAGCGATGAAGCCCTCAAAGAAGTCGATCTCGACATCGCCGAAGGAGCCGACATCGTGATGGTGAAGCCCGCCCTCGCCTACCTGGACGTGATCCGTTGCATCAAACAGCACACAAATTTACCCATCGCCGCCTACAACGTCAGCGGCGAGTACGCCATGGTCAAAGCCGCCGCCGCCCTGGGCTGGATCGACGAACAAGCCATCGTCCTCGAAACCTTAACCAGCATCAAACGCGCCGGAGCCGATGTGATTTTGACCTACTTTGCTAAGGATGTGGCCAGGGTATTGGGGGGTGGAAAGGATGAAGCGTAAACGTCGAATGGCTCTATTGCTGGCGTCCTCGGTGGCTATTGCCCTGGGTAGCTGTGCGGGCACTCCCGAAACCAGTGAGGTCGGAACGGCGGAGGAAGCCGTGGAAACCGTGGATTTGACGGTGATGACGACGATTTTGCCGATGACGCAGTTCACCAATGCCGTCGTGGGGGATCGGGCGGAGGTGATTCCCCTGATGCCGACCAATGTGGATCCCCACGATTTTCAGGCCAGTCCTGCGGCTGTGCAGGCCTTGGCGAGTGCCGATGTGTTGGTGAAAAACGGTCTGGACATGGAGTTCTTTTTGGATGACCTGATCGCCAACGCCGAGAACCCCGACCTGGTAATTATTGACTCTAGCCAAGGTGTTCCGGTGGTGGCAAACGAGGCGGTTGAGGGGTATGGCAAGGCTGATGACCACGATCACGGCCACGACCACAGTCATGACCATGACCACGACCACGCCGAGGCGGGACACCACCATCACCACCATGGCGAGTTTAACCCCCACATCTGGCTCGACCCAAAGCGGGCGATTCAGCAGGTGGAGAACATTCGCGATGGCATGATTGCCGTAGATCCTGAGGGTGCAGAGATTTATACCGCCAACGCTGCTGCCTTCATTGCCGAACTGGAGGCCCTAGACGCGGAGATTAGCGAGAAACTTGCACCCTTTGCGGGGCAGTCCTTTGTCGTGTTCCACGACTTTGCCCCCTACTTTGCCGAGAGCTATAGCCTGAATACTGAGTTTCTGGTGGATGTGCCCGCCATCAACCCCTCCCCTGAGGACGTTAAGCGGGTGGTAGATACGGTGCAAGCCTCCAACCTGAAAGCCATTCTGACGGAGCCTTCGGCGGGTGAGGGTTCCTTTGCGGCCCTAGCCAATGACCTGGGGGTACAGGTGGGCCTGTTCAATCCCATCGAAGTGGGTGGCCCTGAGGCGGTGGAGCCCGAGTATTACCTCAACGCCATGCGCCAGAATGCGGCTAATCTAGCGGCTTCCTTTGAATCCTTTAGCCAGCAACAGTCATGGCTTCCGGTGTGGTCTACCCAGGCGGTTGCTTTCGTTCCCCAGCCTGTGGGGCTGCGGTTTTAGGAGGCCCGGAGCTTGAGCGCTGATGTGTTAGTGGTTGATGGGCTGACTGTGTATCGCGACACCTATGCGGCGGTGCAGGATGTCTCCTTCGCCCTAGCTGAGGGGACGGATATGGCGATTGTTGGCCCCAATGGAGCCGGAAAAAGCACCCTGATTCAGTCGATTCTAGGCATTCTGCCCCGTCGCACGGGGGCCGTGTCGGTGATGGGCCAGTCCCTCAGTGGGCGGGGGTATTTACCTGCCCCGGTGCGGCATCAAATCGCCTATCTGCCCCAAAATTTTCTGTTTGACCGCCGGATTCCCATCACCGTTAACGAACTGGTGGCCCTGGGCTGGGATGACCTAGGACTGAAGCTGCCCTGGGCCAACCATCGGCCCCGTCGTCTAGCCGTTCGCCAAGCCCTAGATCGGGTGGATGCCTTTCACCTCGGCCCCCAGCCCATTGCCCGCCTGTCTGGTGGTGAAATGAAACGCGCCCTGCTGGCCTACTGCCTGGTGCGCCCCCGCCGCCTGCTGATTCTCGACGAAGCCCCCGCTGGCCTGGATGTCCGCAGCGAATCCGAATTCTATCGCCTGCTCTACCAGCTCAAACAGGAACAAGGCTGGGCCATTCTGCAAATTTCCCACGACCTCGACATGGTGCGAAAACACTGCGACCGCGTCCTTTGCCTCAACCGATCCATTCGTTGCCAAGGCACCCCCAACGATGCCCTATCGCCGGATAACCTAGCCGCCGTCTATGGGTCAGACTTTGTTCCCTATCGCCATCGGCATTAAATTACCCTTCACCCCCATGCTTTCCCTCACCAATACCCTCGAACTCTTTCAACTCCCCTTCATGCAGCGGGCGCTGATGGGCGGCATTCTCACCGGACTAATGGGGGGGCTGATGGGCAGTTTTACCGTTCTGCGGCAGCTCTCGTTTTTTAGCGATGCCCTGGGCCATTCGGCACTGTTGGGCATTAGTCTGGGGCTGTTGTTGGGGCTGAGTCCTGGATCGTTGCTGTTGCCCTTTGCGGTTTTGTTTGCCCTGGGGGTGGCCTATTTGCTAGAGCGTACTCGGCTGTGGACGGATGCATTGTTGAATATTGTCTACTCGTCGTCCCTGGCGATTGGGGTGATTTTGCTGACCTTTGTGGGGCAGTACCGAGGCGGCATCAACAGCATTTTGTTTGGCGATATTTTGGCAGTGCGGCCAAGCAATTTGGTTATGGCTTTAGTCCTGCTGTTGGTGTGTGTGGCGTTTGTGGGGCTAACCCTACGATCCAAAATTCTCCTGACCCTGCATGAGCCGCTGGCCATTGCCCGAGGGATTTCGGCCTCGGCCCACCACACGGCCTTTATTGTGCTGCTGGCCCTCGTGGTGGGTACCTCCATTCAGGCCATTGGCGTACTGCTGATTAGCGCCTTTGTGGTTATCCCCGCCTGTGCGGCCCGTCTGCTCAGTCGTACCTTTACGGGCTATGTCATTCTGTCGGCCCTGTTGGGGGCGCTGGGGGCTGTGTTGGGAATGGTGCTGTCTGCTGTGTTTAATTTGCCCTCCGGGCCTGCCATTGTCACCATGCAACTCGCCATTTTTCTGCTGGCGATTGTCATTCCTCGAAGCAAGCTATCGGCGGTGTAAAGGATAAGCATTCAGGTGAACGATTTTGACTTTCAGCTATCAGACAATCCACTTCAGGACTTGATAAATTCGTATGCCTAGTACAACGTCCCAGCCTTCTCAATTAGCCATTCCTAAACGAGGTATGCCTGTTACCATTATTACGGGCTTTTTGGGGAGTGGAAAAACAACGCTTCTGAATCATATTTTGACCGACAACAAAAATCTAAAGGTGGCTGTGTTGGTCAATGAATTTGGCGACATTGATATTGATAGTCAGCTTCTGGTCTCCGTCGATCAAGACATGGTACAACTCAGCAATGGCTGTATTTGTTGCACTATCAATGATGGATTGGTGGAGGCCGTTTATAATGTGCTAGAACGGGCCGACAATATCGATTATCTAGTTATTGAAACTACGGGCGTAGCCGATCCACTGCCCATTTTGCTGACCTTTTTGGGTACAGAACTGCGGGATCTCACCCGGCTAGATTCGGTGATTACCCTGGTAGATGCCTCAGCCTTTGCCCCTGATCTGTTTGATAGTGAAGCCGCGTTCAAGCAGATTACCTATGGCGACATGATTTTGCTCAATAAAACCGACTTGGTGGCCGAGGCGACAGTGGAGAAGCTAGAGGCCCAAATCCACAGCCTGAAGGAGGGAGCCCGCATTATTCGCAGCCAGAAGGCGGCTGTGCCCCTGCCGCTGATTTTGGATGTGGGCTTCAATGACCCGATGGCCTACGACGCCATGATTCCCCTGGAATCGGCGGGGGATCCCCAAAGTCACAGCCCAGGTCATCACCACGACCACGATCATAGCCATGATCACAGCCACCACCATCAGAGTGACCCCGACCACCATCACAGCCATGATCACCACTCCCACCATCTCGAAAACGATGGCTTTGTGTCGGTGTCGTATCGTAGCGACCGCCCCTTTGCCCTGCGCCAGTTTGAGCAATTCCTCGAAACCCTGCCCAGCGATATCTTTCGCGCCAAGGGCTTGCTGTGGTTCAACGAAAGCCCCAACAAGCATATCTTTCAGCTCAGCGGCAAACGCTGCACCCTTGATGTCGAACCCTGGAATAGCGCGGTTCCAGGCAATCAGATTGTCTTCATTGGCCGCCATTTGGACACAGACGACTTGCACCAGCGGCTAGCGGCCTGTCAGGCAGAACCCGTGCGGGGCTAACGTTCCCGCACCATGACCAACGTCGTTAGGATAATGGGCGTTGCTGAATTCAACACTCCGGACAGATTTATTGCAGCCCGGAGACTGATTAGGACAGAATAGGGATGTTGTTTCCGCCCCTGAACCCCGATGCCTGCCCCCTACAGTGTGGATTTAAGAGTAAAGGCCGTTGCCGCAGTTGACCGAGGTGAGCGCAAGAGCCACGTCGCTCGTGTCTTGCAGATCAGTCGCAATACGTT
>NZ_JACJRS010000096.1 GCF_014697375.1 Phormidium sp. FACHB-1136
TTGAAGACTTTGAGCAGGATGGCCCTAAGATTCTTATCATTTTAGACAATGCAAGTATTCATAAAAAGGCAGAGATTCTAGAGAAGATAGCGAAGGAGATGCCCAACATTGTTTTAGAATTTCTGCCACCCTACAGTCCGGACTATAATTTAATCGAGTTAGTTTGGCACTCTGCAAAGGAATTCATTGCCAATCGTCTATTTGAGTCGATTGAGGATTTAGAAGCGCTTGTTCATAACCTATTGAACGAAGGGCAGCTTGTCATCAACTGGGATCGCAAGATCAAAAATAAAGGAAACACAATCAATGCAATTTAAATGCATATCAGCTTATTGGGCTTAGTGAGGCTGTGGAAGATCGCCCAAAGGGGCATGATGAAGTTCACGACAGCAAGAATGACCAACAGGGGTAAGCCGATCAACACCCAGGCCAAAATCCCCGCCACTGTCCACCAAAACCACATATTGAGGTGGAAGTTAATCGCTTCCTTGGCGCTGTCTTTAATCACAGCGTCCTGGGAAATCAGCAGGATCGCGATGGGGACACCCACACTGAGAATGAGGGCGTTGAAAAAAATTGATCCGTGGCTAACGGCGGAGAGAATTTTGCGAGTACCGGGATCTTCCATCGATTGCATGGGGAGGAATCTCCTAAAAATGGTGAGAGGGTTTGGGTGAGAGGGTTCGGGTGAAAACGGTTATACCTTAATCCACCTCTTGCAGTTCGGCGGTTTTGACGCGCAGGGTCAGGGGGCGTTCGCCACGCTGGACTTTGAGTTGCAGGGTATCGCCAATGGAGGTATTTTCCACCTTCAGTTGTAGGGTGTCGGCAGTGCGAATGGGGTCGCCGTTCACTTCCAGGATGACATCTCCTCGGCGCAGACCCGCATCGGCGGCGGGGGTGCCCTCCAGGACGCGAATCACCAAAACACCCTCCACTTCCGGGAGATAAATGCCGGAGTTGATGTCGGCATTGTTGCGCTGGGCCATATCGGGCGTGAGGTTGGCAATTTGTACCCCGATGTAGGGATGGGCGATGGCTTCCCCACGGGCTAGCAGGTCTTTAATGTCCTTGGCTTTGTTGATGGGAATGGCAAAGCCAATCCCCATGGCATCGGCTCGGATAGCGGTGTTGATGCCGATCACTTCGCCCCGTTGGTTGACCAGGGGGCCACCGGAATTGCCGGGGTTGATGGCGGCGTCGGTTTGGATGAACTCTAGACGCTTGCCGGGAATACCGACGGAATTGCTCGACCGCTTGAGGGTGCTAATGATGCCGAGGGTGACGGTGTTGTCGAGCCCTAGGGGGTTGCCCACGGCAATGGCCCAATCGCCCACCTGCACCTGGTCAGAGTTGCCCAGGGGGGCCACGGGCAGCAGGTCGTCCTCGGTGTCGTCGATTTTCACCACGGCAAGATCGGTAACTTCATCCACCCCTTCTACCATCGCCTCAAAACTGCGGCCATCCTTGAGGGTCACCACCACTCGGTCGGCCCCGTTCACCACATGGGCATTGGTAAGAATGTTGCCCGTGTCGTCGATGATGAAGCCAGACCCTTGCCCCCGCAGGCGTTCCTCCTGGGGTTGGCGGGGAAATCCCCCAAAGAAATCCCGCAGAAAGGGGTCATCCATAAAGGGATCTGACGACTGGCGAGTAATGGTCTTTTCAGTGTCAATGCGTACCACCGCTGGCCCCACCCGACGCACGGCACTGGCCACAAAGCTTTCGTTGTCAATGGCAGTAGTGGCGGCACTTTGGGCTTGGGCGGGGAAGATTGGCATGACCACTAAGGCGATCACACTGACCATGCCCACCACCAACCATCGCCTGAGGCAATCCCCTAGTTTCTGGGGCCATAGGCTGGAGGGTAAACCCCTTGGGGTCAAACGTCCTAGATTCAAACGGCTCTGGTTCAATGGTTCAAGCCCTTTTACGCACAGCAGTTACGCAGAGCAAATCACGCACAACAGTCGGCATGGCCGTGGTTTGCATTACCCAAAATTGTTCCACAAAGACCGCCAACACGGGGGATGGGGATACCGAACCCAAGCGAGGGAAAACCGCTTCAGATCTCACCTCAGCCTAGGCTGCGAGGGCGAGGACGGCTAAAGGCTTCGACGACGCTGACGTTGGGCTTCGTAGAGGAGTAGGGCAGCGGAAATAGCCACATTGAGGGACTCCACCGCCGGATGCATGGGAATATTCACCGCCACGGTGGCGTACTGTTGTAGGGTTTTGGAAAGGCCCGCCCCCTCGTTGCCCAGCAAAATCACCGTGGGTCGAGTGAAATCCACGGCCCAGTAGTCCATCGAGGCATTGGGCAGAGTGGCGACGAGTTGCACCCCCTGAGAGCGCCAGGTTTTTAGGGTGTCTTCTAGCTGTGGATCAACTAGAATTGGCAACCGAAACCATTGTCCCGCCGAGGCCCGCAGCACCTTGGGATGATCGGGGGCGACGCTATCGGTACTGAGCCACAGGCCATCAGCCTGAGCAGCGGTGGCGGTGCGAATAATGGTGCCCAGGTTGCCCGGATCTTGCAGAGTTTCTATCACCAGGGCAATTCCGGTGAGGTCAGGAACGGTCGCCGTAGCCCGATGGGGAGCCACCGCCACCACCCCATCGGGATGCACCGTCGTGGCCAAGGACTGAAGCACCTCCTCCGACACCACCTCGATATCCTGGGCCGATTGAGCTAGGGCATCGGCGAGGTCGGGATAGCGGACTTGCCATGCGGGGGTATGGCAAACCACCGACAGGGGATAACCCACCGCAAGGGCTTCCTGAAGGAGATGAGTGCCTTCCAATAAAAACTGCCCCTGCTGCCGCCGAAATTTCCCCTGATGGAGCTTACGGATCTCCTTTACCAGTGGGTTTTGCAGGCTGGTCAGCATAGGCAATGGGAATGACCCTCCCAGGTCTGAGCGTCTTGGGTAGGAAGATAATCCAGCTACTGGTTCTTGAGGTAACCTAATCGCTGGACATATCTGGGTGTTGACCTGGCTTTAGATGCGGAACCCGGGACTTGAACCCGGATGTTATTGCTAACACTAGGACCTGAACCTAGCGCGTCTACCAATTCCGCCAGTTCCGCTGGGCAATGCCGTATTTGCATCGCGATTTATCAATATGCACTAGGTTTGGTACAGAGTCAACCCCTACAAAAAAGATTTCGTTATTTGAAGGGATCGGCTATTCTGGTGTGGCTTTATGCATCAAAACTTCGCCCTGAACGATCTAGCCAAAAGCGAGATTTCAGGTAGAATCTAGACGAAATTCGGGAAATGGTAGAGTTAAGCGCCGTGGAGGATACCGCTATCGTTACTTCTCTTGGTTTGTCCAACCCCCTAACCACCTCAGAGGCTGACAACGCCGTGCTGGAGATTGCGGGCGGTACACCTCTTTCAGGTCATGTCACCATCAGCGGGGCGAAAAACTCGGCCCTGGTAGTCATGGCGGGGACACTGCTCTGTTCGCAGCCCTGCCGCCTGCGAAATATCCCCAACCTGGTGGATATCGAGCGCATGGGCGAGGTGCTGTCGGCCCTGGGGGTGTCCATCCATCGCCGTGGCGACGCCCTCGATATCGACCCCAGTTCGATTTCCTCCACCAAAGCGCCCTACGACCTGGTCAGCCGTTTGCGGGCCAGTTTTTTTGTGATTGGGCCGCTGCTAGCCCGCATGGGAGTGGCACGGGTACCCCTGCCCGGTGGTTGTGCCATCGGAGCGCGTCCGGTGGAACTCCATGTGCGCGGGCTTCAGGCCATGGGGGCTGTGGTTCACATTGATCACGGTACGGTGAACGCCTATATTCCTGGCAGCGGTAAGCGCCTCAAGGGAGCCAAGATTTACCTGGACTACCCCAGCGTGGGAGCCACCGAAACCCTGATGATGGCGGCGACCCTAGCGGATGGGGAAACCGTGATTGAAAATGCCGCCCAGGAGCCGGAAGTGACCGACCTGGCCAACTTCTGCCGAGCCATGGGGGCCAAAATTCGCGGCGCAGGCACCAACACCATCACCATCGTGGGTGTGCCCAGTCTCCACACCACCGACTACGGCATCATCCCCGACCGCATTGAGGCCGGGACGTTCCTGGTGGCCGCTGCCATCACCCGGTCAGAAATTAGCCTGTCTCCGGTCATTCCTGAACACCTCACAGCGGTAATCGCCAAACTGCACGAGGTGGGTGGACAGGTGGTGGAGGATGGCCCCAGCCGGGTGCGCTATATCCCTGGCGATGGGATTGCCCCGGTGGATATTCAAACCGGGCCGTTTCCAGGTTTCCCCACCGATATGCAGGCTCAGTTTATGGCCCTGATGGCCCTGTGCGATGGCAATAGTTTGATCACCGAAACGGTGTTTGAAAATCGCCTGCGCCATGTGGCTGAACTGAACCGTATGGGGGCCGATATTCGCCTCAATGGCAACTGTGCCGTGATTAAGGGGGTGCATGGGCTCTCTGGGGCTCCGGTGTTGGCCACCGATCTGCGGGCCTCGGCGGCGTTGGTGCTGGCGGCACTGGCGGCGGAAGGCACCACGGTGATCCAAGGGCTTCAGCACCTGGATCGGGGCTACGACGACATTGAAGGTAAGCTGCGCCGTCTGGGGGCCAACATTACCCGCAAGGCAGCGGATCCGTCCCTAGCCTTACCTCAATAGACTCACCCTGGGTTGCCCCTGGTGAGGTCGCCCATCCCCGTCCTCTAGATGCCGTCCTCTTAGTTAGAGCATTGATCTAGGGGACGGCTTACTTTTGGGTAAACCGAGGACACGGCGGTGATAGCATAACAACGGCCTTCGCCCCATAGAATCATGGATCTCAAAGCCCACATTCGCGACATTGCCGACTTCCCTAAGCCCGGTATTCTGTTCCGCGACATCACCCCGTTGCTGTCGAACCCTGAGGCGCTGCAATACAGCATCGATTACTTTGCGGATCAGGTATCCGATTACCAGCCCGACTACATTGTGGGGATTGAATCGCGGGGGTTTATGTTTGGAATGCCCCTGGCCTATAAAATGGGGATTGGCTTTGCCCCCGTGCGCAAACCGGGCAAGCTCCCTGCCGCCGTCCATGCCGCCTCCTACGATCTGGAGTATGGCAGCGATACCCTAGAACTCCACCAGGATGCCTTCCCCCAGGGCAGTCGGGTGCTGGTGATTGATGACCTGATTGCCACCGGGGGCACCGCCGCCGCCACCTATGATCTGGTGGAAAAAACAGGTAGCACCGTGGTTGGCTTTGGCTTTGTGATTGAACTCCTAGCCCTAGAGGGACGCCGCAAACTGCCCGATGTGCCCATCACCGCCCTGATGCAGTATTAGCCATGGGCCTAGCGGCGGAGGGTGTCGTAGTGGTCGGTGAACCAGGCGTAGGTGCGTTCGATGCCCGTTTTGAGATCGGTTTTGGCCTGCCAACCTGCGGCTTCTAGGCGGGAGACATCGAGCAGCTTGCGGGGGGTGCCGTCGGGTTTGGTGGCATCAAACACAAGGTCGCCCTCGTAGCCCACCACGGCCTGGATGGTGAGGGCTAGTTCTTTGATCGACACTTCTTGCCCCGTCCCCACGTTGACGAACGCGATCTCGTTGTAGGTGTTCATTAAAAACACCAGGGCATCGGCCAGATCATCCACATAGAGAAATTCCCGCAGGGGGGTGCCCGTGCCCCACACCGTCACCGTGGGCTGATTCTGGATCTTGGCCTCGTGGAACTTCCGCATCAGGGCCGGGAGGACGTGGGAATTGGCCAGATTAAAGTTGTCGTTGATGCCATAGAGGTTGGTGGGCATGGCGGAGATGAAGTTCACGCCGTACTGACGACTGTAGTTCTCACACAGCTTCAGGCCCGCAATTTTGGCGATGGCGTAGGGTTCGTTGGTGGGTTCCAAAAAGCCCGTCAGTAGATAGTCTTCCTTCATCGGCTGGGGGCACAGCTTGGGGTAGATGCAGGAGGATCCCAAAAACAGCAACTTTTTCACCCCATGGCGGTAGGCGCTGTGGATGATATTGGCCTCAATCATCAAGTTGTCGTACAAAAATTCGGCCCGGTAGGTGTTGTTGGCCTGGATGCCCCCCACCTTAGCGGCGGCGAGGAAGACGTATTCCGGCTGCTCCTTGGCAAACCAAGCCTCCACGGCGGCTTGGTTTCGCAAATCCAAAGCCTGACTCGTGGGTAGGACTAGGTTGTGATAGCCCTGGGCTTGGAGCGTCCGCACCATCGCACTCCCAACCAGCCCCCGTGATCCGGCTACGTAAATTTTAGCGTCAGTATCCATAGTGTCTCGGTTTAATCACTCGGTTTAATCGCTCATGTTTGGGTTGCTCCCCCTGGCTATGAGTGTGGCATTGGCACGCGCCCATGGCAATAACTGACCTGTTCGGGAGGGCTTTCCTGGGGGTCAAGTCTTCAGTCTTTGGGTCACGGTTCTAAGGGATGCTTCCAGGGGGTAGACGTTGGGCTGTCGGCCCAGAAAGGCATAAAACTGAGCCACGAGGATCGGGTCGCGCCAGCCCCGCGCCACCTCCTCAGCCAGAATTGTCAGGGAGTCTTCCACGGAAAAGGCGGGTTTGTAGGGGCGGGCATGGGTGAGGGCATCGAAGATATCGAGTATCTGAAAAATTTGAGCCAGTCGCGGAATGGCATCCCCTGCGAGGCCATCGGGGTAGCCACTGCCGTCCCAGCGTTCATGGTGGTGGCGAATAATGGGAATGACACCGCGCATGGTGCGTAGGGGCTGGCAGATGGCCTCACCAATCACCGCATGGCGCTCCATGATGGCCCGGTCTTCCGGGGTGAGAGGCCCGGTCTTAAGCAGAATGGCATCGGGAATACCCACCTTGCCAATGTCGTGGAGGTAGCCCGCCCAGGTCAGATGGCGCACATGGTTGGGGGCCAGTTGGAGATATTCCCCAAAGGCCTGGGCAGATTTTACGAGCCGCTCACAGTGGTCTCCGGTATTCGGATCGCGGCTTTCCACGGTGCGGGCAATGGAAAAGAGCACCTGTTCGGCATGATCGAGGTCTTCATTTAAACGCTTTTGGTGGATGAGAGACTTCACCCGCGCCGACAGTTCCAGGGCATCGAAGGGCTTGGTAATAAAGTCATCCCCTCCGGCCTCAATGCCCTTCAACCGGGCCTCCCGATCCTCTAGGGCGGTAACAAAGATAATGGGAATCAGCCGAGTGCTGTCGTTGCGCTTCAGCCGCCGACAGACTTCAAACCCATCAATTCCGGGCATCATCACATCCAGCACAATCAGATCAGGGGGATGGGCCTCAACTCGGCTCAGGGCGCTATGGCCGCAATCGGCCTGTTCCACCTGATAACCATCCACAGACAACAAGGCCACCGCCGTCATCCGACTGGGGGTATGGTCATCGACGACGAGCACACGGGGGGGAGAGGGATCGGCGGAGTAGGACATGGGGAAGAAGAGGTGTGAGGGATGAAGCAGCGGTTGTTGAATGGTGAGTGTTGGTGGATTAGCCCTTCGACGGCAACCAACGCTTGCGCCATTGGGAGGTAGGCACCAAGGACGACTGGGCCTGTTCCTGCTGGCGGCGGTGGCGAATGGTGTCGGCGCTGTCTTGCAGGCTGGGGTCACGGTAGGGCACGGCGGCACGGGTTTGCAGGTGCTCCTGCTCCTGTCGAGCAAGGGGATTCAGGCCAGCGGGCGACCACTGGGCCAGCGTCCCCGGCCAGCGACGCCCCGCCGCCGCAATGGGGCCAAGGTGTAAGCCCACGTCCAGAAAGGCGGCCCGCACCGCAGCGGCGCAGGAATAGGTAACCAGCTTGCCCTGGGGGCCAAGGCAGCGGGCGACCTGTCGAATAAAATCCACCGTCCATAGTTCGGGGCAATGGGGCGGCGAAAAGGGATCAAAGAAAATCACATCGGCCTGAAAACCTTCGTCAACCAGAGCTTGAACCGTCTGACGGGCATCTCCCAAACGCAGTTCTGCATACAGCAGGGACTGATTCACTTGTCCTTGATCGGCCAGTTGAGCCAAAATCCCTTGGATCTCCGGCCACCATGGCGCGACTAAACCTGACTCCACGGCCTGTTTAGGCACCCGACCATCCAGTTCTAGGCCCACCAGATGCACGTTGCACCGGGGATTGACCTGGCGCACCGTAGCCAGGGCGGCGGCGGTGTTATACCCCAACCCATAGCAAACATCGAGGAGCGTGAGGGATTCAGCCTGGGCCAGTTGAGTAAGATCGGTGGCCTCCACGTAGGTGGTGTAGGCTTCGGTGTAGGCTCCTGCGCGGCTGTGGAACCATTCGCCAAAGTCCTCAGAAAACAAGGTAAACGACCCATCGGCGGTGGCTTCTAGGGTAAGGGCTCCGCTTAGGGACAAGGGATGATCAGACGTTAAGGCTGGCTCAGGCATCTCACGTTTCTTACTTATATGGATGCGCCCCTAGAATACCCAGAATTACCCGGTATTTATAGTCATAGATTAGACCTGGCCAGGGCGGCAATCAACAATTTTGACCCTGCCTACCCAAGTTTTGCGTCAGAATAGTTACATTAAAAACAGCCAAGTTGTTAAAGTCCACGGAACGTTAGGATTCGTCACTGGGGTTTGCCCCCAGCCCGTGCCAGCTACAGGTGGCCTGGGACGACGAGAAGGCCCATGGCAATTACGCTAGCCTAGGGGCCGTAGGCGATTAGGATAGGGTTGAGGGCGAGAGGCTTCTTTGGGCGACAACCGTTCAACGGGTTGCCCTTAGCCCTGGTAACGCGCCGATTGTTTGGTTGATCACACGATTGTTTGACGACACGATAGGGAGAACAGGCCCATGGTTGCAGCCGTAGCGAATCCTCAGCAAAAGCGCTTGACCATTGCAGTGGAAGCCATCGCTGAAGATGTGACAACGATTCGGTCTCTGGATTGGGATCGAGATCGCTTTGACATTGAGTTTGGCCTGCAAAACGGCACCACCTACAACTCCTTTATCGTTCGCGGCGAAAAGACGGCCCTAGTGGATACCTCCCACGCCAAGTTTCGGGATCTTTATCTGAAGACACTGACCGGGGAAATTGACCCCCAAACCATCGACTACATCGTCATCAGCCACACCGAACCCGACCACAGCGGCCTAGTGCGGGACGTGCTAGAACTGGCCCCCCAGGCAACGGTCGTCGGGGCCAAGGTGGCCATTGCTTTTTTGGAAGACTTGGTACACCGTCCCTTTGATCGGCTGATTGTCAAAAACGGCGACACCCTAGATCTGGGCAACGGTCATACCCTGGAATTCGTCAGCGCTCCCAACCTGCACTGGCCCGACACCATCTTCACCTACGACCACAAAACGGGCCTTCTCTTCACCTGCGATGCCTTCGGAATGCATTTTTGCAGCGACGCCACCTACGACGAAGATCTGGAGGTGATCTCCCCCGATTTTCGCTTTTACTACGAGTGCTTGATGGCCCCCAACGCCCGCTCGGTGCTGGCGGCGATGAAGCGCATGGACGCCCTACCCCCGGTGACCATGATCGCCACGGGCCACGGCCCCCTGCTGCGGTATAACGTCGCGGAACTGACCGGACGCTACCAGCGCTGGAGCCAGGAGAAAACCAAGGCCGAAGACCTGGTGGCGGTGTTCTACGTGTCCGACTACGGCTATAGCGACCGCCTCTCCCAGACCATTGCACGGGGCATCACCAAAACCAGCGTGGCGGTGGAAATGATGGACATGCGATCCGCCGACCCCCAGGAGGTCACGGAACTGGTCAGTCGGGCCAAGGGTCTGGTGATTGGCTTGCCCCCGGCCTCTGGCCCCATCGCCAACGAAACCCAGGCCACCCTCGGCACCATCCTCGCTGCCGTGAACGGTAAGCAAACCGTGGGCTTGTTCGAGTCCTACGGCGGCAACGACGAACCGATTGATCCCCTGGCCAACAAGTTTCAAGATTTGGAACTCGCCGCCGCCTTTGCGCCCCTGCGAGTCAAAGATACCCCCAGCGAAGCCCTCTACCAGCGCTGCGAAGAAATGGGCACCGACCTTGGCCAAGCCCTGGCCCAGGCGGGCAAAATGAAAAAGCTCAAGTCCCTAGATGCTGACCTGGAAAAAGCCCTCGGTCGCATCAGCAGCGGCCTCTACATCATCACCGCCCAAAAAGGCGAACGCTCTGGGGCCATGTTGGCCTCCTGGGTAGCCCAGGCCAGTTTCCAGCCCCTGGGGTTCACCGTGGCGGTGGCGAAGGATCGAGCCATCGAATCCCTGATGCAGGTGGGCGACACCTTTGTGTTGAACGTCCTGGAAGAAGGCAAACACCTACCGCTGATGAAGCACTTCCTGAAACGATTCGCCCCCGGTGCCGACCGCTTTGCCGGAGTTCGCACCCGCCCCGCCGCCAACGGTTCGCCCATTTTGGCCGATGCCCTGGCTTACCTAGAATGCCAAGCGATCAGCCGCATGGAGGTGAGCGACCACTGGATTGTCTACTGCACCGTCCAAGACGGCAAGGTCTCTCACCCCGATGGCCTCACAGCGGTTCACCATCGCAAGGTGGGCAACTATTACTAATATCATCACCATGCCTTGGCCCCTCCCCCTGCTGGCCCAAGTCCCACCTGCCAGCCAAATCGACCTTCTCACCCAGCAAATCGAATTTCTGCAAGATGCCAACTCGCGGATGGCCGATAGCTTTGGCCAATTCGTCACCCTGGTCAACGTAGCGATTACCCTGGTGGTGGCGTTTATCGGTATCTTGGGGTTCAGTACGCGCCGAGAAATTAAGCAATCTCTGGATGGCTTGGTGCGGGCCGAGGTGAAGAAGCAGTTGGCCAACACCGTCAAAGCCCAGGTTGAAGACTTGGAGCGCATCATTCTGCGCGAAGCCTTGGTGGGCCAAACCCAAGTCGATTATCTGCTGCCCATTAGCCCCAGCCCCACCCCCACCGCCGAATATCAACTGCTGAAGGCGAGGGGGTTTCAGATGGCCTGGATGCCCTACGACCCCGAACGTCGCTATGGCAACAGCCATGTCCTCATCCTCGATTTGCTCACCCCCGACCTAGCCCCAGAACGCCAGGAGGCCCTCATCACCGACCTCGGCCAACGACTGCAACACCTCACGAGGCCGCCTGTTCTGGTCATCTATGTGCGGGGGCAAAGCCAAGCCATCACCGATCTCCCCAAGGCGTTGTACTACATCCCCGTCAACAGCCGGGGCACCCTCCTAGGAGCCGTCACTGATGCGGCCCAGATTGCCTACGCCCTTCGCCAACCCACAACCTAGGGAACGGCGGTTTGCCTCTGCGGCGGGTGGCCAAGGAAGACCAGGATGGGAGGACTATCATAGGGGGTAGCACTGGCACCGCCCCCGGCATGTATTCCCAAGAGAGCGTATTTACCAATGGTTACGATTCAACTTCGGCAATTAGAGGTACCCCCAGGGCAGCGGCTAGTGCTGCGCGATGTAAGCTGGGCCGAGTTTAATGCCATTTTGGCAGAGCTAGGGGGGCAACGCAGCACCCGCATCGCCTACGACCACGGACTGTTAGAGATTATGGCCCCTTTACCCGAACACGAGTATTTTAAGGAAACCATGGGTGATGCGGTTAAAGATATTAGTGAAGAACTAGATTTAGATTACGAAAGTTATGGATCTACCACCTGGAGAAAACAGGCGGCACAGGCTGGTATTGAACCCGATAATTGCTTTTATGTGCAAAATGAAGCCCTGGTGCGCGGCAAACTTACCTTAGATTTAGACCAAGATCCACCCCCAGATTTAGCCCTAGAAATTGACCTCACTAGCAAATCTATCCATCGGTTTTCGATCTATGCGCGGCTAGGGATACCCGAAATTTGGTGCTACGACCAAGGCCAACTGACGGTCTACCGCTTGCAATCTGGAGCCTATCAATCGGTGGCCCAAAGCCTGGTTTTTCCAATGCTTAAGGTACAGGAATTGCCCAGCCTAATTGAAGCCCACCGCACCCAAGGACGGCTGGCCCTACGCCGAGCGGTGAGAGCATGGGTGAGGGATCAGATTCAATAGAACAACAACAATTATGCGATAGAAAGAACCCCGGCTTCCTGAAGAAACTGGGGTTTTAGTGCGAAGTATCTAATCATTCCGAGGCGTTAGAGATCCCAGGGTTCTTTGAGAACCCTGGGATCTGAGTTTCCAACTATTCCGAAATTAGCCCTTTGATAGGATGCTTCACACAAAAGCAACTCAAAGAGCTACAAGCCGTGTACGATGTGTTTCCAACTATTCCGAAATTAGCCCTTCGGCAGGGAGCAGATATTCTCTGCCCCGGCATTCGCGAAGTCCACTTCGAGTTTCCAACTATTCCGAAATTAGCCCTTCGGTAGGGCCAACAAAAGACGAATAGGACTCGATCTTAGCACATGTATAGTTTCCAACTATTCCGAAATTAGCCCTTCGGTAGGGCGTCACGATCAACTCTTTAGGACAACAGCAAGTTCAACAGTTTTCAACTATTCCGAAATTAGCCCTTCGGTAGGGCAACGAGCTGAATATTCCGGTTGAAGTTGCAACTGACATAGTGAAGTTTCCAACTATTCCGAAATTATCCCTTCGGCAGGGGATTTTGCAAACGAAAACAACATCTCGCCTCAACAGGCAGTTTCCAACTATTCCGAAATTAGCCCTTCGGTAGGGGCCTACTTTATGCCTGCACCATTTGAGACGGTGCTTTTGCACAGGTTTCCAACTATTCCGAAATTAGCCCTTCGGTAGGGATGGCGTTTCCCAAGGTGGTCTGGACAACCAGAACCATCCTGTGTAGTTTCCAACTATTCCGAAATTAGCCCTTCGGTAAGGGATGTGTTCCATCCTGAAGGCAACTCCGTTGAGAATGTCAAGTTTCCAACTATTCCGAAATTAGCCCTTCGGTAGGGTGGACAAGGTTGTTCACCACGAGGCGTTGTTCAGGGGAATTGTTTCCAACTATTCCGAAATTAGCCCTTCAGTAGGGGCTTCGACAAAAAAGCCCGGATCGACCTATGGCGGCAGACGTTTCCAACTATTCCGAAATTAGCCCTTCGGTAGGGGAGGTTCCTACGGTGGTTCCTCCGTTTCCAACTATTCCGAAATTAGCCCTCCGGTAGGGCATTGATAGCTGTGTACAAACTGGTGCTAACCTGTTCCTTCTTCAGTTTCCAACTATTCCGAAATTAGTCCTTCGGTAGGGACAATGGCGTTGCTATCGACCAACGTGACCAATCGGTTACGGAGTTTCCAACTATTCCGAAATTAGCTCTTCGGCAGGGGCTACGGGCTAGGGGTGGCGGTGGAACGGCTACAGATTCCCGAGTTTCCAACTATTCCGAAATTAGCCCTTCGGTAGGGTCTGTATGGGATCATCGCGGTGATGATCTGATGTCCAAAAAGTTTCCAACGATTCCGAAATTAGCCCTTCGGTAGGGCAGTTAGAGGAGGTTTACTATGTCGTTCTCATGCACGACTGAGAGTTTCCAACTATTCCGAAATTAGCCCTTCGGTAGGGCTTTAAGGCAGGGCATGGAGGTGAAAGCCGACTCCAGTTTCCAACTATTCCAAAATTAGCCCTTCGGTAGGGCATCAAGCACACTAAGGACGAGGGCTTTACTCCACCTGACGAGTTTCCAACTATTCCGAAATTAGCCCTTCGGTAGGGGTGGTGGCTTCAATGTGCTAAACATTGTTGGTGCACAGGTAAAGTTTCCAACTATTCCGAAATTGGCCCTTCGGTAGGGGTCTGTTCAGTTGGTTGCGCCTCCCGTGGGTAACTATACTTGGTTTCCAACTATTCCGAAATTATCCCTTCGGTATGGGGAAATCCCTGTGGCACCCCTGCCGCAGAACGAAGGGCGAATTCTGGTGTTTCCAACTATTCCGAAATTAGCCCTTCGGTAGGGACTGAACAACCAACCTTGACAGGAGAGCAGCAAAACAAGTTTCCAACTATTCCGAAATTAGCCCTTCGGTAGGGGTTTCAACCCCAGTTTGTAGAGCGTTACCGGGCAGATCGTGAGTTTCCAACTATTCCGAAATTAGCCCTTCGGTAGAGCAGGTTCCTGGTGTAGTCGATATGGGTCTTCGGAGTGAAGAAGAGTTTCCAACTATTCCGAAATTAGCCCTTCGGTAGGGCAAGGGCAAGGGCAATCGCAGTCTTCACAGACTAGCGTTTCCAACTATTCCGAAATTAGCCCTTCGGTAGGGGAACTGGTACTGGTGGAACTGGTATTGGTGAAGGTGGAGTTTCCAACTATTCCGAAATTAGCCCTTCGGTAGGGCGTCACTTCTGCGCTCAAACAACGATCTGGGGCTGCGTCAAGTTTCCAACTATTCCAAAATTAGCCCTTCGGTAGGGCTACTCGTACTGTTGGTGAACAAACTGTTTTGGTTCGTAATGTTTCCAACTATTCCGAAATTAGCCCTTCGGTAGGGACTCTCGTGGAAGACCGTCGGCAAATCCCAGGTATGCAGTTTCCAACTATTCCGAAATTAGCCCTTCGGTAGGGGGATCATCAACATGCATAAAGTTGACGAGAACACCTACTATCAGTTTCCAACTATTCCGAAATTAGCCCTTCGGTAGGGGGCAAACCTGATGGCGGCTGCGGTGAAGCGTCACCCCAACTACAACTAGTTTCCAACTATTCCGAAATTAGCCCTTCGGTAGGGGATGATGGGTTGCTGCGTGTTCAGGCTCTGGCAAATCCTCCTGTGTTTCCAACTATTCCGAAATTAGCCCTTCGGTAGGGTAATGGTGAAATCCAAAACCGAAGCTGGGGGATTGGTTTCCAACTATTCCGAAATTAGCCCTTCGGTAGGGTGCCCGTCAACAAACTTTTGCCATCCAATCGGCAGACATCAAGTTTCCAACTATTCCGAAATTAGCCCTTCGGTAGGGGTGCCTAGCCTATCCCTGCATCCTGATCTATGGCCTCCAGGGGAGCGGGTTTCCAACTATTCCGAAATTAGCCTTTCGGTAGGGGACAAGAAGGCAACCTTTATCGGGCGTTTGTTAGTGATAGTGTTTCCAACTATTCCGAAATTAGCCCTTCGGTAGGGACTAGCCAGGGTGGTCGTGACAATGACCCTCAGACTGCGACTGTTCCCAACTATTCCGAAATTAGCCCTTCGCTAGGGACACTTCTGAGTGAATTAGAGGGTCAAATTACCTCGCAATAAGCTGTTTCCAACTATTCCGAAATTAGCCCTTCGGTAGGGGCATCCGGTGGCGGAATGCCCACGGGAAGAGGCGTCAGTTTCCAACTATTCCGAAATTAGCCCTTCGGTAGGGCAAAGCCAAATTCGACAACGATCAAGCCATTACTGATCGTATCATGTTTCCAACTATTCCGAAATTAGCCCTTCGGTAGGGAACCCGGATTCCTTTACTCAAAATACATCGATCTACCATGGTTTCCAACTATTCCGAAATTAGCCCTTCGGTAGGGTGGTGGAAGAGTCTCCTGAAGGGATTCGTCACTACAGTTTCCAACTATTCCGAAATTAGCCCTTCGGTAGGGAGCATCAAGTTTTGATTAGTAAGAAAAAGGCGGCGAACTAAGTTTCCAACTATTCCGAAATTAGCCCTTCGGTAGGGAGTAGCCTGCTGGAGGCTTTGTGGGGCAAGGGTTTGGGATACCCGATTTCCCACAACTGGATTATAGCCCACCTGCGAGGGTGAGCAAGGGCCACAACGATCCATTTCATGGCTTCCTACTCGCCTGAATTTTCTTTTTGATACGGGCGACTACCTCTGCACTCAAATCGGCTTCTGGTTCAGTGTTCTCTCGTGTGGCTAAAACAGCCTCAACTTCAGCCAATGACGCTGACCCTAGCTGCTTAATCAAAGCTTCGAGCGCCTGTCGCTGCTGTTCAACCTCCGCCTGTGGGACAACCTGAATGCCATGGACTAAAGCCGCTTGGCGAGTTAAGGCATAAACAATGTATTGATTCAGCGATACCCCTTCCCCTTCGGCAAGCTGGGCAAGTTGTTGATGAAGGGTTTCCGGTAATCGCAAGGTTAAACGGCTCATTATTGCTCTCCTGATGCTAATACATCCAAAAACTGCACAGGGGTTAAAACTTGTAGGCCCATCGCAACGTTTGCACTCCGAAAATCACGAATATTAGACGTAACAATCATCGCCCCTGCATTCATTGCACAATCAATCACAAGATCGTCCCCTGCGTCTGGGGAAGTTGGTCGCCAAGAGAAATAAATATTGGTGTACTGAGCGATACTCAGAAGTTGCCCCAATACAGGTTGCAGTTTACGCCAGCGTTCTGCTGAGAGTTTACGGGACAGCACATCGTCATATTCGTAGGCCAGCGCATTGGAGATACAAACGACCATCAACCCGGCCAGCCAAGCATCAATGATCAGCCCTGAAGCTCCGCCCTGCTTGGTCAGGCCTTCAAAGACAACATTGGTATCAACAACAATCCGCAGCAAAGCAGAATCAGACATGACACCACTATAGCACCACAGGCAGTGTCTAACTATGAGTTCGCCATGGCAACGTAGGCCAGTGAACATTAAGCCCCCGTGATATGGCGTAGCAAACCGCAGTAAAACGTTATGGTTCGCAGGACAGGGCGAAGAAATCCTTAAATCTGAGTCGTAATCATTGCCCTTGCCCGTAGCCTTGGCCTTAACGCTCCGCCGTTCCGAACACCTAGGCCATGCCCTCGCCTGTCTATACCGCCATCACCTTTGCCCCCGTGCAGGGCTTCATCGAAAAATCGCGCAAACTGCGAGACCTCTACGGGAGTTCGCTGATTTTGTCCTACCTGGCGGATCAACTTTGCGATGCCGCGAGGGCCACCCTAGCCAGCCCTAATGCCCAATGGCCAGAGGATCCCGTCATTTCCCCAGCCCACATTAACGTGACCCAAGGCACCCCCAACCAAATCCTAATTCGGGGCGAATTTTCTGAGCCTGTCGCCGCCCAAGCCTTCAAAACCGCTTGGCGCGACCTGTGCAACACCTGCCGGGAGTGGATCGAAACCCAGGTTAGCACCCAACCCAACGGCCAACCCTGGGCCTACCACTGGGCACGGCCTTGGCAAGAATGGGTGAACCATGCCTGGGAATTTTTCCATGCCACTGGCCCCAGCCCAGAACAGGCCAAACAAACCTTGATGGCCAAAAAACAAGCCCGCGCCTGGACGGGGGTGAACTGGGTAGGCGAAAGTTCTACCCTGTCGGGGCTAGATTCGCGGGCGTGGCCCTTACTGGGGCGGCACTCTCCCCACCAACGCCCCAAGGCCGAAGAAGAGGCCGAAGTCACCACCTTTTACCAACAGCTCAGCGAGGCCATCGGCGCAACCGGAGAAGCCATCATCACCCCCAGGGAACAGCTCAGCATTCCCGAACTGGTGAAACGGCTGGTGACGGTGGATGCCGTGGTGGGCCACAACCCAGAACTGGGTACCCTAATGAGCTTTAAGGCCCTCAACCGCTGGCGAGACCCAGAGGTAGACGACCTGCCCGACGAAGCCCAGCGCCGTCCCGAAGACTCCCAACCGGGACGCTGGACAGGCTGGTTTCAGGGCGATGGGGATCGTGTCGGCGACTATTTACGGGGACAATCCCCCGATGCCCTCCACGACTTTAGCCATCAACTGCGGCGGTGGGGTCGCCAGTTGCCCCGTCATCTGCCCAAAGCCACCACCCAGCGCCGCACCCTAGATCGCGATGGGCGGATCATCTACGCAGGCGGCGACGACTTCCTGGGCGTCCTCTATCGCAATGAACCTGACCCACCCTTGGCCCCCGCCGAGGCCGTGGCTTGGCTATCGCAGTTTCGTTCCCACATTTGGAATTTGCACCAGCAGCCGATTACCGTCAGCGTGGGCTTTGTGTGGGCGGCCCCCAACGTGCCCCAGCGGGACGTGTTGCAGCATTGCCGCGAAGCCCAGGACTCGGCCAAGCAGCACGGACGAGATCGCATTGCCTTTCGCATTCTGTTTAACGGTGGCAACTGGCTAGAGTGGGTCTGTCCTTGGTGGTTGCTAGAGGCGGGGTTGCTGGAGTCTTACCGAGATCGTAACGGGGTGCAGGGAACCACCAACGCCCCCAACTGGACACATCTCTATAACGACATCGCCACCCTAGAGGCCCGCCACGGCTTTGATGCCCAGGGTGATGTGGCCCTAGCCCTGGTGACGATCTACTTTGGAGAAGACCTCTGTACCCTCATCCGTCAGCACCGTTGGGATACCCCAGACCGCACCGGAATTTTGGGCCACTCCGCCCCAGAGGCCATCGCGATCACCGCCTGGGTGATCGCCCTCGCCAAGGTCGGCTTCCATCTGCATCGCCGTGGGGTTAACCGGGACTACATCGCTACCCCCATAGCCGCCTAGGGATCACTGACTATCCATGACCTCAACCTTCACCCATCTGATTGCCCTCGAACCCTTGGGCCTACTCTACGGCAGTGCCGGACGGTTTCTCTCCCCCGAAAACTTGGTAGGACGTTCTGGCACCCAGTTTCCCCCCAGTGCCGCCACCCTCTCCGGTTTGTTTGCCGCCCAGTTTGGCAATGCGGGGGTGCAGACCTTGCAATTGGCTGGCCCCTTCTGGGGAAAGTCCGACGAGATTGCCCACGACCAAACGGTCTACGTGCCGCTGCCCATGACCTACCGGGTGCAGCCCAGCCGCGAGGATCCCACCACGGGCCACATCCACCGCCGCCTCACCTGGCAACCCAGGGCCAACCCCGATCCAACCGCCCCCCAGGGCCAATGGCGCGACGTTGAGGATCGTCCCCTAGACCGCAAATATAAGTCCGATGGGTGGTGGATCTCCCTCGCCGAATGGGACAACCCCCGCACCGCCCAGGCCGACCCCTGGGAATTTTTGCCCCACCTCCACCCCCGCCTAGACCCAGACGAACGCCATGTGGTGAGGCCCTCAGATCCCGATGCCCCGGACGCTGCCGGAAGCCTGTTCCTCGAAAACGGCGTGCAGCTCCATCCCGACGTTTGCCTGGTCTACTTCAGCAATGGCGAACTACCCTCCGGCTGGTATCGGTTTGGCGGCGAAGGGCACCTGGTGAGCGTTACTGCCTATCCCATCAGTAGTGCCATTCAAGCCCTGCTAAACCGCAGCCCTGGCCCCATGTTTGCCCTCCTCACCCCAGCCCTGTGGGGGTCAAACCGTCTCTCCCAGCGCTACCCCACCGATTGGCCCCAGCCCCAAGCCCTGCTCACCGAACGCCCGGTGCCCTTTCGCTATCGCCTGGGCGGCAGCGGCCCCACCAAACGCCTCTCTCGCGGACGCTACGCCGTCCCCGCCGGAACCGTCTATGTACTGCCAAAACCCATCCCCACCCCCTGGCACACCTGGGATGACGCCTGGTTTCCCAAAGAAGGCCCCTCCATGAAACGCTGGGGCTGCGGCTTAGCCCTCCCCCTCCCCGATGCAGTAGCAAGCTAATTCCAATCCCCTGTACGGGCGCACCGCAGTGCGCCCCAACCCAAGACCTCCACCTTTACCCCTTCACCCATGTACCACAAAGCCTACGGCATCATCGAAACCCTGGCTCCGCTCCATGTAGGGGCCAGTGCCGGAGAAGAAACCGGAAACCTCAACCTGATTTTTCGTGACCAGTTCACCCAAACGGGCATCATTCCCGGCAGCTCGATTCGGGGGCGGTTCCGGGCCGATATGCGGCAGAGCGACGGAGCTTCTGCCCAGCAATGGTATGGCCATGAGGCCGTGGCGGGGGCAGAGGATGGCGGCACCACCGAAGCCCTAGTGAAGTTTGAGTATGCGTCGTTGGTGTGGCTGCCAGTGTTCTGTCCAGGTCAGCCGATTTTATGGGTAACGTGCCCTTGGCTGCTTAAGCGCTACCAACGCATTGCCGATGTTCAAGCTCCACTCCCCGAACCCTACACAGCCTCCCCCGGTCTTCAAGGTCGCCAGGTGGGCACCGGGGGCAAGGTGTTGTTTTTCAACCTGGGCTTTCTGACGCTGGAACATGAGGTGGATTTGTCCCCCTGGATTCCGGCAGGGGTGGATCTGCGGGCCGATAGCTTGGTGGTGGTAGACAACCGCGACATCAGCATGATCCACGACATGGCCCTCTACCGCCAAAGCCGGGTGCGCCTAGAGGATGACCAAAAGAAAGTGGCATCGGGCGCTTTTTTTAATGTGGAAGCCCTACCAGAGGGCAGCATTTTGGTGTTTCCGGTTGCCCTCAAAGCGCCAGACTGGCAACCCTTTGGTTCGGCCCAGACCCAGGAACTTTACTTTGGCGGGCTAGAATCCATCGGTTTTGGGCGCTGCCAAGTCACGCTAGCAGGAGAGAATCAGTAATGGCTTGGGAATCCTACGGACTCGATCAACTGGCTCAACAACTGGTGTTAGATGCCAAGGCTAGGGAACCGCAATCCCTGAATCAGGCCTACAAAATGCGGATGGCCACCGCCTATGGCCTAGAGCGTTTTTGGGGCGAACATCTGCGGCTGCAACGGCGAGAGATGAATGCGTCTCTGTTTTGGCAAGAAACCTGGGCGGCCTTGGTAACGGTGATGGCCCGCGCTGGGGTCAACCTGCCAAATCAGCGGGTGAACCCCGACGATATAGCCTCCATTCGCGCCATCTCCGAAGCCCTGTGGCAGTTGCCCCTCAACGACCAACGGGTGGCCCTAGCGGTGTTGACCCAGCTTTGCGATAGCCTTGTTTGGTGGACACAGCGCTACAAGGGCTAGGTCGGGTTCACACACCCGTAACGCACCGTTCTATCAGGCGTTGATGCCTGACGCTAACCCATCCTACAGACTTCCAAGCATCCCATTGCGCTTATCTGGCCTAGCTGGACAGTCATAAGTTCTGGACAGGGGTACTAAGTTACTAAGCTTTGGGAGACCTGAGGGGGCAAGGGGTTAAGCTTAGCGGCGATGAATTTAGGCAAAAGTAGAG
>NZ_JACJRS010000097.1 GCF_014697375.1 Phormidium sp. FACHB-1136
GAAAGGCTTTACATCAGCCAGTTTCGGACATGATGGGTCGATTGACTCAGCTCATGTCCGTTTTTCTTGGCGTCCCGCTACCGGATACAGAACTTCCCACTGTCCAGAATGATTAGACTCAAGATCAAGATGTTCACGCAGCTTACGAGCAATAGATACCTCCGCATCAATGACTCGTTTCTCCCCATCACCCATGGCTTTCTCAATTTTGCGCACCGCCCCAACCAATTGGCGCAAACCGTTCGGCTCAATTGATGCCGACTGATCCGATCCATACATCGCCCGATCCAGGGTAATATGGCGTTCTAGAGAAGTAATGCCCATGGCTGCCGCAGCGTAGGAAATCGCCAACCCCACCTCATGACCACTGTAACCAACATTACAATTATATCGATTGCGTAAGGTTTCAATCACCCGTAAATTAGCATCCTCGTCTTTCATAGGATAGGTTGATACTGTATGCATCAACTCAAAAGGACAGTTAGCTGCCCGAAAAATATCCACTGCCCGCTGGATATCGTCATAGGTACTCATACCAGTAGAAATAAAGGTATGCTTACCTTCCTCCGCTATCATATTCAATAAGGCTTCATGCACAATCATAGCTGAAGCAACCTTATTATATTGACAATCAAACTGACGGAGGAACTGTTGGCTATTGGTATCCCAGGCAGAGGCAAACCACTTGATGTCCTTCTCTTTGCAATAACGGTCAATTTCCTGATAGTCCTCCCGACTAAATTCCAATCCCTCCTTTTGAGCCCGCTGGGTTTTACCCCAGGGGCTCTCACGAGGGCTGTCTAGAAACTCCCGAGTATACACTAGGTTGATATCTCGCTTTTGAAGCTTAACTGCGTCACACCCAGCATCCACGGCAACATCGATTAGATCCTTACAGATCTCCATATCACCATTGTGGTTAATACCAATTTCAGCCACAAAGAAAATACCCATAACTCTGGTTACTCCGGATAACGCTAATTCAAACTAAGGTCTTAAACAATTTCAAGAAGAGTGTCAACATCAAGTTGGTCGATACCTAAGAAAAGCTCAATAAAAGCCCGTACAAAGCCTTCCCCACCCCTTTGTTCTAAAATACGACTGGCCGACTGTTGAATTACAGGATGAGCATCACTCGGTGCCACCGAATAACCCGCAAAGCGCATTACTGCCAGATCATTTAAATCGTTGCCTAGATATATTAACCCTTTCTGAGGATTTATCTCCTCAGAAAAACGATCACTCAGATAGGTCTTGACAAAGGCTAACTTATGAGAAATCCCTTGGTGACAGGGGATCTTGAGCTTATTGGCGCGGGCTAATACTACAGGATTCTTTTCCTTAGATAAAATGAAGTACTGCAACGGCCAGTCTATTCTAGACATGAAGGTACGCAGCAGATCAAAGGCGAGACCATCCCCACGATCACATCTTACCCACTCGTTTCCGGCTTGGTCAACCCAAACCTTATTATTGGTAAAAACGCCATCAAAGTCAAAGATTAAGGTGTGGATTGACTCCCAAGGGGGAAGGGGTAGATTAGGCAAGACCAAGCTCCTGTTCGATTAGGTCACAAAGAATGTGGCCAATTAAAATATGTGCTTCCTGAATTCGGGCTGTAGATGTCGAGGGAATTACAATAACTTCATCCACCAAATCCTTAGCAAGCCCACCATCCTTGCCTAGCAAGCCTAAGGTCTTCAGTCCCAGAGACTGGGCCATTTTCACCGCCCGCAGAATGTTCTCACTTTGCCCAGAAGTAGAGATCCCGACTAATACATCGCCGGGACGAGACAAGGCCTCCACCTGGCGAGCAAAAACATCCTCATAGCTGTAGTCATTGGCGACACAGGTCAGCACCGAGGTATCGGTGGTCAGAGCAACGGAACGGAGAGGCCGACGATCTTCTTTGAACCGCCCCACCAGTTCAGCGGCCAGGTGCTGGCTATCCGCCGCGCTACCGCCGTTGCCACACCAAAACACCGTAGAATCATTAGCTAAGGCCGTAGAAATCGTCCGAGCAAAACTAGCTATCTGATCTGAAATAGCTTCACCAATATGGTTGATCAAGGCTTGATGCTCAGCGAAATGTTCCGAAATTATTTGTTGAGATTTTATCAGATACATATCATTTTATTTGATTCTTGAAAGCATAAATCCGCTTAGAGCAAAGCTTTCAGAGGATAGTGAGTTTAGCAATCAGGCCGGATTGCTATAGGGCGCCTCGATTAATTGCCTTATTGCGAACTTGAAGAGCCTGAAATCCCTAGGATCTCGTTGCTATTCTCAATAAGCTTTGTATTTTTCGAGGTGCCCTATAGTATTGTTTAATCAAACAAATCTTCCAAGATTTTTCACACGGTAGAAGTTGGCTCTAAGTGGGCAACCAAGGTATCAGTTTTGCCCAGTGAAGCTAACACATGGGCATAGGCGTGACTCAACTCAATCGTATCCAGGAAATTCCAACGTTGATGCCCTCCGGGTTTCCCCTGACTCAGCCAATGTAGATGATTTGCTAGGGAATAGCGCTGATAGTGTTGAATAGCTACCACTTTCAACCCAGCCCGTTTAGCTAACAGTGATAATGTGGAAGCATTGAAGAGAAATAAGTGCTGACTCCAGTAGGTAAAACGCTGGAAGGCATCGCAGTCGTACAAAGTTAATAATACATCATCAGCACTAGGGACTTCAACAATCAACCGCCCTTCGGGTTTTAATAACTTACCTAAATCAGAGATAATATCTCTGGGATTCTGTAAGTGTTCAACTACATGGAAGGCCGTAATCAAATCGTATCCCCCCCCCACTGCATCCAGCGACGGAGCAATCTTCAACTGATCAGCCCAATAGTCCTGAACCCTGATCTCCAACTCAACTCCAACTACCTCTGCCGCCAACCTTTGAGCTTTACGCAAAAAGCCGCCAGCTCCACAGCCAAAATCTAATAGCCGTTTGTTAGGAAGTATGGCTTTCACCATTTCAAAGCGTCGCTGGTCATCCCAGTCTGTTTCGGACAACCAAGCCTCCATCGGTATTGGATCAGATCCATGCATGCCAGAGTTTTCATAGAACCCATCGTGAATATGAGCTTGATCATGCAACATGACTAGGCCGCAATCTTCACATTCTAGAATTTGCATGTTCGGTGCATCCCGTACTGCGCCTTTGCGGGTGAAAAACTGAGATGATTGACACAAATAACACTGCATGGTTGTCAGTTTGGAAACGATCTAAGCTGTTAGTCATCTAAACTGCGTAAATACATTAAAATTTTGGAATAAGTCATGGGAGTCAGAAATTATCTAACGTCAGAGGAAAAGCAAGAGCTTCAGAAGCAGTTGAAGTTCCATGAACACCCTGACATTCGAGAGCGCATTCTAATACGGCTACTGCGCAATAACGGCAGGACTCAACAAGAGATCGCGGACTTAATCGGATGCTCCTTGCGGAAGGTGGCCTACTGGAGCACCCATGGAGATCCGAGCAAGTTAGATAGTTTGATCCTAGTTCCAACTTATTTTGTGTCGGCCTCCTTGGGCAAGGGCCTTCTGCCATTCAACGATGAAGCAATCAGCAGATTGCGCACCCAGTTATCGTGATAGCGGAAACCGTTGAGCTGTTCAAAGGGGCATAAGCAGCCCTCCATGGCGGTCCGAGTTTTGCGACAAAACGGATGAAAGTTCCAGAGTAAGGCCATGGCCCGACTGGATTGCTCGGCAGAGCCCCACTTCCCGTGGAAATCTTGCATGGCATACAAGATGCGGTCGAGATAGTTCATGGGCCGGTCTACTTGATTACTGGTGCGATACGCGTCAGGGAAGTCAAAGGCCCGTTGGAAGAATCGAGACTTGCCTTTCAGCCGTCGCAAGCGCCCATCAATGGCCTTGGGCAAGGTGTGTGTGGTCACCCACTCCAGCAACCGTCGCAATCGTTGGGCAAAGTGTCGCTTGCTGGTGGCCTGATAGACATGCCAAAGTTTGTCGAGGAGGTCTTGCCGAAGCGCGGGTTTCGAGCGGCACCCATCCCGGATTTTAATCACCTCATGGAGAAAGCACAGAATCCAGACGATGCCCGGAAATAAGGTTTCCCAGGCGGCTCGGGTGGCGTCCCACCCATCGGTGGTGACTGTCTCGGGAGCATCGTCAGGGGCATGATGGGCCGCTTCCTGCTGGAACACCCCATCGGCTTCCGTGAGTCCGCCCTGCCCCGCACTGGCACTCAGACTGGCCCCCAAGAGGCACCCTTGGGCGGCGGTGACGGCCAGATAGACGCGGTTCCCTTGCCAATTACAGTGCTTCTCGTCGGCAACGAGATGGGGGGGAGCGCCCTTTCCCTTTTCAGGGTCGTCCCGACAATGGAAGCTCGCCCCAACGACTGACAGAGCCGATACCAGTGCATCTCGGAGCGTCCTAGCACGTAGGCAATGCCCTCAAACGACAGCCCATGCTTCCTCAGGTAGAGGGCTTTATCTGCCATCTCTGCCGTTTCGCTCATGTACGGCATCACAAAATCCGGACGCAGTTGATAAGCCTCCTTTGTCCTCGGTAGCAAAATCCGCCGGGTCTTAATCTGCTGGCGGGAAGACTTGACCCAGCCGTGAAAGCGATAACCGGCCTCAATCCCTTCGGGGAACAGTTCCGGATGAGCCGCAATCTGCTCGTCGAGATACCGGCGAAAGGCCTCTCGATCTTCCACCAACGTGGCGTAGTCAAGATCCGCTGCAAGGGGAAAACAAATCGTTTTATCGCCTGCTGTTCCACGCTTCTGTCGTTGCTTGGCCATCGTGTTGGCCTCTTGAGCGCCCTCCCTCTATTTTACTCGACACAAACTCACGGGGAACTAGAATTAATCGAGGTGCCCTTTAGTTTTTCCAAGCTCACAATAAAGGGCACCTCGATTAATTGCCTTATCGCGAGTTTCTGGAGCCTGAAACCGTTAGCCTCTCGTAGGCGTTCTCAATAAAATCCATATTTTTCGAGGTGCCCTAAAGCAATTAATTGAAATGCCCAGTAGCGTTGAATAGCTACCACCTTCAATCCAAGAGGATTTGTGCGTCATCACCTGTATAGTAAAAATTTTTAAACACCTGATCTGAAGCCTGCCATGAAACAAGCTTTCTTTTGGTCCACATTATCTCATTTATAATTGGAGCGATGATTGTGAAAGGCGTTGATGAAAAAAGCAGGATACAGCCCAAGCCTCCACCGTTAACTTGGAAGTATTTTATTGCTCCTAAGACCAACAAAACATCGGAAATAAAAGATTCTGGTAAATCCAGATTCTTAGAGAAAAGACAGTCTATACTATTTTTTTGGGCTACTTCCATAAAATAATTACACCCTAGACGATCCGAAACGACAATAATGGATAAGTTAGGATAATAGCTGTTCAGTTTTTTGATGGCATTAACGAAAAGAGACTCAGTCGTGTTACGTTGAGTACTCCAGTCAGGATTATATCTAACGTTTAGGGCTAGATATGGCTGCTTTGGAAGCAAGTCAAATTTTCCCCAGCAGTTGCCTAATTCAAGAGAGTTAAGCAGAATCTTTTTGGTCAAATCTTCATCTAAACCATGCACAAGGTGATTTACAACGTTAAAGGATCGACGATAAATTGGCAGTCTTTGCACAACAAGTTCATGTTGGTAGATGTATACCGATTCATTAAGACTTGCCTGCGTCAATTCAGTGTTTCCTTCTTTCCAACTTACTTTCTTGCACAGAAAGTTACTTCTATATGCTCCTGCAATAAAATTTGCAAAGTCAATTTCTTCTGCAAGAAACTGCTGAGCACGACTGAATGCGCGTTCATCTTGGAAATCAGTTCTATATTCTCCGTCTATAATTAAAAAAGATACCTTAAGATTTTGAGTTAAGAAAAACCTGGCAAGCATTAAATGATGAAAAAACTCACCATATGCAAGGCATGAACAGCTATGATCGTAAACAATGTAGACTTGTTTTTTTGAAATAATTTCCTTTCTGATAGTAGCAGCAATTTTCTGGCTAATATACTTTTCATAGACTTTCACATATCTATCTTTATACAGTGGATTTGCCCGTAAAAGGCTTTTTATCTTCCTTGCAATAATTCTAGCTCCCCCTGAAAGATTTTTTGTGGTATTGATAGCGAATGATCGCATTGATTTCAGTTCTCCCCATTGTTGTTGTGGGCATTAGCTTTTTCATAGCTAGATAAAGTCCCAATATCAATAAATGCTAAATTGGTTTCATAGCTAAAAATTCTGCCTATCAGAATAGGAATGACCTCGGTACTAAAGTCACTCGTGGTCGCTAACTGATGTCGAGCAATGACTAGAAACTCGGGTGACAATAAATAAATCGCGCCACTGGCCAAATTTCCTGGGGGATTGGCCACCTTCTCATGAAACCCTACAACTACGCCTTGAGCATCCAGTTCCAAAATTCCACAGCTAGAGGGGGTTGGTGTACGAAAGGTCATCACTGTCATCAGGCATTGGGACGGGCGTTGTTGGTGAGCCTTGATAAACTCTTTAAAGTCTGCCAGACAATAGTTGTCGGCATGGATCAGCAGGCAATCTTCTTCCTGAAAGAAATCTAGGTTTGCTATTAGGGTGCCCGCTGTTCCTAGCAGAGTTGGTTCATGCACGAGAGTAATCCTATCTCGATAGGGGCTAGCCGTAACGAACTGTTCTACCTGCTCCGCTAAATAATGGGTATTAATGAGGAAAGAATCAATGCCTGCCTTCGTCAAGCGCTCTAGCCAGATACCGAGCAAGGGCTGGCCATGAATAGGTACCAGACATTTGGGAATGGTATTGGTCAAAGGTCTTAGGCGAGTGCCAAGACCAGCCGCTAACAGTATGGCTTTCATGCGCTTAACTCTGCTATCAATTCCTCGCATTGTACGGGAGTGTTACCCACTCGCCCCACCTGAATAGCTGCTGCTAGGGAACCCAAACATGCCGATTCCCAGATGTTGCCGCCACTGGCTAGGGTGAGAGCACTGGTGATCAAAAGAGAGTCCCCTGCTCCGGCTACATCTTTGGCGGCACTGTTGAGGGCAGGCACTCGATCCGTCAACCACCCGTCTGATGAACCATTGAGGGTGCTATCAGCATGGATCAGCAGACCTTCTTCGCCTAGTTTGAGCAAAATGTTGTTGGCTTGGGACTGTCGACGAAGTTGCTCGGCTAGAACCACCAAACCATCCTCTGAGTTGCGTGTACTGAGGCGGGCCTCTCGCTCTGTGGGCGTAATGAGATCCATCCCCTGAAAGCGGCTGATATCGCCCACCTGGGAGGAAGACTGACTATCGGCTACCACCATTACACCCTGCGTTTTCGCCAAATCCAAAATCTGATCCACTAAGGACTGGGGCAGACAACCATAATTAAAGTCGGAGAACACTAGTAGGTCAGCATCGGCTAGGGCAGCCGCTACCTGATTCAAAACTTGGATCTGAAGTGTGCTGTTAATCGATGCTTGATGCAAATGGCTGACCCGCAGCAGAGTTTTGCCCTTACTGCGAAACCGCTGTTTGCGCGTGGTAGGGCGGCTATCATCGGCAATTAAATGAGCATTTACCCGGTAGTTCTTCAGCCCCTCTTGGGCAAAATTCTGGGCTTGGTCGATTCCAGTCACCGAAACAAAATTAACCTGTGCCCCTAGCCCTGCCGCATGGGCTGCTACGATACCAGCTCCCCCAACAAATCGGGTGGTATCGACTGGCGTTACTACAATGGTTGGGTCTTCCTGGGACATGCCTAAAGGTTGGCAAGTGATGTATTCATCAATGATCAAATCCCCCACCACGCAGACTTGCAGGTGAGCAAAGGTCTTTACTCGTGTGGCCATAGCGGATGGAATGAGTCCATGGCGATCCATAAAAGATTCGGGAAGCTGGATAGTGTTTAAATTGGCCTGAGTGAATTCGTTGCGAATTAACTCTAGGGATGAGAAGGTCGCTTCCCCGGAGCCAAACAGTAGTCGCCCACCATAGGTTTCAAGAATAGCGAGTTCGGGATTAAAACGATTTTCGTGCTCTTTACCCTTAACTACAATCGCTGGCCGTAACCGTTCTAGTACCTCAGTGACAGGCTCATCAAGTAAAAAGGCTTCGTCCACCCAACTGTTAGCTTTGACCATCTCCAGGCGGTATTGCTCCGGTACATGGGCCGCATTGGCAGCGATGCGATCACTCTGAACCCCGACAATCAGGTAATCACCATATTCCTTGGCAAACCGCAATAGGCGAAGGTGACCGGGATGAAGAACATTGAAATTACCCGAGACAAAAACGGTTCGGGGAATAGAAGAAGACAGCATAGAAATCTATAAATTAGCAACGTTAACCAGCCAGTTGAGGGTGCTGGTTAATACAGAAATCCAATAAGGGGGCGTTCTACTCTCCACTCCCCCCATCAGGTTCAACGCCTAAGGCCCGCAACTGGGCTGTCAGACGCTCCGCCCGTTGTCTTTCCTGCTCAATCTGCTCACGCCCCCAAAGCAACAGATTGCCCGAACTATCCCACCAGCGTAACCAGGTTGTCGAGAGGTTAGACCGTTGACCATCCCAGGTGCCCAAAAAGAGATTCATTTCCGGAATCCAGAAACGGGAATTTTCATCCGGTACCTGGGGTTCATACCGCCCATCTACCAGCCGAAAGAGATCTAAGGTTTTAGTTTCGGGTTGAAAAATGCCATAGAGCGGCACCTGGATAATGCGTTCATAGAAATACCACTTGCCGTAGGGATAATGGGGGTTGATGGAGTACTCCGTACCCTCTGTTTCCGAGATGAATTCCAAGACCATTAGGGGTATATCCCCTTCTAGCCTGGGGGTATAGCTCCGTCGAATTACCCCCTCTGACAAGGGTTTAACCTCTGGAATGTAGACCCAGTCGGGTGCTTTCACCACCGCTTTATCGGCAACCGTGGCACAAATACCAAAATTAGTCGCTATCAGCATAGACTCTGAAAATAGCCCCGCTAATTCCAGAGACTCACGCAAAGCCTCCGCTAACAATGGTTGCAAGTGGTTATCCACAGGGTCATCCGGCAAACTAAAATCATCGGGTAGCTTCTCCCAGGTAATCTTAAGTCGATCACGCTGGATGACTAGTGGGTGTTGCGGTTGGGTGACTACCATGGTTTCCCCTCACCTGAGTTGAATGGAATAAAAGATGATTCCTAGTCTATTGCCTCCAAGGAGGGGAGGTGGTTGGCTAACAAAAGATTCTGCACCGGGCGCGGTTTCCGCGCCCCTACCGCATTAGGGCCATGTAGGGGTCAGGTCTCTTGTCCCTTGGGCGGATCTGGGCTCTCGTAAGTTTTGTCAGTCAACCAGGGGCAAGTCATACGTAGTCGGTAGGACTTGCTGGGGAGGTAAGGGGGGGAAAGGTTTAAACCATGACGTGAAGACGTAATAGTGTGAGGATAGTGGCCTGATAGTAATGCACCTCAGCGGGAGGGTATGGGCTGAGGGCTGGATCATGGCAAAGGAGCGCGTTTGTGATCTACTGAATTTATATGTATGTACCATAGTCCAAAGCCGCGTCTAACGAATCAGGCCCGCCAGGCCCTGTGCCGCTGCCGGAATTTGTCCTTCTAATCCATCACCAGGAGAGGACGAAAGACTCTACCTGCTTCCAAGTCAGCTAGGGCTTCATTGACTTGATCTAAACTATAACGCTGGGTTAAGAGTCGATCTAAGGGAACATTTCCCTTACGAAATATTTCTGTCATCCGGGGAATATCTCGGTCAGGAAAGGAGCTACCGCCCCAAGTACCAAAAATATGCTTGCCACTAATCAGGTCATGGGGAGCCAGACGAATCATTTCCCCCTCCGGTGGATGGGATGCAAACCAAAGGCGTCCCCCTCCCTTGCGGATTAGACTAAAGCCCAACTCTATCGTTTCCACAGTACCGGCGGATTCAATACAAATGTCTACCCCTGTTTTAGTCAGGGCCATCACCTGATCGTATATGTGGTTTTGGCTGGAGGGTTGAGGATGCGGTGGATGAGTGAAAGCCGGGATTGAGGATATGTTCTGTCTATCGGCCTGCCCAACCTGTAGGGTATGAGTGGCCCCCAGGTCTTTGGCAAGAGCTAGTTTTTCCGCCGAGATGTCAATGGCGATAATTTGGGCACAGTCAAACCCTTTGAGAGCCATCAAGGCACTTAAACCGACCCCACCCAAGCCCAAAACCGCTACCGTGGCACCGCTGAGGGGTTGCACCTGGTTCAGAACCATACCAGCACCCGTGGGTAGAGCACAACCAAACAAGACCGCTACATCCATGGGTAGTTCGTCCGGTTTCAGGGTGACCCGGTTTTCAGAGACAATGGTGTGAGTACTGAAGGTGGTAACTCTACCGGAGTTAATGACTTGATCCCCGCAGCGATAGTGGGCACCAGGAGCTTCTAGGCCAGAGCCCTTCAGCCACCCTAAAATAACCGCATCGCCAGGTTTGACCTTGGTGACCCCATCACCAATAGCTAATACCTCACCCGATCCTTCATGCCCCAACAGATGGGGTAGCCAGGGATCGTTGCCCCGCCCACCTTTGACCTCCATGAGTTGGCTACGACACACTCCACTGTAGTGAACCTTGACAAGAACCTGACCTGAAAGCAACTCTGGAAGATCAATAACCTTTACTTCTAGAGGGGCATTGAGAGATTGCAAGATAGCAGCTCTTGTCTTCATGGGTCAAAGAAGATATTTGTAAAATACGCAAACTTAAATTAGCAACCTAGCTACAGCAAATTTCATTGAGATGGAGAACACTCATAGGAGCCACGAATGTCTTGCCTAGCAAAAGTTTCAACGTTTACGTGTACTCTCATTGTTGTAAGTCTGCTGCTTAGTGGCGGCTGTAATTCATTGCTTTCGTTCGATTCCTAGAGAAAACTCAAATTGGCTGTCTCGACGAGCATCATTGACTTATAAGAGGGCTTCAGGAGTTGCCTTGATCACCAAGATTCAGATGTAAAACTTGCTGCTGTCAAACACTTTTTGAAACATCAAGAGGATCCGTAATCATATTTTCCAGGAAAATATCTCTAGGAAGCAAAGGTTCCATATCTTCATTGGGTCTACCAAACTTAACCTGAGGCACTACCCTGGCATCAGAGGGGATGATGACATTGCATAACAATGCAGTATTAGAGATAAAAGCATTTAGCAATTTATTAGTGCAGTCTTTTAAAGAAGAAACCTCTAAGTAGTCAAGACCAAATGCATGGGCTAGTGATTTGTAGTCTGGAAAGGATAAACCACCTTCATATGAAGAGGCATAGTACTTCGAGTCCAACCACTGTTCCTGTGTCTGCTTAATCATCGAATAGCCAGAATTGTTAAAAAGAAAAATTTTAACTGGTATGTGATGGTGTTTTATGGTCGCAAGCTCATGCATCGACATCATTAGACTTCCATCACCAACAATACAAACAATTGGATGATCTGGCTCGGCAAAGTAACCACCGATAGCCGCTGGCAAGGCCCATCCCATAGCTGTATTGTTAAAATCATGAAAAATACGTTGGTCTGAACCAATTTTTAGCCGTTGCATAGTCCAAGCGATTGCGCATCCTGTGTCAATAAATATTCTCGAAGATTCAGGAAGCGCTAAAGATAGGCAATCAATAAACCTATAAGGATCTAAATCTGTCTTGGCCGAGTTAGATCTATCAAAAGACGAAAACACCTCTTTCCACTGATGTATCTGCTGAATCCAGTTTTGACGATGACAAAATAAATAGGACAAATCTTTGGATTTAATGAATTCAAATAAATTTGATAAATCATCCTGAATGAGAATATCAATTTCTAAACCAAAGGTAGAGAATTTCGACAACTCATTTTCATCAATATCTATAACGACTTTCTTCGCATCTCTACTAAAGCTAGAAACAGGAGAACCAGTCGATTTAGTATCTAGTCTAGAACCAAAAGATAAGACTAAATCTGCATTTTGGACTGCGAAGTTAGCATGACGCATGCCATGAGTTCCAAAGGTGCCAATGTAGAGAGGATGACTCTCTGGTAGAAGATCTGCTGCACCCCAAGTCAGGGCAACCGGAATGTTGAGGGCTTCTGCAAATTTGACGAAGCTAGCTTCCGTGTTGCTCAGATGGATTCCCCATCCTCCTACTAAAACTGGCCTGCTAGCCTCTAGGATTAGTTTGGAAACTTGACTTAGGACTTCAGAAAAACAAGAAAATTTCCTAGGATTTGCAAATTCAAGAGTTTCAGGGGTGTAGCCTTTAAGACTGCTTAAATCGATTTGACTTCGCTGCAAATTATCTGGAATATCAACAAGCACTGGCCCAGGGCGATTAGTGCGGGCAATATGAATTGCTTTTTCTAACTCATAACGAATTTGTTCTGGTTCTTTGATTTGAACAGCGTACTTAGTTATGCTCTGGCATATTTCGACAATTGGGGTTTCCTGAAAACCAACTTGTCTGACGCCAGTATTACCCGTCATTCTGAAAGTACTAACCTGTCCAGTTAGAAGCAGAATCGGTACAGAATCATAAAAACTACAACAGATACCGGTAATTAGGTTGGTTGCTCCAGGACCACTTGTTGCGATAGCCACTCCCAATTTTCCAGTAGTTCTAGCGTAACCATCTGCTGCCATTGCAGCGCTTTGCTCATGGTGAGTACAAATATAATCAATATTGGGGTTATCACCAATGGAATGAATCAAGTGGAGTGAGGCTCCACCAGAAATTGCGAAAACAAACTTTATATCTAGACTAGCAATAAACTGGGCAACATAGTCAGAAAGCTTAACCAGATGCTGGTCTACCATGGCATATTATCCTTTACTGATATAAACAATGAGCCATCTTTATAACTCAACGGCATCTCATCCATGCAGGAGACTTGGTTCCAACCGATCTTCTGGGAAAAGAGGTTTATGCTAGTACCATTGAAGTGTTCAAATACTTTTTGAGCGTTGCTGGGGTTCCCTATCTCTACGATTGAATCTGTATTTTGCCAGTTTTCTTCAGTAGTACTGAGAAGAATATCTGCTTCATGACCTTCAACGTCAATTTTTAGAAAATCAAAAGCATCGCAAATAGAGTTAAATGAATCTACTTCAACAATAAACTTATTCAACTCTCCATAGGGATTATCTTTCGACCCAGCAAGGTGACTACCTGTTGTATTACCAACTACTCTGACGAACTCTAGCTTTCCAGATCGAGTGGAAACAGCCTTATTAATCAACACAGGAGTATTTTCTGTACAGTTGCTTTTGACATTGCTTTGAAGTTGAGAAAAATGGATAGGATCTGGCTCGTAGGCAGTCACCTGGTAGCCAATGTGACTCAGAACAATTGAATGCAAACCGATGTTCGCACCTAAATCAGCAACCTTTCTGTAGCGGTGTCTATTAGACCAATAAAATGAGAAAATAATCAGCTCATCTAGGCCAAAAAGATGAGTCGAGTTGATAGCACCCATGGAAAAGTACGGGAAACTAATTTTTCCCAAATATTCAAGATTAGCGTTTTGGGCAGTGCCTTCTCCGAAGAGAGACGAAACAGCAGTTTTTGAAACTAATTCTAGAAAACTATAAATTTCGCAGTCAGGGCGGTGAAACTCCTTTAGTGGAACCAAAGAATGAAGTAAGCTCGATAGGATCTTTTCTTGATGTTCGTTTCGCTCAGTCATGGTTTATCATTAATTGTTGTTTTTTTTGAAAGACTTGGTTCAGGAGAAATTTATTTGAACCAATCATTGCCGTAACGCCGTAACTTATACATATCTGGGTTTTCTCTTAAAGCTTTCGCTAAATCATCTTTAGTCCATGGGTCATGGACAACGCTAAAGTTCCGACCACCGACTGTACATTTATCAGAGCGAAGTAGCCAATCACAACAGTCAATCACCTCTGATATGGGAGTAAACTCGCCTGACTCAAAACGCCGAGTTGTTTCCCTGTAGGCTTCACCAGAAAGTTTTTCGGCCCGTAAAGTTTCAGAGTGAATCTTGGTTTTAACCCATCCGGGACCGAGAATTGTAAAACATACGTCATTGTGCTCTGCATCTAAAAGCTCTACTGCTTTTATGAGCGCTATTTTTGACAGCGTATATGCTGAGAAGTTAACTGGAGCGCTATTAGTTCCTCCTCCAGCGAAGAAAATAATTTTAGGAGTAAAGTCATTGCGGAATTGTCTTAAAGGCAATATTCCATGAACAAATCTAAGCTGACTTAGTAAGTTAACTTTAATATTTTTTTCCCAATCCTCAATATTACAATTTTCAAACCTTCCGATAGGCTCCATTGTTCCGGGACAAAGAATAGCAAAGTCCCAGGAACAATTGATATCCTTCAGTTTCTGGATGCATCGATTGATAGATATCGAGCTAGAAAAATCAGATTGAATTAGAGCTAGAAACTGACTCTCTAATTCTTCTAGCTGATTCGATGATGTCCTAAATGTCCCAACTAACTTAAATTGTTTCTGAAGAAAGTGCCTAGATAACTCCAAACCAATATCGCTACTGGCACCTACAATGACCCCACACCGTTTCTGTGACATTTTTCCCTCTTTAAAACGGCCCTTTAAACCACTCTCCTGGTACATCATGGGGATCTGGTTCTGGCAGAGCTGACCGTACTCCCTCCGCAGAACGTCCCATCATCTCCATAACCTTTACCGCGATATCTACCGCCCGCACATAAAACCCCCGCGTTAAGCCATAACTAGTAGGCTCAGGTACATCGGGCATGGCCAAGCGAACCGGAGGTGCAGTCAAAGCCTTAAATTTATCCATCGCAACACGGGCGACAATTTCACCGGCGACCGATCCAGTTGCAAATCCAGAGTCTAAAGCTAATAGCTTCCCGGTACGGGATACAGAATCAAAAACTGTTTCCCAATCTAGTGGCTTAATCGTACGTAAGTCAATTACTTCGCAACTAATTCCTTGGGTCTCTAGGTAGTCTGCGGCATGGACAGCTTCAACGGTCATATAGGACATCGCGACCAGGGTAATATCTCCACCGGGGCGAATAACCTGTGCCTTCCCTAAGGGAACGCGGTAATCTCCCTCAGGAACCTCCCCAACCGTGTTGTGTAGCCAGCGATGTTCTAAGAACACAACAGGATTTGGATCAAAGATAGAGGACAATAACAGCCCCTTAGCATCCGCTGGAGTGGTAGGCATCACGACCTTCAGTCCAGGGATGTGGGCAAACCAAGCCTGCAAGTTTTGCGAGTGAGTCGGCCCTTGGCCCCAACCTCGCCCCAGGATAAGTCGAATCGTCAGAGGGACTGAAACCTGGCTACCAAACATATAGTGCCATTTAGCCGCTCCATTGACTAATTGGTCTAGCGCTAATAGAAAAAAGTCTAGCCGCTGGTGGGTCATGACTGGCCTGATGCCATTCAAAGCAGCCCCAATGGCAACTCCTGTCATGGCATTTTCTGAAGTTGGCATGTCAAAGACTCGATCACCCCCAAACTGATCCTCCAAATTGGCTGTTGTACCAAACACAGCCTTTGGATCCGTTACACCGAGGCCGTAGCAAATCACCTGGCCATCCAACGTAAGCGCCTCATGGAGGGCGGAATTAATCGCATTAGCAAACGTGACTTGAGGCATAGGTGAGGAATAGACAGTTTTTAGGGACGTTTGTTTAGCTGAAGTGCATCAATCAGCATAGACACCTAGATAGGCTTCCTCTTGAGAGGGGAAAGGAGCCTGCTCAGCGGATACAAAGGCATCTAGGACTTCCTGCTGAATCGATTGTTTCATCGTCTCAACGACTGTAGCCAACTCAGGGCGTTGCTCAAGCAACGCAATCTCAAGCATTAGTATCGGATCCCGTTTCTTCCAGGCTTCAAACTCCTCAGGAGAACGGTAGCCTAAATGATTGTCAAACCCGTGACCACAATGCTCTAGCCAACGATAGGTAGAAAACTCTAAAAACCAAGGACCCTCACCGGATCGAAGCGAACTAACCGCCATTTGGATCAGATCATGGCACTCCATCGCTTGATTGCCATCACCAGTAGCGACTCTGGCCCCTAGGGCTGAAACCATAGTAGAGATTTGTCGGCCTTTGGGTTGCCGAACTGATAGAGGACTATAAACCGAATAAAGGTTATTTTCGCAGAGAAACAGAACGGGCAGATTTCTCAAAACAGCAAAGTTGACAGACTCATAAAAAACTCCCTCTTCCACTGCGCCATCCCCTAGAAAGACGCAACTCACTTGGTCTGTACCCTTGAGTTGAGCTGACAAGGCTAAGCCTACTCCAATGGGAATGCTGTTTCCAACGATGGCAGAGGTACCCATAAAGCCAGCCTGAGGATCAATTAGGTGCATTGACCCCCCCTTGCCCTTAGAGCAACCTGTTGCCTTACCGTAGATTTCGGCAATCATGGCTTTGAGGTCACCGCCTTTAGCGAGATAGTGAGCATGGCCACGGTGGGTGCTGACCGCAAAGTCTGTGGGCTTCAGACAAGTTGAAACAGCCGCAGGCACCGCTTCTTGTCCTACGGAAAGGTGAGTAGGGCAGCGCATCTTGCCCTGAGGATACCGATCCGCAATGGTTTGTTCAACGGTGCGGATGCGATACATTTGCCGCAGCAGATTCAGCTTTAGGTCAATGCTCATGGAATAAACCAATAGTAATCGCCGGTATAGCCGACCTCAGCAAAGAAAGTAATCCAATCCTCCACTGACATAATCGTCTTCGCCGTTAGATTCCAGGCTTCCATGCGAGCCTGCTCTTCAGCATTACGATAGGCATCCACAGTAATAAACGACTTACCCCGGCTGACTCGCTCAATCTCCTGTAGAGCCTTACCACATTCTTCCCTCTCAAGGTTATGAATTGTATTGATGGAAATGACCACATCAAAGGAATCACCCTCAAAGGGAAGCTGGGTGGCGTTGGCCACAGAAACATGGGGCTTCATGTCTTCCATGGCATTGGCAATAGCATATTCAGAAATATCAATGCCCTTGACGGTAATTCCCGGGATCAACTCCGCTAGATCATAGATCATAAATCCTTTGGCGCAACCCACATCCAAAACAGAACTGTTGGCATCTAGTCCCCAGTATTCCTGAAAGGTGGGGATTACCGGTTGCCAAAAACGGGGATGATAGTTAAACCCGCCGTAGCCGTGGTTGCGATCGCCATCAAAGAATTCTTTACCAAACTGACGAGCAACAGCGCGATCAGCTTCAGTTTTGGAGGATGATCGCTCATCCAGGTTACGCTTAGTCTTAGGATAATTAGCTAGTAAGTTTACTTCTTTAGTCATGGAAAATCTACCTATACCTTTTCAAGAAACTTGAATAAGCTGATGTACATCTAAACTGCATGGGCTCTTCTGGGTTTAGGGGATAGGACAAGCTTAAGTCAGTCTAATATCTAGACGGGCACTGGACGGCTAAAGTGGGATACCTTTTGAAACCTCTCCTATGCAAGGTTTTGGGGTGGCACGGTCTGAACACCTGGCTAAATGGGATATCTCTGTTTCCCCGACCTAAACGGTACCTTATTTATTTGCCAGACCCTTAATGCTGACCCCTACTCCAGAACTGCTTAAATTCATTAGGGTACCTCGATTAATTGCCTTATCGCGAATCTAAAGAGCCTGAAACCATTGGAATGCCGTACCTATTCTCAATAATATTTGTATTTTTCGAGGTGCCCATTAAATTCTAGAGGCTTATCAGAGTATACTAATCTAGTATAGAACACTATAGGTCTCAAAAATAGGGCGAAAGACTTTATAGTTGCTGGGTAATGAACCAGAATATCCTTGAAATAGGAGTAATGTACTACCTTAATTGCCTGATCTAGGCAATTAAGGTAGCGTACTTCTCTAGAAAGGGACGAGATAGGGGCAACTTACCATAAGCCTTATAGGTTTCACAAATCTTATACAGCTTAATTTGCAAGGGGTTAGATAAATCCTTGACGATATCGTACTGACCCTCTGCAATACCATCCTGGGTTAGCTCAATCATTTCCCTAATCCCATCTGCCAACTCATCAGGAGTGTTGTCCACTAGCACCAGATCATCACCGAGGGTGCGACGTTCACACCAAGCTGCTGGAGAAGCTAACATCTCCGAAAAGGTTAGTAATCTCTGTTTAGTCCGGGAGTACCAGAGCTTGGGTATCATCAATGAATTAGGTAGACTCGGAAAGATAGCGAACGGTGAGACATTGGTGCATAGTTGGGGTACACCAAAGCTAGGTGGAATCACGACAGGTCCAGAATTGGTACCAACAAAAAATCGACAACAGGCCCATAAAAATACGTCCATCCAGTCTGATTTGTAGGGGCTCAGGGCATAGTCAACCACATTCGACATTTCTGGCAGAGGTTTTATCGTGTGATCCCCCATACGGAAAACATAGCCCCCGGCATCAGTGATCGCCTTAATCGCGGGGATGTAGGAATCAATCTCACAATTGCGACCATCACGCCGATTATTTTTTCCAGAGCTTCCGCTCCTAACATGGAAAGATACGAACCAGGCATCCGCTGGTATGTTTAAGTCTTCTAAAACCTTAAGACCTCTTTCTCTATGATCGGACTCGATTTTAAGCAGTGGAGAACGTTTTTCTGATCTCCACCTCTCATAAACCTTATTAAGCATCGAACTTAAATCTTCATAGCCATCCTTAGTTTGCCATACCTCTAAGCTTTCACAAAATGGAAGAAGACCATAATCATAAAAGTACTTATAATCATTCTGATGGATAACATCAATTTCTCCAAGGGAGCAAAGATAGGATAAATAGCAAGCATTAGCTACCCTGTTAGATACCACAACATATCTAATATTGTTTTCAGGTAATAAGCCTATTTTTTTTGCCTGGATAAACTGTGCCAAGAGTCCTAAATGACCAATAGCACCTGTCCATACTGAATCTAGTATTTTACTAGAGTCTCCAAAAGGGTTAAAGAAGCAAGACTCATAGTATTTATATTTTAGAGACTTCAAAGCACCTAGTGAAGCCCTAAAATGAAGATCTTCAAAAATGCCAGTTTCTAAGTAAATACCTTCGGAATATCTAGCATAGGTTTCTGCCAAGCTTGGATACTCTGCATCAATGCAACTTGCTCTATCTAATAATGATAAGGCTTCGGCAAAATTTTGCCTTTGGAAGGCGTCTTCGCTCAGTTTCAACAAAGAAGCAACTTCCATATTTCTAATATTCTGTAGTTTTGAGTTTTGTGAAAGGCTGTAAGCTGCTAATTCATGGCAAAAGCATTCTAGTTGAGCAAGCCTAACAGAATCATAGTCAAATTTGTACCCATATATCAGACCGACTAGTCGGTATCTAAATTTTCTCCATGTCCATGAAAAGGGGGTTGAAACTCGACTTGATAGAATTAGAAATCGATTTAAAAAATAATTTTTAAATCCCTCTTTCCTAATATTAAAAGTGGCTTTTAGAAGGCGATTTTTAATGTTCATAATTTCAGAAGAGGTCTTATTTTTGCCTAACCCTGCTACTAGAAACTTCGATGCTTTGTCCACATGGGTCACAATCACGCCCTGATGATTTCCCCCAATCATCGTGTCACTTTCCCAGTGACCGATTTCCGTCTTGGTGTCCGCTATCGCAGGCCGCTCCTCTATCCCAACGCGCCCTACAATCTGCCCACGATTTGAGTTACAGGCCCCTCGCTTACGACGCTTGCCTCGACCCTGCCGTAAATACTTCTGGTATTCCCTCAAACCTGCATGGTCGGCACAGATCATCTGATAAATCGTTTCATGACTGATCCGTGCTCGTCCCTCTCGCTTAGAGGGCGTTTGAAAAGCCACATAGTCAGTAAAAAAGCTCACACGGTATAGGCTGTACATACAAACGTTCAACCTCGTGAGAGCCATGAGTAAAGCCTACACCAGCACCTTGATCCGCGACCAGTTTGAGTTGATTGCTCCCCTATTGCCCCCAGCGAAGCCCGGAGGTCGGCCCCGAAGCGTCTGCTTATGGGCAGTGCTGAACGCGATCTTGTATCTGGTCAAGCACGGGTGTACGTGGCGAGACCTGCCCAGCGATTTTCCGGCTTGGCAAACGGTCTACACCGACTACCGAACCTGGGTGAACGACGGCACCTGGGAGGCGATTCACGACCGATTACGGGCCTGGGTCCGGGTGTCGGAAGGACGACCAGAAAGCCCATCGGAGGTGATTTTGGACAGTCGAAGCGTCGCCACTGCGCCGATGGTGCATCGAGCGGTGGGCTTTGATGCCGCCCAAAAAACGAAAGGGCGCAAGCACCACGGTGTGGTCGATACCTTGGGGCTGATGATGGCGGTGGTGATCACCGCTGCTAGTGTCACCGAGCGAGCGGGGGGAAAACAGGTGCTGCAAAAACTCCATCAGATGGGAGCGGCCATGGCTCGCATTGATCTGGTGTGGGTGGATGGCGGCTACAGCGGCTTTAAGTTTATCCAATGGACGATGGACACCTTGGGCTGGATTGTTGAAGTAGTGTTGCGCCCGAAGGAAGTCAAGGGGGTTGTCCTGGTCAAGAAACGCTGGATTGTGGAGCGTACCTTTGGCTGGTTGCGCTGGTCTCGACGATTGGTGCAGGACTATGAGCAGCTTCCCGAAAACTCGGAGGCCATGGTCAAAATTGCCATGATCCGTATTATGGTTCGCCGTCTGGCGTAATTGGCTACACCCGCCCCCCTTTTCAAACGCCCTCTTAAGTCGCCCAACAATTTGCTCTGGGCTGTGGTATTGCTTCAAACGCGCTTTGATCTCGAAAATGCAGATCTCCGATACATGACTAAACGCGGTCTTTGATTGCT
>NZ_JACJRS010000098.1 GCF_014697375.1 Phormidium sp. FACHB-1136
GGGGCTATCTGGTTGTTCATCCATGACTACAATCGCAACATCCGAGAAAAGCTGGCCAAGCAAGGTCATCCGGCTTTTTCCTCTAGCCTGCACTAAAATGCACTACCTCGGTTTCATTAGGAGTAATGCCTGACCCGAAGCGCCAGACGGACTTGATCAAACAGCTTAGGAGAGAAAGCTATGCTAGAACTAATGTACGCAGATTGTTAACGTCGCCTATAGTACATCCTTATGCAGTCAGATTCTAAATTTCCCCTGAAGGTTTCCGTGTAATAGCCCTGCTCAGGCGTATTATGCGGAAACTATCGGTATAACTCCCTCTACCTAGGATGAATTATATGGAAAACGTCGGCATAACTACCTTGTAGGGGGCAGTTATACGGAAAGCATCAGTAGAGTAAGTTGTTGGCACTGGTTCCCAAAAGTATGATCCTTGATTCCTCGTTACTCAAAGCCCTTACATAGCGGGGGTTCCAAAAGGCATCCCACTTTAGCAGTCCAGTGCCAAGTTGTTAGTTAGACAGATACCCCAAACCCTCAATGCATTTGAGCTACTTTAATTCTGGTTCAAGGACTAGTTGCGCGTCGGGTAATAGTAGTTCAGTTCGATCAGCAATTTTCTTAGCAAGTGCTTTAAAGTCTTTATACACGTCCCTAACTGCATATATGTGAGCACCGATTGCTCCATCAGCAGGTTTAAGGTGAAAAATGGGTTTATGAGACTCTTGAGCCATTGGCATTAAGCTTTGATAGTGTTTAAGTAAAGCTAAACGATTTGGATCGCTTGATAGAGGTAAGTCAATTTCATCTTGTTTTTGAATAACTTCAGTATTGTAAATATGTGGAATTCGCTCAATCCATCTTTGGAATGCTTTAACAGGGCGGTCAAAACGAACACCATGTTGAAGAATAACGTAACCAACGGGTTGCATTTTCCCTTTTGGTAGAGCGAGATCCAAAGCTGGATTTTTAGGAATACGCTCCTGCCATTCTTCTCTCCAACGCCTTACAGTTGGGCCAAGGTTCTTTAGTCCCTGTAATGAAAAAAGATCTGGGGAAAGAGGTACGACAACATAGTCCGAGGCAATCAGAGCTGCTCGGTTAATTGCTCCTAAATTAGGCCCTAAATCCACCAGGATGACGTCAGCATGATCAATAAAAGCTGCTTGACTCAATACTCGCCAAAAAGCCGAGATAACCCTAAATGCTCGTTCTTTGCGATCAAGGCAGTCAGACCATTGGGAAGACAATTCGTCCTCAAACCCAGAAAGCTGTAAATCGCCAATTAAAAGGCTTAAGTCATCCTCGATCTTTTCTAGATTTGGAGTCGCAATATCACCGATACCACTTAATAAAGGTTTGACGCATCGAAAGACAGTATTGTAGCTATCAGTATTGCTGCCTTCCCAAACCTCTTCCAATCGTTCTTCATCCAGAAAGGCCGCTGTTAAGTTAGCTTGAGGGTCTAAATCTGCTACTATCACTTTTAAGCCTAGATCAAAATACATCCAAGCTAAATGATAGACAAGAGATGTTTTTCCAACTCCTCCTTTATTATTGAAGAAGGCAATGATTGGCGGGGTCATAATTTCCTCCTAATAATAACTGACATATATGAATCCTCAACAACAAATTCCGCTGGCGGATTCCCATTTTTCTTTAACTCTTTTTGAGCAGTTGGAAGGCCGATACCAAAGCGCTGGACATAACCTAAGTTCTTCATAGCTTCCGCTAAATGGGGATTCCGGTAATCAGTGACACCTTGACCGAAATTGTGACGATTTACTTGTCCAAACAATCCACCTGGACTTTGAATTTCAATTCGATTACTAAACCAATATACCCGCACTGGAGCATTAGTTTCTTCATAAGAACGATGCATAACAGCATTTCTTACAAGCTGCTGTAACGCTACGATGGGGTAATCAGGCTGCTTTACTTCAACAGGCTGCGCTGTAATATCAGAAGCTGTAGAAATATTTGCTTGTAGGACTTCATCTACATAGCGTAGTAAATCGACAAGGGAACCACTAATATCTTTTTGATCTCGAATAGGATCGGTCAGTTCAGTGCCATCGAAACGGACAAATTGAATGTAAAACCCTGGGATAAACTGCCTAGGCTCTTTCCCAGCCACTAAAATGCCTAAGCTAGTTGGACGAGAGTCCGGTTCTGGAGTTGCGAATCGTAATGATATTAGTTTCTGCGTTAAAGACCGCTGATTTTCATCTAACACTTCTGGGGCTAATGCTGATGTCAAGTATTCACGTTGAAAAATATCTAGATTTAAATCATCAATAGAAGCGGAAATGAAAGGACGCAAATCAAAGGGTAAGTCTCTTGCGCGTCTTTTTTCATTAAGGCGACGTTCTTCTTCAGGTGTAGCTGTTGCGCGTCTAGGCCCAACTCGAATGTATGTCCGTCCGTTGAATCTAACCGGAGGAGCATCTGAGGGCTCTACAATAACAACTGCTAATTCACAGCTATCTAGAATACGTTTATTAACTTGCAATACCGGAAACGGCAAAATATTTCCGTCAGAGCGCATACTGGAAAGGTTCAGGAGAAGATCGTCTGTAATGGACAAATTGGCACAGCTACCGTCATCATTAACTCCTACAAAGAGAACTCCAGGCTTTTTGTGGTTTGGTAAGTCATTTGCGAAAGCACAAATCGCCTGTCTTATTTTTTTCCCGTCGGAAATTGACGCTTTACGCTCAACTCTATCTGATTCAAGATCACCTAGAAGTGCTGTCAGCTCTTGATTGTCCATGCATCGCTCTCTCAAGTCCTCCTTACTAATCATAATCATTAAGTGTAGAGTTGCGGTAAATTGGTCTAACAACTGCGTTGCATCGGAACGCTGCAAGACTTTGATTCAGTTGCAAAGTTTATTTGCTTCCGGCGAGCGCGACCGTCAAGCGGCAACCATAGGTAACTACAGCCTTAAAAAGTAGTGAATCCGCTCAGCGATTGTCAGGGTGCCCCCACCAGGACAACAAGATTAAGTCCTAGAGCCAGTTCACCACCAAGCCCCCGCACCCCTTTGCATAGAAGAGGAGCGGGGGCTAATCGTGGTTCAGTTGCCGCAGAGCTAGGCCGATCTGGGCTTTCCCCAGGGGCTAGGTGATCACCGTGGGCTGGTCGCGTCCGGTGAGCGCTTTGATTTGGGCGATCTCGTCGGCGAGGGTAATCAAGTCGGCCAGGGCGGCTTGGGTATCTTGGTCGTGCTTGGCGACATCGGGTTCATAGCTTTCCACATATAGGCGCAGGGTGGCCCCAGAGGTGCCTGTGCCGGAGAGGCGGAAGACCATTCGGGAGCCATCGGTGAAGCCAATGCGTACCCCTTGCTTTTGGGACACGCTGCCATCGACGGGGTCAGTGTAGGCGAAGTCGTCGGCGTAGTCCACGGTATAAGCGCCGTGGGTTTTACCGGGCATCGCACTCAATCCCTGGCGCAGGTTGTCGATCAGGGTGTTGGCCCGGTCGCTGTCTACCCCTTCGTAGTCGTGGCGGGAGTAGTAGTTGCGGCCATAGGTGGCCCAGTGTTCGCGGACGATGGTTTCCACAGACTGTTGCCGCACGGCGAGGATATTCAGCCAGAACAGCACCGCCCAGAGGCCGTCTTTTTCTCGGATGTGGTTCGACCCGGTGCCGAAGCTTTCTTCGCCGCAGAGGGTGGCTTTGCCCGCATCCAGCAGGTTGCCAAAGAACTTCCAGCCGGTGGGGGTTTCGTAGCAGGGGATGCCCAGCTTTTCCGCCACTCGATCCGCCGCTTGGCTGGTGGGCATAGAGCGAGCAATCCCCGCAATCCCCTGACGATAGCCGGGAACCAGGGTCGCGTTGGCGGCTAGGATGGCCAAACTGTCGCTGGGGGTGACAAAGAAGTTCTTGCCCAGCACCATGTTGCGGTCGCCGTCGCCATCGGAGGCGGCCCCAAAGTCGGGCGCGTTGTCGCCAAACATGACTTCCACCAGGTCGTGGGCGTAGACCAGGTTGGGGTCGGGGTGGCCACCACCAAAGTCTTCTAGGGGAACGCCGTTCACCACCGTCCCGGCTGGGGCATTCAGCCGCCGCTCAAACAGCGCCGTGGCGTAGGGGCCAGTCACCGCATGGAGGGAATCCATGCAGAAGTGGAACTTGCCGCTGGAGAGAAGCTGCTGGATTTGGCCAAAGTCGAACAGGGTTTCCATCAGCGCCCCGTAGTCCGTCACCGAGTCGATCACCTCCACGGTGGTGTGGCCCAGGGTGTGGCTGGCGACGCGATCCAGGTCGATATCGGAGGTGTCGAGGATTTTGTACTCAGTGATGGTCTGACTGTTTTTGAAGATGGCATCGGTGACGGATTCCGGCGCGGGGCCACCGTTGGCGATGTTGTACTTAATGCCAAAGTCTTCCTCGGGGCCACCGGGGTTGTGGCTGGCGGAGAGCACAATGCCGCCAAAGGCCTTGCTCTTACGGATCACGCAGGAGGCCGCTGGCGTGGAGAGAATCCCTCCCTGCCCCACCAGCACCCGGCCAAAGCCGTTCGCTGCCGCCATTTTGAGAATAATCTGCACCGCCTGACGGTTGTAGTAGCGGCCATCGCCCCCGACGACCAGGGTTTGATTTTGGTAGCCCTCTAGGCCGTTAAAAATAGACTGAACAAAATTTTCTAGGTAATTTGCCTGCTGAAAAACCTTCACCTTCTTCCGCAACCCGGAGGTGCCGGGTTTTTGGTCGCTGTAGGGCTGAGTCGAGATGGTTTGAATACTCATTGATACTTAGTCGCTCCACGGTTAACCAGGTGCAACCCCAGAATAAATCGCAAGCTCACCCAGAAACGTAAATCCATCCACAAGTTATGGCTAAAATCCTGCGGTGGGGTTTAAGGAAACGATAAGACTGCCATTTACCCTAGGAACGTTGTGCCCCTCACCCCCAAGAGCAATGTCTAGGCCCAACTTCCGGATCCCCTCTCCTGCGAGGAGAGGGGTTGGGGATGAGGTCTTCCGGAGGCTTTGCGATCTACTGAGGCTGAGTTATTTTCCCAAACCCAGCACCCAATCGCGCAGTAGGCTGTTCACCTGGTCGGGCACTTCGTCGTGGGGGCAGTGGCCCGCTTGCAGGTAGTGTTCGGTGAGATCGGGATAATACTGGCGGAATTTGGCCCCCTTGGCGCGGCAGTTCATCCAGGGGTCGCCCTCGCCCCACAGTATCAGCAGGGGACAGGTCATCTTTTGCAGCAGTTCGTCCACCTTTTCGCCCTGGCGGGATTTGAACACCGAGGCAAATACTTGGGCGGCCCCAGGGTCGCAGGAGGGGCGGCGGATGTCTGCCACCAGTTCGTCGGTGATAGCGGATTTGTCGAGATAAACCTGGTTGAGGGTGCGGCGAATCACCGAGGGCTGGCGCACGTACTGGAACAACAGCCAACTGGGCAGCGGTTGCAGCATCACCGATTGGATCAGCTTGGCCATGGGGTTCGGTTTTGCAGCAGGAGTTGCGTCTGAAAACGGCCCTGCACTGTTCAGCAGCACCAGCCCAGCAGCGGATTCAGGATGGTTGGCCGCCACGCACAGAGAGGCATGCCCTCCCAGTGAGTTACCCGCCAAGATGGCCGGACGCCCAATTTTTTCCTGGATAAACTCATGCAGTTGGGCCTGCCACAGACTGCCGCTATAGTCCCAGTTGGGCTTGGCAGAGCGGCCAAACCCCATCAGGTCGATGGCCCACACTTCAAAATCCACTTGCAGACCCCGGATATTTTTGTGCCAGTGGTCAGTGGAAGCGCCAAAGCCATGCACCAATAGCAGCGGCGGACGGCTGGGGTGCGGTTCTCCTGCCACAACGTAGTGAATGGCCTGGTCTCGCCAAGTCCAATACTGGCTGGGGGCGCGGTGGGTGGCGGCGGGAAGGGTGGCAGTCATAGCAGGGATCACACAGGGATGACAGGACAGTGTTATGGAACGTTTTTACAAAACTTAACCTAAATGGTAGCGAATCTGGGGCATCACCGCCGCCCAGGTGACAAACCACCCAAGACGGGGCATTGTGGCATTGGAATAGGTGGAGTTCAGAAGCTATGGCAGCGCTATCTCGTCCGCGCTCGGCCCAAAAGGGTCGGCAGTTTTCTAAGTACGATGCGCGGCGGGCTGGGGCTCGCTGGTTCGAGCGATTGATGGCGGTGATCGCGCTAGCGAACTTGGGCATCGTAGCCCTTGACCTCAGCTATATCCCGATGCGGGATCTCTATCTGCGTTTTTTGCCCCAGGTCACAGTCTGGTACGGCGAAACCTTTAAGGGCATTGAGCCGCACCGCTTCACCACCCACTATCTAGAAACTGTGGAGCGCCTAGAGCAGCAGGTGGCCCTAACGGGGCTGACCTCCCCCGAAGCCCAGGACATTTTGGTGGACTTGCAGCAGCAGAGTGCCGCCATGGTGGCGGAAAATCCCTTCCAGTTGGCCAACCGTTCTGGCAACCTAGAGCAGATTAAGAACCACCTGCGGGATCGCATGGAGCTAGACTCGGCCACCGAGGCCTTTACCGCCTTTTGGAGCGACGAACACCTGCGTTCGGCGGGGTTTCCCCAGGAAATCGCCTTTTTCAACGATGATGTGCGGCCCCTAATTGAAACAAATTTCTTCCGCAATCTGGCGGTGCATGGCGGCTTTGAGGATCTGTTTTGGCGCATTGATATGTGGTTCAACATCCTCTTTGCGGTGGAACTGTTGGCCCGTAGTTTCTACCTAGGGCGGCGCTACAAAAACTTCACCTGGCGCGATGCCATCCTCTGGCGCTGGTACGATCTGCTGCTGATTGTGCCCTTCAGCGCCCTACGAATGCCCTGGCTGGCCCTGTCCCGCGTCATTCCGGTGATCATCCGCATCAACCAGTCCAACCTCATTGACCTCGAACCCGCCCAGCAGCGCATCAGCCGCTTTGCCATTAGCCATGTGGCCGTTGAAATGACGGAAATCGTGGTGCTACGCATCATCGACCAAATGCAATCGCTGATTCGGGACGGCAGCCTGTCTCAAATGGTGCTGCGAAGTCCGGGTAGCCGTCGCTACATTGATGTCAATGGCATCAACGACCTAGAGGTGCTGGCCCAACGGTTGGCTACCCTCACCGTCTATAGCGTGCTGCCCCACATCAAGCCCGAACTCGACGAATTACTCCACCACACCGTTACCACCGCCTTCGACCAAACACCCGGTTATCAGGGATTTCGGCAACTTCCTGGCCTCGGTAACCTGCCCGACCAAATTGCTCAGCGCATCGTCGCCCAACTCTCCACCAACGCCTACGCCCTCGTCAAGGGTGGCCTGGAAAACAAAGAAGGCGTGGCCCTCACCCAAGCCCTCGTCACCAAGTTCACCGATACCTTCCGGCAGCAGCTCCAAGAGGCGGAAAACCTCACCGAACTAGAAACCCTGCTGGTGGACTTCCTGGAGGAGATCAAGCTCAACTACGTGAAGCGGTTGGCCTCCGAGGACGTGGATCGCCTGATTGAAGAACGCTACCAGATCTACAACGTCACCCAAACCGACGCCTAATCCATTGCATCCACCGCAGTTAAACGACTCAAAACCCGTCCATGAGAGCAACCCTTAACCGAAAGATAAACTTTAGTATCATTCCCTAGCAGAGGTTCTGGAAAGCGCTATTGTAATAACAAGAGGCGAGGCAAGCCTCCCTCCCAAATCGAATAGTTCAGTCCCCGTTAAATAGGAGGTTGTTATCTCGTTAACGTCTGAATCTATCTCGCACATCGAGCAGCCTTTCCCTTTAGTGGCTGATATTTCCTCCCCTAATACCTAGAGAGCTCTGCATTAGATACCCAGAGACGCAACAACCCTTTACGACGGTATCGACCCATCTCTACTTAGTCACATCCTATTTGAGGAAATGCCCCATAGATCTTCGGATCGGAAAGGCTGCTGTCATCCTCCTTCTCTACGAAAGAGATAGACCGTTTTTGTTCATGGTTGAAGAGTTCAGTCTTCTTGTTACCAGGAGGTTGCTACTTCGGATACATCTCAGTCTATTGCTTCAACATCAGCCCTGCCCTACTTCACGCTACTGATGTTTCTATTCCTGACCTGATAGAGAGCACTGCATTAGATACCTAGAAACACAACCATCTCTCCACGACGGTATCGACCCATCTCTAAAGTATCGGTCTCTATGTGAGAAACTCTCCTTAGTAGCTGGTCTGGGTACCGCTGATAGCCTCAGTGTTGTACGTTCGTTTGATTAGTTCGATTGAGTTCATATCGTTTCTGTTTTGTGTTTAAGATAGTCCCAACGCTGGCTTCAGAGTTGGGACTATTCTTTTGCTTGGGTTGGCGCTAAATTGAAGGCAGTTCTTCCGATGCTGCTATGCCGTTTATTTTGCCGCTGTTTGTCAAGGCCTTTCTCACCCTTTTTGTCGTAATTGATCCGGTCGGTCTAGTCCCTCTCTATCTAGCCCTCGTTCACGACCGATCCGAGGAAGAACAGTCTCAAATTGCCATTCGTGCAGTGGTCGTATCGGCGGTTATTTTGCTGGCCTTTGGGCTAACGGGAGCCTACGTGCTGCATAACCTCGGCATTAGCTTGCAAGCCTTTCAAATGGCGGCGGGAGTGTTACTCTTCAAAATCGCCCTAGACATGATTTTTGTTCACCAAGAGCGTGAAACCCAGGCCGAAGCCGAAGAAGCCGAGTCTCGCCGGGATGTGAGCGTTTTTCCCCTGGCCATTCCGTTAATTGCTGGCCCCGGCAGTTTGGCTAGCATTTTGGTGCTCTCACGGGAATCTACCAACTACTATTTAGGGTTAAGCGTCGTGCTGGCAGCGGCGGCGATTGTCATTTTGCTGTGCTACCTGTTTTTGCTGCTATCTCGCCCCATGGCCAAGGTGCTAGGGCAAATTGGCATTAATGTGGTGACCCGTGTGCTGGGCGTTTTGCTGGCAGCTCTGGCGGTGCAATACATTGTGGATGGCCTGTTGACGCTGCTGCAACTGCCCCCCGCTGAAGCCTTTGCTCTCCTGCCATAACCCCAAGAGTTTCCTAAATCACAGTTCTTTACCCATGGGCCGACAGCTTGCTGGGTTGCCCTATCCCCTCCAGTTCGGGAACCCGTACAGTGAGCTTTGTTGCTATTGCTCCCTTAAGTAACGTAAATTAGCACTCGGAGCTTGAGAGTGCTAAGTTCCCGTTTGGTCTGAGCAGGCGAGAGATTCGCTCAGGCGTTCGTTGTACGTCGCTAAATCCCGGAGATTTTTGTATGGCCGCTATCACCCTAGCCGCATCCAGCGTTAAGCCCCTGGCTGATCGGGTTTTGATCAAAGTCAGCGCTTCTGAAGAAACCACCGCTGGCGGCATTCTGCTACCCGACACCGCCAAAGAAAAGCCCCAGGTTGGCGAAATCACCGCCGTTGGCCCCGGCAAAACCGACGACAAGGGCAACCGTCTGGCCGTTGAGGTCAAGGTTGGCGACAAGGTGCTGTACTCCAAGTATGCGGGCACCGACATCAAACTAGGCGGCGAAGAGTTCGTGCTGCTGTCCGAGAAAGATATCCTGGCTGTCCTGGGCTAAACCCCATTGGGTGGACATCGCCCACCAGCTTTGGTGCATTGCTTCGCGTTGGCATAGCCTCGCCTGAGCGTTATGCACCCTACGAATTTTTCGTTTCCTCCTACTCATTTTCGGAGAACTCTGTTTATGTCTAAGCGCATCGTTTACAACGAAAATGCCCGTCGCGCCCTTGAAAAGGGTATGGACATTCTGACCGAAGCCGTGGCTGTAACCCTTGGCCCCAAAGGCCGCAACGTGGTTCTGGAGAAGAAGTTCGGCGCACCCCAGATCGTCAACGATGGGGTGACCATCGCTAAGGAAATCGAACTGGAAGACAACATTGAAAACACCGGGGTAGCGCTGATTCGTCAGGCCGCTTCTAAGACCAACGACGCCGCTGGCGACGGTACCACCACCGCCACCGTGCTGGCCCACGCCATCGTCAAAGAAGGTCTGCGTAACGTGGCTGCGGGTGCCAACGCCATCTCCCTGAAGCGCGGCATCGACAAAGCCACCGCCTTCCTGGTGGACAAAATCGCTGAGCACGCCCGTCCGGTGGAAGATTCCAAGTCCATCGCCCAGGTGGGTTCTATCTCCGCTGGCAACGATGAAGAAGTGGGCGCGATGATCGCCGAGGCCATGGATAAGGTGGGCCGCGAGGGCGTCATCTCCCTGGAAGAAGGGAAGTCCATGACCACCGAGCTGGAAATCACTGAAGGGATGCGCTTCGACAAGGGCTACATCTCCCCCTACTTTGTCACCGACACCGAGCGCATGGAAGCCGTCCTCGACGAGCCTTACCTGCTGATCACCGACAAGAAAATCGCCCTGGTGCAAGACCTGGTGCCCGTGCTAGAGCAAGTGGCCCGCTCCGGTCGTCCCCTGGTGATCATCGCCGAAGACATCGAAAAAGAAGCCCTGGCTACCCTGGTGGTCAACCGTCTGCGCGGTGTGCTGAACGTGGCCGCTGTGAAGGCTCCTGGCTTTGGCGACCGTCGTAAGGCCATGCTGGAAGACATCGCCGTGCTGACCGGCGGTCAGGTGATCTCCGAAGACACTGGCCTCAAACTCGACAACACCAAGCTGGATATGCTGGGTCAAGCTCGCCGCCTCACCATCACCAAGGATGCCACCACCATCGTCGCCGAAGGCAACGAGAAGGATGTGAAGGCCCGCTGCGAGCAAATCCGTCGTCAGATCGAAGAAACCGAATCCAGCTACGACAAAGAGAAGCTGCAAGAGCGTCTGGCTAAGCTGTCCGGCGGTGTGGCTGTAATCAAAGTCGGTGCCGCCACCGAAACCGAGATGAAGGATCGCAAGCTGCGCCTGGAAGACGCCATCAACGCCACCAAGGCCGCTGTGGAAGAAGGCATCGTCCCCGGTGGCGGTACCACCCTGGCCCACCTGGTGCCCGATCTACTCTCCTGGGTTGACGGCAACCTCACCGCCGAAGAGCACACTGGCGCTACCATCGTGGCCCGCGCCCTGGCCGCTCCCCTGATGCGGATTGCCGAAAACGCTGGCCAAAACGGTGCCGTGATCGCCGAGCGCGTCAAAGAGAAGGACTTCAACGTCGGCTACAACGCCGCCAACGGCGAATTCGTCGATATGTTTGAAGCCGGGATCGTTGACCCCGCCAAGGTGACCCGCTCTGCCCTGCAAAACGCGGCCTCCATCGCTGGCATGGTGCTCACCACCGAGTGCATCATCGTCGATAAGCCCGAACCCAAGGAAGGCGCTCCCGCTGGCGCTGGCATGGGCGGCGACTTCGACTACTAAGGTCTAACCAACCAAAGGTTTCCCCGGTTTTACGAAATCGGGGCACTCCATTACCAAGCTGGGCTTCTGTTGCAGAGGCCCAGCTTTTTTGTTGTTGATGCTCGATATCACCAACCAAAGCAGATGCAGTATCCTGAACTTAGCCCATAGATGCCATATCCCTATGCAACTCACCTTAGACGATGCCAAAACAAAGGAACTTCTAACTGAGGTTTTGGTGGAGCTAATGCAGCAAAAACGGAGTGTGTTCTACGAGCTTATTCTGGATGCCCTAGAAGAGGTTGGCCTTGCTAACGCCATTCTAGAAGGGAAAGATACAGAGTTTGTTGAGGAATCTGAAACTCGGAAAGAAATTCAGAAATTGTTGGGGTGATGCTATTCGATCTAAATCTCCCATCTAGAAAGATAGGCTTCGCCTTCACCAATACGGCTTCGATCCGTTGGTTACACAAGTTTCATTAGTCACGATAAGTCTTTAAGATATTGGCCGCTCTCTTGGCAAGCTCTTCTGCCATAGGAATGCAAGATTGAATTTCTTGCTGCCTGATATTTACAAGCGCTAGTGGAAATGTTGTGTACCAAATCCCATATTTGTTTTGCTCAGAGGTCTTAAGTCGTATCCACTCGGGCAACGATTCCCGATCCCAAACACCTCCTTGCTCAATATAAGCTCTACAGATAGCCCCAATATTAAAATCTATAATTTCTGACGGGGAAGTGTTATTGTTCTCAGCTCTAAAAATAGCACAATGCCAATGTTCTGGGTTGCATTTGGCGTTTAATTCTATGCAAGGAGTGCCGTCAGTACTTTTAACACCAGTTCGGAGTTTCAAATTAGTCAGGGATATCCCAAAGTCTTTCCTATTGATTAAACGGCAACCCATATAAGAAACATAGAAACAAGTTTGATGAGGTGGACAATTATCTATCATGTTATCTCTAACATAAAGAATCGCATCTGCAATTCGTTGAAGCTCAACGTCAGAGATGGACTTAGGATACATTTTTTTGATTTCGGATAAATTGTTCTTCTTCATTGTTTTTTGAATTGTGGGAATAACAATAAAATCCTTAAGAGATTAAAAAGGCTGCATACTCCAGACAGGCCAGGATATCTTCTGCTTCTAAATAGGGATAGGCGTCTAGAATTTCCGGGGTAGTCATCCGATTAGCCAGCAGACTCAGGACGAGGGAAACCGTAATCCGCATCCCTCGAATGCAGGCACGGCCCCCCATAACTTCTCGGTCAAAGGTAATTCGTTCAAACGTAATCAGGCTTCCTCGTGGGCACGAAGACGATACTGGTATTCTAGTCTGAGTCATGGTGAAGATAGCTCGACCCAGCCTGAAGCCCTTACACTGAAACCCTTCTACCCATTACTCTGCCGAATGTCTGCCCTGAAGTCCTTCCCCCCTGCCCTCCAGACCCTTGCCACCCCGGCTTTGGTGTACGACGAAGCCCGGTTACAGGCGAATGCGGCGCGGATTCAGTCCTTGGGAAAACGCTACGGATTCACGCCTCTGCTGGCGATGAAAGCATCCTATGCGGGGCTGGGCGTGCTGTCGGAGGTGTCGGGTCTGATGCCTGAAGTAGGATCTATCGGTGAATTGCGGCTGGCGCAGAAACTTTTTCTAGACGTACCTGCCCATGGCTTTTTTGTTGCCATTGTTGAGGAAGAGTGGGAGGAAATTGCCCAGGGTGTGGGGCATTTGTCCTTTAATTCCCTTAGTCAGGCGGCGCAGTTTGGCTCCAGGGCGGCGGAAGCGGGCATTGCGGCGGCCATTCGGGTGAATCCTCTGGTGCAGGTCTCCTCCCACAGTGACTATGATGCTGGGGCGAAGGGCTGTCGGTTTGGGGTGCCCCTAGCGGAACTGCCTCAAACCTTGCCGGACTGCATCGTTGGCCTGCACGCCCATGTGCTCTGCGAAAACGGCGCAGCGGACTTGGCCCCGGTGGTGGAAGCTTTGCTAAAAGAGGGCGGACATTGGCTCTCCCAGGTGCAGTACCTCAACCTCGGCGGGGGCCATTTGATGACCGCTGAGGACTACGAGGATGAGTGTCTGGGCCAAGTCATCGCTGATCTGAAGCAAGCCTATCCTCACCTAGAGCTATTTTTAGAACCCGGTGCCGCCTGGTTTTGGGAGTCGGGGCAACTGGTCGTTACTGTGCGGGATATCGTGCGCCCCAGCGGCATCGCCACGGCCATTATCGACTGCTCCTTCCGTTCCCACCTGAATGATTTTTTGATTGGGTCACTGCTGGCTGATTTGCCGCTGACGATTACAGGCGCATCCTACGTTTCTCCAGCAGACTACGCCCAGTTGCCTGACGAAGCCCGTGCTCGTACTTACCGCATTGGGGGTTTGTCCTGCGCCACCTGCGATTCCAAGGAGTATTACCAATTTGCACAACCGCTTCAGGTGGGCGACCGCCTGGTCATGGAGAACATGGGCCACTACGTTGATGTCACCTATAGCTGGTTCAATGGCCTACCGCCCCCGTCGGTCTATCGCTTGACGGAAACGACGGCCATCCTAGAACGGGAACATACCTACCAAGAATTTCTCCAGACAACGCTGCCAATGCAAGGGCGATGATCAGCCGTGGCATGGGGAAAGTACGATACTGGATGTACGTGCGTGCCGTCGTGTGCCCCAACCTGTAAGTCGTAATCCCTATGACCCTGATCACCCTCTCCCAAGCCCTCTGGCAGGCCAATCAAGATCTCGCCAGCGCCACACTCGGTCATCCCTTTGTGCAGGGCATTGGTGATGGATCGTTAGATCGGGCCAAGTTTGCCTACTATGTGGGGCAGGACGCCTTTTTCCTGGAAGCCTTTGCGCGAGCCTACAGCATTGCAGCGGCTAAGGCTCCCACCTGGGAGATTTTTCAGGTATTTCACGGGCTCACGGCGGGGGTGCTGGAGGAGTTGAATCTCCATGGCGGCTATGCCCAGGAGTGGGGCGTGGATCTGTCCACTGTGGCACCGGGGCACGCCACTCGGCAATATACCGACTTTTTGCTCAACACCGCCTGGAGTGCCGATCCAGGTACCACCGCCGTGGCCATGTCGCCTTGTATGCGGCTCTACGCCTTTTTAGGGCAATCCTTGGCAAAGAACCAATCCCAATCTCATCCCTACACCGCCTGGATTGACACCTACAGCAGCGACCAATTTGAACCCCTGGCCCAGCAGCTAGAGGAACTCGTCAACGCCCAAGCCGCCGATCACGATCTCACCCAGAGCACCTACCGCTACGCCATGGTCTGTGAGCTGAACTTCTTTGAAGCCGCTTGGCAGATTGCGTAGAATCACGATTTCTCTAGCCGTACCACATACCACTGCATGGTTTCACCCGGTCTCAGTTCCAGCTCACAGGCCGTATCTCGTAGGTGCTTCGCCTGTTCTGCCACGGTGCTAAATTTCTGCAAGTCGCGGGGCAAATCTGCCTGCCGTTCTGCCAGCAAATCTGTCAACTGGGCCAGCAGTTCATCGGGGGTGGCAAAAAACTCCGCCTCACCGGGCATCAGCACCACATACATCTCTTCCTGATACATCAGGGCATCGGGCATCGGACAACCTCCAGCATCAACGAGCCAGCCTTGGGCGGCGACTTTAGCAGAACCACCGTTCCCATCCGCCTACCCAGGCTATCTCTACTATGCCCTAGGACTTAGATCTGGCCCTAACCATGAACCTCTGGATCGCCCTGGCTTCAGTGACGCGGCGACCAAATTTGCTGCCACCAAAGCCGCCCAAGCTTGATCCGAACACGGCCCTGGGTTGAGGTTTTGAACGGGCCACCAGTGAATTAGAGACCAGTCCCCATCGCCCAACCTTGGCCGGAACCCGAAACGGCTTTCCGCGTCCTTAACCCATCCTATGCAAGAGCCTAGCCTGCCGTGGGTTGAGAAACGGTAGCAGTACGGCTGAGGGGATCGACATTACAGACCAACGGAACTTCCCCAGAGATGTAGAATCTCAGCACAGGTGAGAGGGGAATTTATGCTGGATCGCATCTGGGAAGTGCTGGGTTACATCTTTGCCCTCAATGGCGAGGCCTTTCGGATTGCGACCACGGTGCCGAACGGGCTGACCTTGGCCCTGATCATCGTACTGCTGGCAGGGATTTCCCAGGGCATTGGCCAGAGCGTGGTGCTGTTTCTCAACCAGGTGAGGCCGTCGCGGTTTGCGATAAGCCTGCTGATTAATGCGCTGCTGTTTACGGGCGGCTTTTTGGCCCTGGGATTGAGTACCTGGCTGGTGACGCTGCTGCCGGGAGCGACCATCGTTCCTCCCAGCTACCTTGTGATTGTGCTGGGGGTGGCCTACGCGCCCCTGCTGTTCAGCTTTTTGGGGGCCATGCCCTACCTGGGGGTGCCGATTTTGACGGTGCTTTCCATCTGGCACCTGTTGGCGATGGTGGTGGGTTTTGGGGCAGTGACCAACTTGCCCATTAGCGATGCCTTCCGCTATGTGGGGCTGGGCTGGGTGCTGCTGCAAATTTTGCAAAATACTGTGGGCCGCCCCATTGCCAAGCTGGGCAAAAACATGGCCAACCGTGCCGCCGGGGTAGAGCTTGTTACCAGCCGTCGAGAACTCAGCGAATCCATGCAGGATCGGCTGGATCAGGTTCCGGCCCGCTGGCAGGAGGAACTGAACCAGCGCATGGCCTCCCTGAACCAGGGGGATGGGGTGGGGGCGGGGATAGGGAATGATCCACCTGCGATGGCGATGGCTGGCGGTGGGGGATCGGGGGCGACGGTGTCTAGCACGACCTTGCCCGCTGCCGATGCAACCATCAGCAAGGAGCGGAGCTGGGGGGCTACGGTCAAGACCCTCCTAGGGGTGCTGGCGATGGTGGCCCTAACGCTGCTGATGCTGGTGCTGTTGCGGCCCCTGCGGCAGTGGTGGTTTGGCTGGTTTTCTACCTTTCCCGACCTGGTGCAGTGGGTGCTGAACTTGGCCTGGGTGGGCCTGGTGGCGCTGGTGGTGGCGGGGTTGCTGGCTCCGCTAGAAACCCTGGGCTGGTGGGCAGGCTGGTACGAGGACGACGTGAATACCACCGTCAACGCCGGGGAGTTGGCCCAGGCTCCGGCTCCGGATCAGACCTTTTCGCGCTACGTTGTGTATTTGGACGGCATCGGTAAGTCTACCTTCGAGTATCTGCCGGACATTGAGGAATTTCTCGACACCCTCGCCCCCACCCTGCCCGCCGATGTGGCCCTGGTGCGCGGCATCATGCCCTACTCGGTGATGAACGCCCCCCTCGACGAAGATCGCCCCCTGGCCTTCCTCTGGCGCTATGCGGATAAGCTGCGGTTTGCGAATCCGGCCAGTGTGTTGGGGCTGCTGGTCAACATTCGCAACGTGCTGATTGTGGGGGTGTCCGCCGATAAGCGCTATGGCCCCCTCTACAACCAAGGCATGGCCCAGGTGGTCTACAACGGCCTGGTGAAAAACGGCTATCCCCTCGAAAGCGGCATTCCCATTACCTTCATTGGCTACAGCGGCGGCGGGCAGATGTCCTGCGCTAGTGCGCCCTACCTGAAACGAGCCTTGGGCGCTCCGGTGGATGTGATTTCCCTCGGCGGCGTGATGAGCGCCAACATCAACCTGCTGAAGCTAGAGCACCTCTACCACCTGGTGGGCGAAAAGGACACGGTGGAGCGCATTGGCCCCAAAATGTTCCCTGGCCGCTGGAAGCTTTTCCCCCTCTCCTACTGGAACCGGGCCAAACGGCGGGGCAAAATTTCCATTATTCCCATGGGGCCAGTGGGGCACCAAGTGCCGGGGGGCATTTTGGATCCCGACCTAATTCTGGAGGATGGCCGCAGTTCCCTTCAGCAAACCATCGACACCATCAACGCCATTTTGCAGGGCAATCTGGTGCTGGGGGAAGACATGGCTAACCAACGCAAACCCAGCCACTACGACATTTTTCGCGCCAATGCCCTGGTGCAGTCCCAAAGCTATCCCCTGGCGCAACGGCCCGACCCTAGCCGCTACGTGCCCATCGCCGACTGGGTGGGACGGCTGATTCTCCCCGCCAAGGCGGATCGCTTCGGCGGCGTCTACTACGAAATTCACCACGCCCCAGCGGAACAGGCGGATCTGATCGGCCAGGTGGTGAAGCTGCGCTGGGCCGAAGACCCCCTCGTGCAGCGGTTTGTGAAGGCCGCCACCCGCGATGTCCACTTCAGTGCCGATGTGGAATACAGCAGCCGCCAGAGTGGGGCGATCCATCCCGTGCGGTTGAACCACTGGCTGCGGGTCGATCCGCTGGAATCCCTGGCGGGTTCTCTACCCGACGACGAAATGATCGTGGCGGTGGAAGATCCCCAGGTGCAGCGGGAGGACGGGGAGATCACCCTGCGGATTCGGTGGCAACCCATGGAAGTGACCGGGCGCTACTACGGCCTGGTGCAGTTTGTGGCTCCGGTGCCGGGGACGGATCGCTTCCAGGTGCGCCACTTCAACCGGGCCAGCCGCGCCTTCGATGGCCCCACCGAGGAGGTGCGCGTCCCTGCGCCCAGCCACTTGGATTTGTACGGCAGCGATCCCTCCACCACCAACGGCCTAGAGACCTCGCCCCACAACGAACAGGGCTGGTACATCTACGGTGCCCCCGATGCCACGGGAACCTTTGTAGTGCAAGCCTGGGGGCCACGTTCCCTGTTTCGGCTCCAGCCCGATCGGGTGGTGTTTGGCGGCGCAAAGACGGCCTACCGCTACATTCGCAAAGAAGCCTGGGCCGATGTGACCCACCAAAAGGGCAAGGTCGGCTCCGTGCTCTGCACCCGCCGCGACAATGGCCGACCGGAGGCAATTTCCGCCGCCATCGACGAGTGGCAGGTGGGGGATCGGGCCTTGCTGCTCCACACCTACGGCGGCATTGGGGGCGAAAAGAAGGAACCCGCCGCCTTCAGCCCGATTTTCTTTGGCCACTTTGCCTACGGACGGGCCGAGGTCGTCCACGATCCCCTGGCCGACGAGCGACGGTTTGAAATTCGCTACTACCAGGTCTACGCCCACAACATTGATGGCCTGATTGCAGGCACCCTGCACTGGTCGCGCTATCAGGGAGATCGGCAGCGGGGCTGGCTGGGCAACCGTCCCACCTGCGACATTTTGGTCAAGCTCGATGCCTTCAGCCGCACCTACGACTTCGACCAAACCCGCCTGTCCCTCCTGGTACGCATGGAAGCCCACCTTCAAGCCATGACCGCCCGCTACCGCATCGGCGACGGCACCGGGGGCACCTTCGTCGGCCCCTCCAACAACTGCTCCCAAGACTCCAATCAGGCCCTCTTTGCCAGTATGCAAGGGCTGGTGCAAGGGGTAAAAGGCCACCAGGCCGAACTCAAACTCTGGGCCGAACGCCACCCTGACCAAGCCCAAGACTTTGACCGCATGGTTGCCTTTGGCCAATCCCTCAAACGCGCCCTCCAACCCTTCGGCAACACCCGCCCCGACTGGGAACGCAACGAATTCAACCTCGGCAGTTCCCTCGAAGACGAACCCCTCCGCAACCTGCTGATGGGCCTAGGCAGTTGGCGCACGGTGCTACCCCGCAAAGCCAGCGATGTGGTGGTGCAACAGTTCCTAAAATACGGCGCGTCTGCCTGGGTACTGCGAACCAGCCAAATCGGCGGTTATGATCCCACTATCGAACCCATCGCGCCCATGACCTTCTAGGAGAATGACTAGGGCTTGTCGTTCGTAGGATGTTGATTTTTGCTTACAACTTCCCCCAATAGTTGCACTCCAAACAACAGCACAAAGAGGGGATTATTCAGCAAATATCGTCGCCACAGTCGTCGAGGTTCTTGGCTAAAACGATAAATCCACTCTAGGCCCAGAGCCATCATCCAGCGGGGAGCCTGGGAGACTTCGCCACTAAAGAAATTGAATGCGGCACCAACGCCGATCATCACCCCAGGAAACTGGCCGAGTTGGCGGTGCATCCATTGTTCTTGTTTAGGGCAACCTAACCCAACAAAGACCACCCTAGCCCCAGATTGATGGATGCGGGCTACGTCGTTGGCTTCCTCCTGGGGGGATAGGGATCGAAAAGGAGGGGCATGGGTTCCGGCGATGGGCAGGCCAGGAAATTGGCGCTGCAAGGAGACTACCAGCTTTTGCAACGTGTCCTCAGTACCGCCATAGAGATAGATCGGGATGCCTGTCTGGGCCGCCCGTTCGCACCAGGCCAGCATTAAGTCTGGCCCATAGACTCTCGATTGCTGGGCCACACCCAGCCGCCGCAGTCCCCACACTAAGGGCATTCCATCGGGGGTAACGAGGGCCGCTTGGTCGAGTATCTGCTGATAGGCAGCGTCAAAATAGGCGGTCATCACCACATGGACATTGGCCGCCACCACATAGCAAGACCGCTGCGTCTTAGCCCAGGCTTGGATACGGTTGCAGGCATCTTCGTAGCTGGTGGCATCCACCCGCGTTTTGAGAATGCGTCGGACAGGCCGTGGCCCTAGATGCTGGCTCCCCTGGTCTAGATCCATGGTCATCCCTACCACCCCGATTACAGTAACGCTATTCTAGCTAGGGTAATGCGGCCCAATCCTAGGTTGCTCTGCGGCCACGTCCCTAGGTGGGGTGGAGCCGGAAGTTAGGGTTTGCCCATACGGATGTGACTTGATGATAATTTCGCGGATTCAAATCTGCGGCCAGCGGCTGCCAATCGCCTTGCACTACACCAACGGCTTCCTTCAATCCGCTGCACTTCACCATTGGGATGCGCCAACGGATATTAATATATCAGATATGATATGAGTGACGTATGGACGAAACAGCTAAACCGTTGGTTTGGCTTCATGGAGAAGTCAAAACCCCTCCCTTTAGCCAAGAAGTACGGATAGAAACAGGTGTGTTGTTGCGGCGATTGCAGCAGGGTGAAAATTTGGGCTTGCCTCACTCAAGACCAATGCCGAGCAAGCTGATATGCATTTAAATTGCATTGATTGTGTTTCCTTTGTTTTTGATCTTGCGATCCCATTTGATGACAAGCTGTCCTTCGTTCAACAGGTTATGAACAAGTGCTTCTAGATCCTCAATCGACTCAAATAGACGATTGGCAATGAATTCCTTTGCAGAGTGCCAAACTAACTCGATTAAATTATAGTTCGGACTGTAGGGTGGCAGAAATTCTAAAACAATGTTGGGCATCTCCTTCGCTATCTTCTCTAGAATCTCTGCCTTTTTATGAATACTTGCATTATCTAAAATGATAAGAATCTTAGGGCCAGTCTGCTCAAAGTCTTCGATCCGTCTACCTTCTCCAACCCATTCCTGTTTCACTTCTTCGTAGAATCCATGGAGGACACTGAAAAAGCTATCACCAGTTCCCTTGCTGATAAAATCAACAATGCGCTTCTTATCCGAA
>NZ_JACJRS010000099.1 GCF_014697375.1 Phormidium sp. FACHB-1136
GGTGATCTGGAATTTGCTTTAATTGCTCTATGAGAACCATGGGCTGAGGGGCAAAATAACATCTCAATCCATCCTCATTTTTCTTCGCTGGTATGAAACCACCCTGCATCCCTTCTCCCTGAGGGAGCAGGGGAGCCAGATTCAGAACCCCTCTCCCTGAGGGAGAGGGGCAGGGGTGAAGGCCAAGAGCAATGGCAAGGGGATAGTTATTTCCATGGAGTACTCTAAAGCCAGTTCTGTAGCCCAGCCACAGGCTGAATCAACGTTATCGACCTGAGGGGGGTATTTCTGAACCTTAGCAGGGCACTAGGGCGTCAGCGGAGCCTCTGATGGTTGGCAGGTGCCCCCCAGGGCATTCACGATGGTGCAGGTGTTGACTACCAGCATGGCCTGGGTGTTAGGAGCCACGCTGTCTGGATCCCCTGGCCCTTCTACCATGAGAGGCTGTTCGGCGACGGCCACACCCGCATTGTTGGCCACGGTTTGAATCAGGGCCGGGTTGGTGGTGGATTCGGCAAAAATGGCGGGCACGGTTGCGGCTTTAATTTGATCCACCAACGCAGTCAGTGACCGAGGGGAAGGTTGGGCATCGGTGTTGAGTCCGCTCAGTGCCCCCTTGACCTCAAACCCGTAGGCTTCGGCAAAGTAGCGAAAGGCATCGTGGGTAGTCACGAGACGACGATTTTGGGCAGGGACCGTCGCTGTTTGGGCCTGAATCCATCCGTCTAGGACGATGAACTGATCGGCCAGTTGGGCGGCATTGGCCTGGTAGCGGCTAGCCTGATCGGGGTTGATCTGGGCCAAGGCCTCGGCAATCACCTCGGTCAGGGCGGCATTGTGGCGGGCATTGTGCCAAACGTGGGGGTCAGGCACGAGATCAGTATCATGCTTCGTCGAGGTCGCTACCGAGGTCGCTGGGGTTGGGTTGGCCTGGTCGCTGGCCTCGGCATCCTGGTCGTGGGAATGATCCTGGTCGTGGGAATGATCGTGGTCATGGGCCTGATCGTGGTCATGGGTCTGATCGGCGGCGCTGTTGTGGCTATCTGGATCGGACTCATGATCGTGGCTGTGGTCATGATCGTGGTCATGATCGTGGCCCTGCCCCATCAACGGATTGGGTACCGCCGCCTCTAGGACGGCCACCTTGGGGGCTGGATTACGGCTAGACACCACCACATTCAGCACGGAGGGGGCAAAATCATAGCCGTCGTAGAGGACGAGATCGGCGGTATCCACCGCTTGCCGATCCGATGGGCGAGCTTGGTAGGTGTGGGGATCTTGCCCCGGTGCCAGCAGGCAGGTCAGGGTGATGGTGTCTTCAGCTATCTGCCGAGCCAGGTCGCACAGGACGCCACTGGTGGCAACCACCTGGGGCCGCTCGGCGGGATCAAGCGCTACCTCCGAGACCTCGCCCCTGTCTTGAACGGCACATCCCCCTAGCACGACAGCCGCTAGCCCTAACCCTATGCCCCAATTGCGTTGGTTCACCATAATCCTCAGCGAATGATAATCGTTATCATTCCATAGTACGCCATAGCCTTTCTTTCCATGCAAACGCCATACAAACGCCTGGTGACGCGGTGATCATGCCCGTCATCAGAACCGGAATTCCACAATGGCCCCGGTGTTTTCGTTGAACTGCTCGTAGCTGGTGATCCCCCGCACGGTGATTTGGTCGGTGATGCGGTAGCGTACCCCAAAGAGAACGGGGGTGACATTGGTGAAGACCTTCTGCACCGATAGCCCCAGACTGGGGGAGACGTTAAAGCTCACCTCGCCGCCCACATCCACTTGCTGCGACCCAGGGGGGGAAGCGGAATAGAGCCGCAGTTCGGTATTGTTTAGGCCCGCCCCAATCAGGTTTTGGATGCGGTTGAGGATGGCGGATCCGGCAAAGGCAAACAAGCCCTGGAAGTTATCGCCGCCGCCGGAGACGCTGCCGAGGGTCGATTCTAGGGCGGTGAGAAATTCGTTGCTGATCAGGGTGATAATTTCGCCTTCGGAGCGGGGCGGCGTGCTGGACAGTTCTACCCCCTGAAGCTGAATGACGCGGCTGGCCCGACCGTTGACATTAGCCCGAATGCGGATGGTTTGGACGCCGTTTTGGGTGAGGCCCAGTTGGCTGATCGGGTCGTCGATGACTTCGTTGCGGGGGAAGGGGGAGGCGGCGGACAGGCTGGTGCTGTTGCTGAGGGTGTCGGACACCGCCGCCGAGAGGCTGGCCACCAGATAGGGATCAATGACATCGTCGTTGGCGCTAAATTCGGCGTAGTTTTCGTTGCCCGTGAGCCGAAACTCGGTAGTGAACAGGTTAATGCGCCCTGAGGGCATCATAATCCGACCATCGGGCCGAATATCCGGCACGGTGCCCACGAGGTTGAGGTCGCCTTGGGCGCTGACATCCACCAGGTTGGGAATCGCCAGACGCACGTTGTTGGCTAGGGTGATGGAGAAATCCTCTAGCACCGGGGGCAGGGGTTGATAAATGCTGGGGCTGGCACTGCCAAAGCCACCCCCGCCCACCAGGGCCGTTTCATCCTGGGATTCGGGCAGGGTGAGAATGCCGTTGGAGAGGCGCAGGTTACCGGAAACAATGGGCTCTAGCAGGTAGAGACTGCCCCCCACCCGCACGTCGCCATCGAGTTTGCCGTTGTAGGTGCCAGCGGCATTGCGCAGGTCGAGGGCAATGTTGTCGAGGGTGAGGCGGAAGCGATCATCCTGGGGTTCTGCTCCATCGTCGCGGGTGGCCAAGGGGCGACCCACCAACCCAGGGGTGATATCGTGGATGGACGGCAATACCTTGAACTGGCCCTGGGCGGCAATTTGTCCGGCACTGAAGTCACCCTGCACGTCTTGGAAATCCAACACCAAGCCATTGAAATAAACGGAGTTCTCCGCGCCCTGACCTTCTAGCACCACCACATCGCCCCGCAGGTTGGTGAGGGGTTCTGGCAAACTCCGGGAACTGAGGGTGACCCCGTCAAACTTGGCAGCCCCCGACACCACCAGGGAGGTGAGGGCATCCTCAATGGGTTTATTGGTGGGCCAGAAGCCATCCACATTGAGGGCCAGTTCCGCCTGCCCTTCCTCCCAGGTGACGGCCTGGGTGAAGAGGTTCATCAGAGCAAAGCCCTGATCCTTGAGCCGTAGCCGCACGGTGACCGAGTCTTGGCTGGGTAGGGAACTGCCGCCCGGTAGGGGCAGGGGAATACTGGCCAGCAGGGTAAGGGGATCGACCTGATCCTCAATGGCGACGTTGCTCCGCAGGTTGAGGCGGGCCTCTTGGTACAGGAAATCTGCCGAGGCGACATCCACGGGTTGGCGGTTGATGGTGGCGTCGTTCACCGCCAACCGCCCCCGCACCTGGGGATCGGCCAGCCCTCCGGTGAGGGAGGCTCCGGCGTTGATGAAGCCATCAAAGGTGTCGGGAATGCGTAGGGGACGCCGCACTGCTGCCAGGGGCAGATCATCAATGTTGAGGCGCAGGGTGCGATCCCCTGGATCCTCGGAGTTGAGGCTGAGATCGCCGTTCAGTTCCACCGTCGCCACCGTGGGATTTTCGGGGTCGTCGCTGGGGAAGGTGCTGACCAACCGGATAGGCCGCAGGCTGATCAGGCCGTCTTGGTAGGTGGCCTGGGCCAGGAAGCTATCCAGACGGTAGCCAATGCCGGAGGGATGGCGGGGATCGCGCCACAGCCAGTTGGATCCGGCCAAATCCACATCCACCTGTACCTGACGAGGCAAGGTTCCTTGGGCTTTCACCGTGCCCGAAAAGCGGCCTTCTAACCCCTCTAAGGGGGGCAGCACGGCGGCTTCGGCCTCGGCGTCGAGGATGTCTTGGAGGGCCAGCACCTCCGAAAAGCGCCGCAGTTGATCTAAAAAGGAGGCATGGCGGTCGCCGACCTGGGTCGTTTCTAAGTTGGCCAATTCGACGGGGGTCACCGTCTGATACCAGGCGGGCGGTTGCAGCAGGTTTAGCCGAAAATCCGACAGCTCAAAAATCTTAAAGGTCAGCAAAATATCCTGAATCTGGGCGTTATCGACCACTAGCTCACCGTTGACCCGTTGGGAACCATCCAGGGCGTAGGTGCCGCTGATCAGGTAGCGGCTGCGCTCCGAGGCATTGATCAGTTCCCCCCCGACCAAGCTGACGGTCTGGTTGGCGTAGCGGAGGGTGCCCCGCAGACGTCCGTAGCGCACCGCCAAGTCCTCAGGGCGGTCATCTCCCTCTGGGCTATCGGCGTCTAAGGCTGCCGTATCGTCTGGGGCGAGGGGCTGGACATTGGCCAGGGTAATGTAGCCCAACCCAGGATCAACGATGTCGAACTGGGCCTGGAGGTTGGGTTCGCGCCAGTTACCGCTGATCACCGCTGATTCTATGGTGCCGCTGACGGTGCCCACTCCCTCAATGCCGCCCTGGGGTAGCCGCAGATCATCCAGGGGCAGGTTGGTGAGGGTGGCGAAGAGGTCGCTGCCCTGGATATGGCCATCGGCGAGGGTGGGGCCACGGCGTAGGGTAAATTTCAGGTCGTAGGGATCCTGTTGACTGGTAGCCAGCAGCCGATCCCCCATTTCTCCCTGGCTGGGGTCACGCAGATCCACCGTGAACCCCTGCCGCTGGTCGTAGAAGACTGGCCCCATCAAGGGTGTGGCAAAGGCCACCTCACTGAGGGCAAAATTATCCAGGCGGGCATCCCCGGTCAACCGGAAGGTACCTGGACGGCCCGCCAGTCGGCCCGCGAAGGTGCCCCTCCCCGCCACCGGAACGATCTGGCCCGGAATCGGTAGGGCGGCTAAATTCACCCCCCTGGCCGTGAGGTTGAGATCCAAGCTTTCTAGCCCCGGTGCCCCTGGCCCCGTCAGCAGCGGCGTCACCACCCCGTTAGCCTGGAGCCCCGCCGTACTGGCCTGGTTCACCCGCACCGACCGCCCATCCCAGGCTAAGTCGGCCCTCAGGGGTTCGCGCACCGCCGCCAGTTGGGGCGCTAGGGTCGCCGCTGTGGCCAGCCCGTCCGACAGTTCTAGTTGCCCCTGACCTCGCACCGCCGCCAGGGTGAGGGCGTTGGTAGGCCCAAAGAACTCAAATTGACCGTGTCCCGTACCCTGCAAAGAGGGCGAAAAAGCCGCTAGCGCAAGCTGATGCCCCACCACATTGGCCCGCCAGCGCCCCTGCCCCACGGTGCCCCGACCATTGACCACGCCCCCCGCCAGCACCGCCTGGGCAATGCCTTGGCCCTCCAGTTCCGCCCGCAGGTTGCCCCCCAGCGGCCCCCGCAGTTCCCCTCGGCCATTGATTTCCCCGGCCACCCCCGCCCCTAGATCCGTTAGGGAGAGCCCCGTAGCCCGCACATCCGCCTGCCAGCGGCGACTTTCCAGCGCCACGGTGCCATTCCCCGCCACGGTACCCCCCGCCACCTGAACAAAGGTATCGGTAAAAGCGAGGGTCTGATTGGCCCAGGTCACGCGCCCCTGGCTGGGATAGGTGCCCATCGGTGCCCGCCAGCGGCCTTGACCCGTGAGGTTATCCAGCGGCCCCACCAAATTGGCCTCTAGGGAAACTGGGCCAAGGGTCACGGTGTCGGGCAGGCCGTAGGGGCGGCCTAGGGCATCGGCGGGGAGTTGGTTCCCCGTCATCGCCAAGGTGACTTGCGGGGTTGGCCCAGCCGTCCACAGGCCATTACCCGTTAGGCTTCCCCCCGCCTCTGGCAGCAGTCGAAAGCCATCCAGGATCACGTTCTGGCCCTGGACGATGGTTTTGGCCTGTACCTGCGCCAGGGCCACCTGATCGACCACCACCCGGCCCTGGGAGGTGAGTTCCGTGGTGATGACGGGCTTTGTGAGGGGGCCAGCCAGGGCGACATCGGCGAGAAAGGTACCCGTCGCCGCCACGGGGAGTTCGAGGCCAAAGATCTCGGTGACCTGGGCTAGGGTGAAGGGGTTGATCCGCCCCGTTAGGTCGTAGCCCTGGTCTACATTGAGGCGACCCTGGGCAGTGGCGGTGACGTCCTCTAGCCGTGCGGTCACATTTTCAAAGATGAAGGTGCGTTCCTGGAAGCGCACATCGCCCTGGATGTCTTGGATCGGTTCGGGTAGCCCCGGCGTCATTACCGTGCCTCCCTCCACCCGCGCCGTGCCCGTCACCGTCGGTGGGTCTTCCCCAAGGGCAAGGTCCACCGCGCCGCTGACCATGCCGCTGGGAATCTGAACGGGTAGCGGATCCGCTAAAAAGGACTCCACCAAAGGCAAAAGATCCGTGGCGGTTAGATCTTGGACGCGCAGGTTGGCTTGAACTTGCAGGGGGGTGGGCTTTGCCGGAGCCTGTGCCCACGCTGGAGCGACGCCCTGGAACAGTCTGACTGACCACTGTCGTAGGGCTTGCAGGGCCGTGGGATAGTGCCCAGCCTTAGCCGTTGCCAACTCTGGGAGTGGGGTGGCGGTTACGCCCGCTGGAGTGGAGGTGGAGCCTTCTGTCGGTGGTAGGGGTGACGTGGCCTTGGGCAACTGGGCTGACCCTTTCAGGTGGGCTTGGCCACCGATAACCGAGGTGCCGCTGATTTCAAAATCGAGCTGATCAATCCTTGACCGTCGGCCTCCGCTATCCCCCGCTGATCCCAGGCCAAAGTTCACCTTCCCCGACACATCCGTGAGTTCTATCCTGGGCGCTTCGGCCCGGTCTTGCCCTTGGGGCAACGCCAAATCCTCGCGCCGATCATAGGGCACCAGCACCACTCGGCTATCCCGCAGGCGCAGGGTACCCGGTTGAATGTTAATCCAAGGGTCGGGGTCGGTCTCATCCCGATCCGGCAAATCCAACTCCAGGGCCACCCACGGCCCATCCGCCGACTGTTCCAGGTACAGATCCGCCTGATCCAGCACGATGGAGAGGATCAGTTCTCGCCGCAGTAGATCGCGGGGATTAACCCGCACCTCCACCCCCTGAAGCGAGAGGGAGTCGGGGTCGGTGGCGGTGGCTGGAATTTGCGATGGCCCCACCCGCACCCCCGACAGGGTGAGATGCTCCAAATCCCCCAACTCCACCGGACGGTTGAGCACGGTGGTGAGTTCGGTCTCCAGCCAGGGCGTTAGGTTGTTCTGAAGCCACACCCAACCCCGCCAAGCCGCCCCGCCTCCCACGATCAGCAGGGCCGAGCCTGCCACCAAACTCCCCCCCAGCCATCGGATCACAGCCGTAGATCGCGTAGATCGCTGTTCGGATTCTGGCCCTTGGGAATCCGCCATGTCCGTCACCCCGTGAAACACACCACGAAACACCCAACAGTTTAGTGAACTCCCGCCGTTATGCCTATCCACTTCAGGGTTCTGTCACAACTTGCCTAGGAATGAAGTGTAATCGTCCATACCATTGATGACATTCAACCTCTTATCGACCTCGTGCCTATGCGACCCTGGTACTGGATAACCTGTGCAGCCCTATTAGCCGTCGGTTGCCAAACGGAGACTCCCCCCTCCGATCCCCCCGTCGCCGCCGCCGTTCCCTCGGTAGACACCTTCACCTTTGACGAAATCGATATCGCTGGATGTGGCCTCACCCTGCTGGCCCCCGATACCGACTCCCGCATTGACGGCCTATACCTATTTAGCGGCTGGCCCGCCGATAACGAGGCGGGCACCGGGTCGATGCGGATGAAACTAGACGGTGAAATCGTCAATTTCGTGCGCACCGAGACCAGCGGTTCGGAGATTATCGGCGGACAGTTTATCTCCCAAACCTTTGTCAGCCAAGATGGCCGCACCACCGTTGTGGTAGAGATTACCCAAACGACCCCCCAGCCCGACCCAGAGGTTCTGGCCATCGATGCCGCCACCCTGCGCCTAGAACAGGACGGTGAAACCACCACCCTAGATCTCGTGGGCGATACGGGCTGCTGACCCAAGCAAAACCCAGTTCCCACCTGTCCCAGGTTCTAGTCTCGATGCAGTGGGCCGCTTCTCCCTGGCGTTCCCAAGGCCCGCAAACCGTTAGAATAAGCCTTGTTTAAAGTCGAGTTCTAGCCCAGGGTAGAGACAACGCAGGGGCTAGGCTGGATCCTCCCTACAGTAACCGGATGGGTAGTTTGGCTATGGTGGTTTACGTGCTTCTGTTCAATGCCCGTACCGACAATGAGGGCATCCACACCCTCCGGGTTGACCACGAAGATATTGTCCTCATGTTTGAGAATGAAGACGATGCCACCCGATTTGCCGTCATGCTAGAGGCCCAGGATTTCCCGGAGGCCACCGTGGAGGCCATGGACCAAGCGGAAATCGAAGCCTTCTGCGACGACGCGGGCTACGGCTATAAAATTGTCCCCGAAGGTTCCCTCGCCATTCCCCCCGAAGGCCGGGTAGAAGAACTCGACTGGGATCCCGACGCCGATCCCGATACCTTGCCCTCCCCCGCCAAGCCCGAAGAGGACAGCCAAACCCTCTCCCAGGCCGAACTTGATCGCCTCCGTAAACAGTTCGAGAACCTGCTGTAATCGATGTTTTTGCTGACGAGCCTCCCAGTCTGAGCCCGTCGCCGCCCGATTCACCCTTAGATCCGCCGATGGATGATCCCCATCGCCACCCTAGAGGTACCCCATGGGATTAACGGGACTACCGTTTTGGCGCACTTCAAAATGGAGGTGTGGCCCGGTAGAGAGCCCGGTAGACCCCACAGCGGCGATGGGCTGGCCCTGCTGTATCGATTGGCCCTCCTGAACCGAGATCTGACTGGCGTGGGCGTAGAGGGTGGTGATGCCGCCACCGTGGTCAATAATCACCGTCTGGCCATAGCCCCCATACCAGCCCGAGAAAATCACCTGGCCAGAATCGGCGGCGAAGATGGTGCTGCCCTGGGGGGCGGCAAAATCGACCCCACCATGGAAGCGACTGTAGCCCAGGATGGGATGCACGCGGTTGCCAAACCCGCTGGAAATGCGAGCATTGGCCGGGAACACAAACCGCCCCGTGCCCCGCACCGCACCAGATTGGGCCGCTAGCCGTTGGCGAATGAGGTCCGCAATTTGTTCAGACTCCCGTTCCAGTTGGGCCTCCGCTGCCTCCAGGGCCGAACGCCGCTCCTGCAATCGGGAAATAAGCTGTTTTTCCTCCTGGGCTTCTGCTTCGTACTGTTGCTTTTGGGACAATAATTGCTGTCGCAGGAGGGCCACCTGGTTTTTCTGGTCTTCCACAGCGCCCTTTTGGCGTTGAATCTCGTCGGCCTTCACCTTCAGGTCTTGCAACACTTGGCGATCCGCCGCATAGACCCGCTTAAGCTGATACTGACGGTCGAGAAATTCGTTGAAATCTTGACTTTGCAGCAGTACCGCCCAGCCCTCGCTACCCTGCTGCCGCTGGAGAAACTGAAGCCGCGCCACCGTGGCCATCCGCACGTTTTCGTAGTCGGTTTCCGCTTGCCGCAGATTCGCCTCCAGTCGTTGCAAATCTTGCTCGGCCTTGGTTAGGCGAAATTCGGTTTCGGTAATTTGGTTGGCGGTATAGACAATGCTGCGCTCTAGGGTTTGCAGGTTGGTCTCTGAGGTATTTTGGCGACCCTCTAGCTCGTTTTGCTGATCCTGAAGCTGTTGGCGTTGTTGCTCTAGGGTACGCCTCTGTTGTTCGAGTTCCTGTACCGATTGCGCGACCAACGCCGAAGATCGGTGGAGCGGCCCTTGGGCCATCACCCGCCCCACTCCCCCAAACCCCAGCCAGAGCACAACACAGGCCAATCCCAGCCCCCACCAACGCCTTGCATGGAGGAATGATCGTCGGCTGCTGCGCTGCTGTTTCACCCTCGGTTTCACCGTTGCTCTCTCACTGTTGACTGGGCTTCTGGCACTGGGCTTCTGGCACTGGGCTTCTAGCTGAGGTGGATGGGGTGGATGGATGAGGTTTATGGGGAAGGGATGAGCAACGCCCCCAGAGCCACGCCGCCAAAGCTAAAGATAGCAGCCCCAGCCAGTCGATTTAACCAGATCATGCGGGCTGGGGTGAGGTAGGGGCTAAAAAACGTAACGCCCCAGCTCAGGCACAGCCACCACAACGCTGATCCGAGGAAGACCCCCAGCACCAACGCCTGCGCCTCCCATGGCCCGCGCTCGGCGGAGACCAGCCCCAGCCCCGCAAACATGGCCACAAAGGATAGGATCGTAGCGGGATTGGTAAGGGTGAGCAAAAACGTAGACCCGTAGGCTCCGATCAACCCCCGTGAGGTCACTGGCGCGGCTGCGGTGGCCGGGGTAGATCGAGCGGTGTTCCAGCCCAGGTAGACCAGGAACAGCCCGCCCAAAAGCTGAAGCGCCCAAGCCTGCGCCATCAGCCGATCCGACACCGCCGTGAGCCCAAATCCGGCAATGCCGCCATAGAAGCCATCCGCCGTAGCCGCGCCCAGCCCGGTGGCCAGCCCGATCCACCGCCCCTGGGCCAAGGATCGCCGAATACACAGCAGCCCAATTGGCCCCACGGGCGCGGCAATGGCCAAGCCCAACCCCATCCCCTTGATTGCCGTCATCCACACGGTCATCGGCCCCCCTAGGGATTCCCCCTGCCCCATCAACTCCTACCGTTCAACCCCGATTCTATGCATATTTTGCTCATCCATGGCTTAGCCCGCACCTCCCTTTCGTGGATGCTGCTCGAACATCGCCTGCGCCAAGCCGGACATCACCCCGAACCCTTTAGCTACTTTGCCTTTGCCGAAGACTTCGATGCCATTGCCCAGCGCTTAAACCACACCCTACAAGCCCTGGCCCACCGTGGCCCCTACGGCGTGGTGGGGCATTCCCTCGGTGGTGTGCTCACCCGTGCCGCCCTGGGCCTGGGCCAAGTCTCTGCCCCACCGCACCAAGTGGTGATGCTGGGTACCCCCAACCAGCCCCCTCGCTTGGCCCCCCTCGCCTGGAATCTGTGGCCCTTTCGGTGGTTTACCGGGCAATGTGGCCACAACCTCACCTGCCAGCAGTTCTATGCCAGTCTGCCCATGCTGCAAAGCCCCTACACCATTGTGGCCGGAACGAGTGGCCCCACTGGCCCCCTCAGCCCCTTTGGAGAAGAGGCCAATGATGGCGTGGTGGCCCTTTCAGAAACCTATATGCAGCCCCAGGATGCCGTGATTCAGTTGCCCGTCTGGCACACGTTTATGATGAACCATCCCCAGGTGCAACGGACGATTTTAGAGGCCATGGCCCAGTGAACTCCTATCCCCATGGGAAAACCCCGCTTCTCCAACCGTCCTAGTCATCCCACAGGCGGCGGCGGTCGGGCCCTTTGAGGCGGTTGTGGGTATCGCGCAGTAGGGCGGGGATATCTAGGTTTTCAGGACAACGGGGTAGGCAATCGCCGCAGTCGGTGCAGCGGTTGGCCTTGCGCCCAGGGAACCAGTGGCCCGCATTCTCAAACATTCGGTAGCGGTATTCCCCAAAGGCTTGCATATCGTAGGCTAGGGTGAGGTTGCGTAGCCGCAGCACTTCGGGAATGTGGATCGCCTCCGGGCAGGGCAGGCACTCGTAGCACTGGCGGCAGAGGTCGGTTCCCAGGGTGGCGGCAGGACGCTGATCTAATCGGGCCAAGGCGGCGGTTTCCGAGGGCGTTAGGGGATCGGTGCGGTGGGCGAGTTCCGTTAAAACGTCCAGTTCCTCCGGGCAAGCTGGCCCGGTGCTGAGGGTGGTGATCCCCGGCTGACTCAGCAGCCAACGGTAGGTGAGAAACAGCGGGTCAAAGGGTTGGCACACCTGCCGCAACGCCTCTGGTGGGGTGTAGAGCATTCCGCCCTTGTCGCCAGGGGAAATGATAAACAGACCCAGATCGAGATCCTGGGCGAGGGCAATCAGCGGGGCATGGCGCTGAAAAAAGTAGTAGTAATGCAGCAACACAAAGCTAAAGAGGCCCGTCTCCATGGCGAATTGGATCACATCGCGGGGGCCGTGGGTGGAAAAGCCCACATGGCCAATCTGACCGTTTTCCTGGGCTTGGCGCACAGCGGCCATGCATCCCTGGGGATCCTGTACCCAGGTGAGATGTTCTGGGGTGTTGAGGCCGTGGATGGCAAGGCAGTCGATGGTGGGAACCCGCAGCCGTTCAAGGGAATCGGCCAATAACTGAGCCATGGCCTCCCGGCTGGGCTGGGGAGGAATTTTAGTGGTTAACACCAGGTTTTGAGGCCGTCCGCGACGATGCAACCAGTCTCCCAGCCAGCGCTCACTTGGCCCATAGCCCCGTGCGGTTTCGATGTGGTTGATGCCGAGATCCAGCGCCCGCTCTAGGGTTGCCTCAAAGGTGCCTGGATGATCTAACCCACGCATGGTGCCCAGGGAAAACACCGATAGGCGCAGGTCTGTTTGGCCAAACCGCCGATATTGCATGGACATCGCAGACACAGAACCGTGATCTATCCCAGAATTGCTATCCCAGACTTGCCCAAAGGCTTAGGAGCAAGCATCTAAATAAAGTACCGGAAACATGATCGCCGTAGGGTGCATTCGCGAAGCAACGCACCAGCAGAAAAGCAGGTCATCGGTACTGTATGTCCTGGCGCATCCCTTAGCTGTCAAAGGCGTCGTTGCTGGTGGAGGAACGTCCTCCCCGCTGAATGAAGTCCGACGGGCTGAGGTTGGCGAGAAACGCCTGAAACGCCTGTTTTTCCGCCTCATCCGCATCTCGATCTACGGGCATGGAGGCTTCGGCCACCACCTCTTCCATTACCCAAATCGGCGCATCGAGGCGCAGGGCAATGGCAATGGCGTCGCTGGGGCGAGCATCCAGTTCGCGGCGGGTTTCGCCCTTCGCCAGGGTCAGTAGGGCGTAGAAGGTATTGTCCCGCAGGGCATGGATCACCACCCGCTCTAGGGTCATATCCCAATCTTCAATCAAATTGACAAACAGGTCGTGGGTGAGGGGGCGGGGAGACACCTGATCCTCTAGGGCTCCAATAATCGACCCCGCTTGCTCACGGCTAATGTAGATCGGAAGCTGTCGCCGATCTGTGGTGTCCCGGAGGAGGATCACAGGACTCCGCGATACTGCATCAAGGGCAATCCCGGCGACTTTCATTTCAATCATTGGCTTAGCCTCTTGGCTCCAGGGATGGGCAGGATAAACCCCCTGCCTCAGGGTATCCACAGTAGTAGTCTGTCGTGGTCTGTCTGAAAACAGTATCTAGGCCGTAGGTATAGGACACGGTTTCTCCGACAGGGTGGGCGGGGCGGCCTAGGTTGGCTCACTGAACGTCGTTGTGCTTCGGCTCAGGGTAGCCTAGATAGGGAGATCTTGCTAACTCAGTATGCCCTGATCCTACCCCCCATGGGCCATCCTGAAGCTGAGATTTTAAGGAGGCTCCATATTTCAGGGCTAGATTGAAAAGTAGCGTCATCACGGAGGCCCCAATCCCCGTCGATTCTAAACCTGGCCTTGCGGCCCTCTTGTTCATCCTTAGCGTTTTTGCCATGTTCACCGGACTGATTCAGGCCATGGGTCGCCTCTCCCACAGCGGCATCGGCCAGCTTACCCTGCACTACCCTACCCCCACCCATCCCCTGCTGGCGGATATGGCCCTAGGTGACAGCATGGCCGTCGATGGGATTTGCTTGACGGTGGAGACCCTACTGCCCCAGGGGTTTGTAGCGGCGGTTTCCCCCGAAACCCTAGCTCGGACGACCCTCGGCCAACTGCCGGAGGGAAGCTGGGTGAATCTAGAATCCTCCCTGCGGGTGGGGGGCAAAATTGGTGGCCATTTTGTCACGGGGCATGTGGATGGACGGGGCCACCTGGAAACCGCCAGCCAAGCCGACAACGCCTGGATTCTGAGCTTTACGGTGCCCGATGCCCGTGCCGCCCGCTATATTGTGCCCAAGGGCAGCATTGCCATTAACGGCATCAGCCTCACCGTGGCCGATTGCAGCCCCAGCGGCGACTGGTTTTCCGTGGCTGTGATCCCCGTCACCTACCAAGAAACCACCCTGCCCCACCTCCAGCCCGGTCAGGCCGTTAATTTAGAGGGCGATATTTTGGGCAAGTATGTGGAAAAACTGCTGCGGGGCCATTCCAGCCAAGCATCCAACCCGATGGACGACACGTTATCCCTTGCCTTTCTGGCGGAACATGGCTATTAATGCCAAATCCAAATTGGAAACCCCCGATTTCCAACCCAATCACCGTAGGGGCGAGGGAACCTCGCCCCGCCCGCTAAGACCGGAAGCCCACCAGCCGGATGAGGGACGCTACGGATTGGGTTGGGCCTGCCGTTCGCGAATGGTCTCGATGAACTCCAGCACATCGGTGGAGGGGAAGAGACGCACCTGGCTGAACTGGTTGTCGGCGGCGCTATCTTCGCTGGCGGCCATGGCGGCCAGCAGCCACTCTAAGGACACCACTTCCACCACAATTTCTTCGGCTCCGGCGGGGTTATCTTCAAAAACCCAGTCAATGTAGGTTTGCAGATCGTCGCGGGAGAAGAACATCGGCAGAGAGACCTCATCGCCCTGGACAAAGGGCAGGTAGGCGTTGCTGTCGCCCCGGCGCGGAATGAAGAGAGGCACACCCTGGAATTCGGGCTCAATGGCCACCGCTACCTCTATCTCGTCGCGGATAGGGAAATACAGCAGGGGGGCGATTCCCTCGCTGTTGGCCAGTTCGCGGTAAACACTGCCCAGATCAACCACTTCGATTTGGGCTTCCTGGCCACCTTCTTCCACCTGGGCCAACACCGCCGCCGCCGTTGGGCCATCTAAAAAGACGACGGGAGCCTGTACCGCCTCATCGGTCTGGCTGACGGCCTTGAGGTGTTCCCCCTGGGCATCCAAAATCATGAACACCGGAATTTGGGCTAATCTTTCGGCAATTTGCTCGGCGGTTAACGCCCAAGCCCGCTGAGTTAGACCAAACATACCGAGCATTACCCCGCCAGCGACAGCACCAGCTAAGGACAGGGATAAACCAGCACGGGGGAACAGGTTGCGCATAACGTCTTCCAATTTTTTGAGGAATCTTATCATACTGAGATTCCATCCTAACCAAGGCCACCCCAGATGAGGATAGCCCCTGTGACAGTCGCTAAAGATGGATAATCGGGATGACAGGATTTGAACCTGCGACATCCTGCTCCCAAAGCAGGCGCGCTACCAAGCTGCGCTACATCCCGTAGGCCGTTTGTCTAAACTAGTATAGCTTGCTTTTCTGCCCCATGGCCCCTCCTAGGGTGTGGTTCTTGGGCCTGGGTTGAAGCCCTAGTTTTGATTCATGAGGCGGTGACGACCCTGGCTAATTTTCCGATTCAAACCCTGCCTGGGTTGAGTGCCCCCCAGGCCCAAGCCCTCGCTGATCTGGGGCTGACCACCACCGAGCACCTGCGTCGCCAGGGGCAATCCGCCGCCCAGCGCCAAACCCTGGCCAAAACCCTGGCGGTGCCGGAACGCTACATTGCCAAGTGGGTGATTTTGGCCGACCTGGCCCGCCTGCCGTCGGTGGGCTGCACCTACAATGGGCTGCTGCTCCATGCGGGGGTGGTGTCGGTGGCCCAACTGGCCAACAGTGCTCCCCCCACGCTCTACACCCAGATTAAACGCCTCCATGTCAAAACCATGCAGCGGGCTGACCTCTGCCCCAGCCCTGACCAGGTGAGTACCTGGATTCAGCAAGCCAAGCAACTCCAGGGCCGACGCTGAGTGTTCCCCATTCACCTGAGCCAAGCCAAGGACTCGATGTCCCCGGCTTAACGCAGAGATCTTCCAGCGGAGATCTTCTAATCGAGGGCGGGGGCTAGGGCAGGTTCGCGATCTTCAACGCCATTGACCCCCTGGAGCATATCCGTCAGCAGGGCGCTAGGAGGGTGGTTGTGGGGCCAAGCGAAGGCATGGCGGAAGGAGGCTTCTTGGCAAGCCTGGAGGGCGTCGAACCCGATCACATCGTGGGTGAGCAGGCTTTCGTATTCAAAGGGCAGACGGACGTTGTGGAGTCCGGCGTTGTCGGTGCAGATGGCGATGTCTACCCCGGCCTCGAAGCAGCGGTCAAACACGGTGCGGAGTTGGTGAATGTCCTCCAGGGTGCCCGTTTTTAGGTAGGTGGTGGGGCAGACCTCTAGGCATTGGCCCCGCGCCGCTAGGTCGGACAAGAGTTCGGGATAATGCAGGGGAATTTGAATGCCATGGCCAATCCGCATCAGGTAGGGCAGCAGTTGGGGATGGCAGCCCGCCGTGGTTTCGTAGAGGTGTCCGGTGGTGTTGAGGCCCAACTGCTGGGCGCGTTGGTAGAGCTGGATGAAGTCCTCCATGCGCTCGACGTACTGGGCATCGCCCCCGGCCACGTCCACCGCGCAAACGTATTCGGGATACTGGGCCGCCAGTTCCACAATGGCCCGGTTCACCTCGTAGGGCAGGCGAGAGTGCATACAGAGGATTTGCCGGGTGACGATGGGATATTCCACCTGCTGGCTGGCGCGACCCACCACCTCCACAATGTTGGCCATGGCCTCAATGCGCTGGGTTTGGGATAGATGCTCTGGGGTGCGCAGGTAGGGGGTATAGCGCAGTTCTAGGTAGGCCAGGTTTTCAAAAATGTAGGCTCCGCGAATCAGGCGGTAGATGAAGTAGGGCAGGGCTTCCTGGGTTTGTACGCTTTCCACCAGGGTGTGGAGTTCGAGGTATTCCGCCAGGGTTTTGCGGGGCTGGGTATAGAACTGCTCGAAGGCGGCATAGTCGGCAAACTGGCCCGATAGGTCGGGGCGATTGCGCTGGAAGTAGCGCCAGAGGATGCGGGGCACCACAGATCCGCCCAGGTGGCGGTGGAGTTCGGCGTAGAGACTCATGGCAAAAACCGTCCTTTAAATAGGAAAAACAACCGTAGATAAAACAAAGCCATCAGGTGTGCCCAAACACCCTGACAGCGGAGATAGCCACTGAGTGAAAACCGCTCTCGTAACGCAAGGAGAAGACCTGTGCTCTGGTCGATGCCCCTTAGCCCAGGCCGCCTAGGGAATTGCCCCTAGTGAGCAGACAACGCCAATCACGGCGGCAGAGTGCCCTCCATCGACCGAAGGCTGGGACATCCCAGCCCTCGGCGGGCATCGATCAGCACAACACCTTGTATGTAACGAAAAACGTTAGAAAACTTATGGTTCTATCTGTTCTATCGTAAATTTCACAGATTGACCATATATTCCATTATTCCAACGACAAAAGATAGTCCACCACGGCCTCGGCAATTTGACGGTTGCCTTCCTTGGACAAGGTGAGGGTTTTCCGGGGCGGGTGGAGGGGTTCCGTCAGAAAGGCCCAGTCTCCCCGGAAGAGTTCGTTGGGGGGTAACACCCGGTGCCAGCTATGGTCTTGTAGGCCGTTGACCAACACTGGCCCCTCGGCAAAGTCTTCGCGGGTAATGGTGATCACCGGCAGGCCTAGGCGGCAGGCTTCGGAGAAGGTGCTAAATCCCGGTTTGGAGACCATGCGACCGCAGAGGGGCATCACATCCACCGGGCGGAACCCCTGACGCGGTATCGGGCGCAGATTGGGCAGGTTAGGGATAGCTTGGTCGAAGGTGAGGAATTGCCAGTCGGGGAAATGGCTGAGCGGGTCATAGGGGATGGCCTGGAGGCCCAAACCGCCAAAGGTGAGCAGCACCGTCCGTTCCGGGGGCGTTTGGATACCCAACTGTTCCCGCAGTGCCGCCACCGAGTAGCGTGGGTTGCCCCCGGTTAATCCCACATCCTCAATCACCGGGAAGGCGGCCATCGGTTCGTGGAAGGGCAGGCGAAACAGACGGTCGCACTGGCCAAACCAGCCCTCAATCCAGGCCACCGTTGCGGCAAACTCATCCCCAAAGGCGCGATAGATAAAGTCCCAGCCAAAGTTGCTCATCATCCAGCAGGGCACCCCCGCCGCCTGGGCCAGGGGCACCGCCAGGGGCGGAATATCCGCCAGCACTAAGCTCACCCCCCGCTGCTTGAGGTAGGTGGCCTCGGTCGCTATCAGGCGGGCTGCATCGGCGCGAATCTGATCCAGCTTGGCCAGGGTGGCGGGCAAATCCATGGTCAAACTATCCGCCTGAATCACCCCAATATCCAGCGCCACCGGACGATACTCGTACTCCACGGGCAAATACTCATCCAGCAGCCACTTGGGGGCCGTGGTCGCCAAAATTAGGTCAACATCTGGGGCCAAGGCATTCACCGTGGCCGCCACCGCAGCCGCCCGCGTGGCATGGCCAAAACCGTGGTTGGTGATCGAAACGTAGAGAGTGGGAGCCACCATGGGAGATCTCGCTGGGGTTAAAGAATGGCCAGGATGCCCTGGTCGCCGTTGAGGTGGGCCATGGCCCCCACAGGTAGGGCGGCGTTGTCGCCATCGTGGCCAAAGGGCAGGCCCGAGACGATGGGAAGGCCCAGATCCCCCAGGCGATCCCGCAGCACCTCTGCCACGGTAAAGCTAGGCACGTTGTCCGGCGGCTCACAACGGCTGAAGCGCCCTAGGGCAATGCCCGTCACGCCTTGAAATTTACCCATCATCCGCCAGTGGGTCAGCATTCGGTCGATGCGGTAGGGGGCCTCGGTGACATCCTCCAGGGCCAAAATCACCCCGTCCAAATTGGGTTCGTAGGGGGTGCCCAGCAGGTGGGTGGCCACAGTCAAGTTGGCGGGCAACAGCCTCCCTGTTACCCGGCCCCCGCCCCAGCCCAGCCCACGAATGGAGGGCACAGGCTGCCCCATCAGCAAGTCCCTGAGCCGTTGCTGCGACCATGCGGGTTCCGTAGCCAGGGTGGTCATCAGCGGCCCGTGAATCCCCACGATTCCCTGTTTCGCCAAGCCCCACAGCAGGCTAGTAATGTCTGAAAAGCCCACCAACCACTTTGGCGGCAGGGGATCCGGCCACTGCCACCGTTCCAACACCCTGGCCCCGCCATAGCCGCCCCTGGCGCAGAGGATGGCCTTGTAATCGGGGTTAGCCAGAGCCTCCACCCAGGCTTGGCGACGGTCTTCATCGCGCCCTGCCAAATAGCCCCACTTCTGACCTACGGTGGCGGGTACGTCTACCTCAAAGCCCCAACTGCGCCATAGATCCAGTCCTTGCTTAAAGGAGTCCAACTCTCGTAGGGCACCGCTGGGGGCGATCACGGCAAGGCGATCCCCAGGCTGAAGCGGCGGTGGGTAGATGGGCGTCATCGTAACCGGAGTTGCCGCCAGGGTGGTGTTGGGTGGCGATGGGGCATCCGACGCATCCGGGGTCTGAGAGAAAGACATATCGGGCAACTCTGTCATAGCCTGAAGCTCCAACTGGGGGGACTGAACCATCTGCAAGGGGGGCTGTGGCATGATAGAAAACTGGAGTTTTACCAAATAGGTCAGCTTGTGGCGGTTGTTCGGGTGCGCCAGCACGTTAATCCACTCAGTGAAAAATACCAGATTCCCATCGATTTACCCGACTGGAACCAGGTCTTTCCCCATCCCCAGCGGCCCCTGCACATCGACATCGGCAGCGCCAAGGGGGTGTTTGCCATGGCCATGGCCGAGCTTCAGCCAGAGTGGAATTTTTTGGGACTAGAAATTCGTAAACCCCTGGCGGAACAGTCCCAACGGCGCAAGGAAGAACTCGGCCTCTCCAACCTGCACCTGATGTTTTGCAACGCCAACCTCTCCTTCCGCCCGCTAATGGAAAGCTGGGGCGACGCCAATCCCCTCCAGCAAATCTCCATTCAGTTTCCTGATCCCTGGTTCAAAAAACGCCACCAAAAACGCCGCGTGCTGCAACCCGCCTTGGTCAATGACCTGGTGGATTTTTTGCCCAACGCAGGCCGCATCATCATCCAGTCCGACGTAGAAGAACTCGCCCTCGATATGGTGGAACGCCTGGGCGAACATCCCCAACTGGCCCGCACCGCCGAGGATTGGCTCCCCGAAAGCCCCTTCCCCGCCCAAACCGACCGTGAGCGCGTCACCCTAGAGCAGGGGTTGCCCGTTTATCGGGCTATTTTTGTGAAGAAGTGACCATCATTTCACTCGTATTAGCCGGGGGCCAAAGCCGCCGCATGGGGACGGATAAGGCGCTGATTCCGTGGGGGGATGAGGTGCTGATTCAGCGGACTTGCCGGGTGGCGTTGGGCTGCGCGGATCGCGTCTATGTGGTGACGCCTTGGGGGGATCGCTATCGTCCGTTCTTGCCCGAAACGATTGAAATTTGGCCAGAATCCCCCGACTTAGCGCCCGATGGTAGGCGTCCCGGCCCCCTGGTGGCCCTGGCTCAGGCAGTGTCGGTGCTGGCGGCGGAGGCCGAGTCTGCTCCGACCTGGGTGTTGGCGTTGGCCTGCGATTTGCCCAACCTAAACGAGGCGGCACTGCGGGAATGGGCTAATCATTTGGATAACTTACCCCCATCGGTGATGGCCTATTTGCCGCGCAGTCAGGATCGTTGGGAACCGCTGTGTGGGTTTTATCGCATCGCCTGTGGGGCCAGTTGGCGGGCCTATCTAGAGGCCGGGGGACGCTCGTTTCAGGGCTGGCTAAATCAGCAGTCCGTTGCCGCCATTCCCAGAGTGGATCCGGCTTGGCTGGTCAACCTCAATACCCCCGATGATGTGGCCAAATCTAAGGGAGCCTTGGACTAGAAGTCCAAGGCTCCGAGCTGAAATCCTCTGAAGAGGATTGGCATGAGGGGTACTTAGGAACGTGGATTGAATAAGATGCAATCCTGAGGGCTGAGCTTCTATCCTAGAGAGGCGGCGAAAAGAACCGAGAGATGACCACCCCCTACCCCACCTCCGT